>CAYMWA010000036.1:22086-23952 GCA_964393795.1 uncultured Roseivirgaceae bacterium
TTGGTTTCAACCTCTTTTCTTCCTAACTTACCTTCGGCAGGTCGGATTAATGATCCGGCCATGCCGTGTTTATGTTATTGAAGTGAACGTGAGATTATTCCCGCGATTCGCTTCTATAGGTTTCCCTCTCAACCTGAATGCTTATGCTGGCCAAGACTTTTGGAAGTGCCGTTCATGGCGTCGATGCGCGCACCATTCTTATAGAAGTAAACGTAGGACAAGGTACACGGTTTTTCATGAGCGGCCTGCCCGACAACGCGGTGAAGGAAAGCGAGCTCCGTGTCGAATCGGCACTCAAGCACCTCAACTACTGGATGCCGCGCGAAAGGACCGTTGTCAATCTGGCGCCTGCCGACATACGAAAAGAAGGTTCATCCTACGATCTCCCCATTGCCCTTTGTATTCTTAAAGCTTCGGGCCAGATATCCACCGATAGACTCGATCAATATATTATCATGGGTGAGTTGGCGCTTGACGGTGCGCTTCGGCCGATCAAGGGTGTGCTGCCCATCGCCATTCAGGCCCGCCACGAAAATTTCCCAGGGTTGATCATTCCCGCAGCCAATGCGCGCGAGGCAGCTGTCGTCGATGGACTCGATGTCTTTCCCGTGCATACCCTGACTGAAGCGATCAAGTTCCTCGAGGGGAAGGTTTCGATTTCGCCGCTCAAAGTTCGCGCACGCGAACTCTTCGCTACAAAATCAAACGCCTACGATACGGATTTCAAAGATGTGCAGGGACAGGAGAACATCAAACGCGCACTTGAGATCGCCGCCGCCGGAGGGCATAACTTAATTATGATCGGCCCTCCAGGTGCCGGCAAGACCATGCTCGCCAAACGCCTGCCTACGATCCTTCCGCCCTTGACGCTTGATGAAGCGTTGGAGACCACGAAGATTCATTCAGTCGCCGGCAAGCTTTCGCGTGAGACGGCGCTGCTGACTACACGTCCTTACCGGTCGCCACATCACACGGTGTCGAATGTGGCGCTCGTCGGCGGTGGCAGCCATCCGCAACCGGGCGAGATCTCGCTTGCACACAATGGTGTGCTCTTCCTCGACGAGTTGCCGGAGTTCAAGCGCACCGTACTTGAAGTAATGCGGCAGCCGATGGAAGAACGACGCGTCACCATCTCACGGGCGAAAGTGTCGATTGAATACCCGGCCAACTTCATGCTTGTTGCCAGCATGAACCCTTGTCCTTGTGGATACTACACGCATCCCGAGAAAGATTGCGTTTGCGGCCCCGGCGTCGTGCAGCGTTACCTCAGTAAGATCAGCGGTCCGTTACTCGACCGCATTGACCTCCATGTAGAGGTCGTGCCCGTGAGTTTCGACGAGATGACGGCCAACCGCAAAGTGGAAAGCAGCGAAGTCATTCGTGAACGGGTGATACGCGCACGTGAGATCCAAACGCATCGCTTTGGAAACCATAAGCGTATTCATTGCAATGCGATGATGCCGACCAACGTTGCGAAGAAAGTCTGCGCGCTCGACGACACCGGGAACAATTTGTTAAAGGTCGCCATGGAACGATTGGGATTGTCGGCCAGGGCGTATGACCGCATCCTGAAAGTAGCGCGCACCATCGCCGACCTTGCCGGGTGCGCACAGATTCAGCCCGAACACCTCGCCGAAGCGATCCAATACCGCAGCCTCGATCGCGAAGGCTGGGCGGGGTGAAAAAGGTTGCCGGTTGCCGGTTTGTTGGTTGTTGGTTTGTAGGTTGTTTTGCAGGGCTCGCGCGTAGAGGCGGGAAGCTGTCGAAGGGATGAACTCCGTGAGTAGTGGCGGGAGTTGCAGGTTGCAAGACGCCGGTCCCTGAGCTTGTCGAAGGGCCGGGAGGGATGCAGGTTGCAGAGTTGCA
>CAYMWA010000036.1:24052-26816 GCA_964393795.1 uncultured Roseivirgaceae bacterium
CTGTAACCTGTAACCTGCAACTCCCCGCCTCCCCGCACGGACTCCACCCTTCAACACCAATCGCGTCTCTTATCAGCGAGCACCAACCGTCCGTTTATGGACGGATAATTCGATTTTCGGACAGGGGTATTAACTGCACATGCGCGGGAATAGCGGTTTGGGGATGTTATTCCCGCGGCATGTAAATTGCCATGGACCGATCAAACCATTTGCTGCGCCAACCGTCTCCCTAAAAGCTATCCCCACCCATATGCTCAGAAATCTTCTCAAAGTCTCCATTCGAACCCTTGTCAAAGACAAGAGCTATAGCGTGCTGAACATTCTCGGACTTACGATCGGGATCACCTGCAGTCTGTTTTTGTTCCTGTATATCCTGCACGAACTTAGCTTCGACCGCTACCACAAGAACGCGCAAAACATTTATCGCGTCGTGTCGAACATCAAGGAACCCGACAACGCTTTTACGTGGGCGGTGGCGCAGATACCGCTCGCCGAGGAATTGCAACTCAATTACCCGGAGGTGAAAAACGCCGTTCGCTTTTTCGGCACGGGACGGACCCAGTACAAGAACGGTGAACAACAGTTTTACGAAGAAGACTTCTACCTCGCGGACTCCACCGTATTTGATATGTTCACCTATCCATTCATGTACGGTGATCCTGCAACGGCTCTTGATAATCCCTTTTCAATTGTCTTAACCGAAACGACGGCAGCCAAATATTTCTCCGATATCTCCGGAGCATTGGGGCAGTCCATTCAAAATCAGCAAGGAGAAGAATTCAAAGTTACGGGCATCATGCACGACGTTCCGCTGAATTCGCATTTTATTTTTGATGCCCTCATTTCGCGCAATACGCGCCCTGATTTCCAGGGATCATGGGGAAACTTCGGAGTGTTTACATACGTCCAACTTCCCGAAGGATATGACCTTTCAAAGATGTATGCGAGCCTGGACAAAGTAATTGAGGAGAAGGTCGATCCTATATTTGAACAGTTTGGCATCACCATAAAGTATGAGTTGCAACCCATTCTTGACATCCACCTTTATTCAAAGATCCAGGATGAGGCGGAGGCGGGAGGTGACATCTCCTATATTTATATCTTCATGTCGGTTGCGCTGTTCATGTTGATTATTGCGTGTATCAACTACATGAATCTTGCAACGGCACGGTCGGTCAGTCGCGCCCGGGAAGTCGGCGTTCGAAAGGTGATGGGCTCCCAACGCATTCAGCTGATCGCACAGTTTATTACTGAATCGGTCGTGATTGCGCTCACTGCCCTTGTGCTCAGCGTCATACTGGTGTATGCGTTGCTGCCCTTCTTCAATCAACTCGCTAACAAGACACTCCCTTTTTCCTTCATTCTGCAATGGCCCGTCATTGTGAGCTTGCTGGCGATCGTTTTCTTCGTAGGAATTGTGGGAGGCAGCTATCCTGCCTTTTACTTGTCGAGCTTCAATCCGGTGAACGTGCTGAAAGGCAAGGTTTCAGCAAGGGGAGGGAATGCGGTCTTTCGTAAGGTACTCGTGGTGTTTCAGTTTGGCATTTCAATCTTTATGTTGATCGCGACGCTGATCGTCTACAACCAACTTCAATTCATGCGCAACAAAGACCTGGGATTTGAAAAAGAACGCGTTATACGACTGAGTCTGAATGAACAGGCGCTGCGGGAAAAGTCGCGCGTGCTTGTCGATCGCCTTAAGCAATCCCCTGATGTTGCTTCCGTGGGGATGGCGTCCTCTTCTCCCGGTCAGGGAATTGGCAAACTGTTGTTGAAAGTAGAAGACAATGACGGAAAGCTGGTTGATCGTGGCGTCGACCTTTTTGCGGCGGATTATGATTTTGTCAAGACACTTGGGATGACTATTGTGGAAGGTCGTGATTTTTCAAGGGATGTCATCTCCGACACCACGTACGCGGTACTCGTCAACGAGGCGATGGTAGCGCGGATGTCGTGGGACAATCCGATCGGCAAGAAATTCATTTTCGACGGTGGCGACGAGCCTGATGTGGAGAAGCGCGTGGTCGGTGTCATCAAAGATTATCACCAAAATTCGCTTTACGATGCCATTGAGCCGTTGATGATCCTGCTCCAGCTCCAGAGTGGAAACGTTTTCGTGCGCACTGGCGAAGGTGATGTTCGTCAGTCGCTGAAGTCGGTCGAACAGGCATGGAAGGAGGTCTTTCCGACTTACACATTTGCTTACGAATTCCTGGATGCCGACTTTGATTCCCAGTACAAGGCGGATGAAAAACGCAGTCAGATTTTTACCGTATTTTCGATACTGACCATAGTCATTGCCTGTCTGGGATTGCTGGGGCTTGCCGCCTTCACTACTGAACAGCGCACCAAGGAAATCGGGGTACGCAAAGTAATTGGCGCCAGCGTACAGCATCTGGTGGCGCTGGTCTCCCGGGAGTTCTTCGTGCTTGTCGGCATCGGGATGGTCCTTGCCTTTCCCATCGCCTGGTACTTTACCAGCGACTGGTTGCAGAATTTCGCTTATCGGATTGAACTTGAAGCACAGTGGCCGACCTTTGTGATGTCGGCGTTGCTGGCATTTGTCATCACCCTGTTGACCGTTGGCTACCACGTAGTGCGAGCCGCTTCGGTGAATCCGGTGGAGAGTTTGAAGGAGGAGTGATTCGGCTCGCGTAGTGGTTGCCGGGGATTAGCTTAGCGTACGGTTCACGTGTCGAGGGTAGGCCTGGTTGCAGGTTGCAGGTTGCAGGTTGCAAGTTAGTGATTTGTACACCGGAGCTGC
>CAYMWA010000037.1:0-5294 GCA_964393795.1 uncultured Roseivirgaceae bacterium
GCAACTTCCGGGAAGTTCAAAACTTCCCGGAAGTTGAGGAAGTTGAATCTTGGTTCTCCCTAGGAGAGAAATGGGGAGGTAATTAAAAAAGGCTTAAGTCAATTACTGTGTGCAGCACGTATCTTCTGCGCTGCCGCCTTCAACTCGTCTTGCGAGGGTTTTAGTTTGGGCCGTGTGAAGTTCAGATCGTCCATACTATTGATCGGCACGAGGTGCACATGCGTGTGCGGTACTTCCAGACCGACGACGGCGACGCCGACGCGTTCGCATGGAAATGATTTTCCAATGGCGAGCGCGACTTTCTTGGCAAACAGGTGAAGTCCCGCCAGTGTGTCGTCGTCAAGGTCAAAGATATAGTCCACCTCTTTCTTGGGAATCACCAGCGTGTGCCCCATCACAAGCGGATTGATGTCGAGAAATGCGAGATACCGGTCATCTTCTGCTACGATATGCGCCGGGATTTCGCGGTTGATGATTTTCGTGAAGATAGAGCCCATCGTCTCTACGTCGTAATGTTCAAAATTTCGAATTCCATTAGGCCGGCAGGCGTATTGATTTTCGCCAGCTCACCCTTCTTCTTCCCGAGTAATCCCTTGCCTATCGGCGACAGTGTCGATATCCTTCCGGTTTTGAGATCAGCCTCCTCTTCCGAGACCAGCGTATATGTCATTGCTGCGCCGTTCTTTTTGTTCTTAATGGTCACCTTGGAAAGAATCGACACTTTCGAAGTATCGATGTTGTTTTCGTCGAGCAAGCGCGCATTGCTGACCAATTCTTCCAATTGGGCAATCTTGGCTTCGAGGTGTCCCTGTGCATCCTTGGCCGCATCATACTCGGCATTTTCACTCAGGTCGCCCTTGTCGCGCGCTTCCGCAATTTGCCTGGCAATGTCAGCCCTGCCCTTTGACTTAAGGTGGCTTAACTCATTCTTTAATTTTTCCAGACCGTCCTTTGTGTAGTATGATATTTTGCTCATAACGAGTTCTCCTTTTTCCAATTAACTCCAATCATTCAGTTCGTCGTAATGCAAGATTTTCTCACTGACGCAAAAAAAAGAAACAACGACCTCAGGGGCGAGGCCGTTGCATACTGCAAAGATAATAGATTATTGCGAAAACAAAAAAATCAGGTCCCTACCAATTCCGGGAGATGGGTCATAATCTGTTCGAGGATTTCATCGTCGAATTTCGCCAGGTACAAGGTTTTTACTTTTGACAGCTGCTCGACGCTAAGGCCCTTGGCGCCGCGGAGATCAGCTTTGTAAAGGCTGGCATTTTCAAAATCCGCACCCATCACGTAGCAATTGCGAAGATTGGCCTCCATCAGGAAGGCGTTGTTAAAATTCGTCTTGATAAGGAAGGCATTCTCAAAGTCGGTCTTGATGAGAAACGCATCCTTGAAATTCGCGCCGCTGGCATACGCCCCCTTGAGGTCGGCCTGGTTGAGATTCGAATTTTCGAAATTGGTCTGATTCAAGCGTGCATTCTCGAGGTTCGCTTCGATCAACGACGATTGCGAAACATTCGAAGAGTTCAGGTTGGACCCGGCGAGGTTAGCGTAGTTCAGGTTGGTGCGCGAGAGATAACAGTTCACCAGGTTGATGTCGTGAATCTTGTGGCGGTTCAGACGCTTGATATTACCGACGGTACGAAAGGCCGCTTCCTCCGATTCCCAAAGGCGAAAGTCGTCGATCTCATCCTTATAGGTGCGGATGCGCTGTCGGATCTCCCCGTTTTGATTTAGCCAGAAAATGAGAATACCGATAACGGCAATGTCGAATATCATGCCGTGGGCCTCGGCAAGGATCTGCGCGATAAAGGAATCGAAATCAGTCAGATAGTACGGAAGGCTCAGCCCGACCACCAACACCGCTACGCACACCAGCACAATCGTAGAAGTGAGCAGCGGTTTTTCTATAACCGAATTATAAAATTCTGTCCATCGTTTCATTTTCATTTCGCAGCCCTAATCAAGGATCGTGATCACAGAAGCACATCAGACAACACCTCCAGCGATGTCTGATACCGCACGCGGACCCGAGGTTTAAGTTTTGTTCGCGCTAAGCAAAACAGAATCGTCGAAACTTCATTATCAAAGGTTGAGCAATTTGATCTTAGCGACCAAAGCTACATTAATTTTGTAGTGTGATTCAAATGTCCAGCCTGCAATATGCGGGGTGAACATTACATTGCCGCCCGCGACAAGGTTTCTGAACGCTTCCCTTTGCGTCACCGTTAGCCGGTCAAGTTTTTCATTCTCGAGTACGTCCAGGGCAGCGCCGGTAACTTTCCCCGCAGAAAAGGAATCAACAAGGTCGGAAAGGGGAATAATCTCACCCCGCGCTGTGTTTATCAATGTGATGTTCTTTCGAAAACGGCCGAGGTATTGGCTGTTCACCATCCCGCGCGTTTCGTCTGTCAATGGAACATGAAGGCTCAGAATATCCGTCTCCGCAAAGACCTGGTCCATGTCAGCTTCCTGCCACATTTCATTCGTGAACCCATGTTTATATTTATCGTACACCAAAATCTTACATCCAAATCCGGTGAGACGTTGCGCGAACGCCTGTCCCATGTTTCCGAATCCGACGATACTGACGGTCTTGCCCATGATTTCGCTACCGCGATTGCTTTCACGCAACCATTGACCGTGAATCACCTCCTGATGCGCGCGCAGAATATTGCGCAGCAACGCCAACAAAATACCGACGGTGAACTCTCCCACTGCATCACGGTTTCCCTCGGCGGCATGCAACACAGCGATGTTTTTCTTCGCGAGAAACTCCAGGTCAAGGTTGTCGAGACCCGCTCCCGCCCTTCCGACAAACCGCAGCGTGGGATGATCGCCGAGCAAGTCGTGATTCACAATGGTCTTGCTGCGTATAATCATACCGTCGTATCCAGGCAGCCTTTGACGCGCCTCTTCGCGGGTAATGTCAGGTTGGTAGTCAACCTGCCAGCCCAGCGGTTCAAGCATTGACATCAGGCTTTCGTGCATCGGATCGATTACAAGGCATTTCAGGGTCATCGTTATTGAAGGAAAAGGTGAACGGTAAAAAAATAAACGGTGAGACCGAGCAGGTCATTGATCGTTGTAATGAACGGTCCCGCGGCAAGCGCCGGATTGTAGCCCAACCGGTTGAGCACAAGTGGTGTGACCGTACCTACAAAAGAGGCAAAAAGAATGACGCTGAAGAGCGCTGCCGATACGACCAGGGAGAGTAGATGTGGACCGAACAACACGATGTTGGCACCGAACACCAGTCCTGAAAGCAGGGCACCGTTAATCAGCGCCACAAGAAAAACCTTGGCCGTTCTGCTCCAGAAACCCTCATCCACATAGTCGGGATTGGCGAGTGTCTGAACAATCAGCGACGACGACTGGATGCCGACATTTCCGCCAGTGGCCTGTATCAGTGGAATGAAAAAGGCAATGGCCGTCACCTGCGCCAGCGCTTCCTCAAAGAATCCCATAAACTTTGCGTTCATCAATCCCCCCGCGATACCAATCAGCAGCCAGGGCAACCGCGCCCGCGTGTTTCGCCAGATGCTATCGTCTTCTTCAACATTTTCGCTGATACCCGTCATCAACTGTCGTTCTTCCTCCGCCTGTTCGGCGATCACATCCACCACGTCATCAATGGTAATGCGCCCGACGAGCTGACGTCGCACGTTGACTACCGCCACAGATTCAAGATCATACTTCCGCATGATCTCGGCCACCTCCCAATCTTCCGTAAAGGTCTCCACCGACACAATATCGCGTTCGCAGATGTCGCCAACAACTGTGCGTGCATCGGAGATAATAAGGTCCTGCAACGCGACGCGTCCAACGAGTATATCGTTGTCGTCTACTACATAAACCGTATAGAACTTTGAAATGCGTTCAGCCTGCTTCCTGATCTCCTCAATACAGCGGACAACGGTCCAGTCGACGTGCGCCTTCATCAGCTCCTTAGCCATCAGGCCGCCGGCGACATTCTCTTCGTAGCGTAACAGTTCTGTGACCTGATCGCGAAGTTCTCTGTCAAGACCGGATAGCACCCCCCTTCGGAATGTCAACGGCAGCTCATTGATAATATCGGCGACGTCGTCGGAATCCAGCAGGTTCAGAAACACGGCGATTTCCGGGACCGAATAAATTTTCAGATAGTGGCGACGCGTTTCGCTATCGAGGTCGTTAATGATCTCGGCCTGTTGCTCCATTGGCAACATATCCATCACATATTTTGACTCAGCGGCATTGAACTCGTAGAGCAGCGATGAGATGTCAGCCGCTTTTACGCCCCCAAGGCTTTTCTTGATAAAAGCAGCATCGCCCTGGTCGAGGGCCCGCTGGAACCGGTCGCGGAATTCTTTCGTAAGCGCAAATTCAATGAGAGGTTCCTGCACGACTTTCTCCGATTAACCTGGTGAGCACAATAAAATCATCAACGGTAAGCTGTTCAGCCCGCTTGTCGAGCAAAGGCAGGGACGAAACGGTTGCGGCCAAATTTAGATTTTTTAGCGCGTTGCGCAAGGTCTTTCTCCTGTTATTGAATCCCTGCTTCACCACCTGGACGAAGAGCTTCTCATCACAATCCAGGTCGCGGCGCGCATTCCGCGTTAACCGGATAACGGCGGACATCACCTTCGGCGGCGGCGTAAAAGCACCCGGTGAAACCTTGAACAGATAGGTAATATCATAGTATGCCTGGAGCAGCACACTGAGAATACCATATACCTTGCTTCCGTGAGGCGAGGCAATCCTGTCGGCCACCTCTTTCTGCAACATACAGACCACCTGATCCACCTGTTGACGATGGTCGAGCACCTTGAAAAATATTTGCGATGAAATGTTGTAGGGAAAGTTTCCGATGATCGCAAAGTGCCCGGCAAAAAATTGCGGGAGATCCGCCTTGAGAAAGTTGCCTTCAACGATCCGATCCGCAGGCAACCACCCACTATTCTTCAGATACGCGACCGATTCCCTATCGATTTCAATTACCGTAAGGTCAACGTCTTCACGTGCGACAAGCAAGCGGGTCAGCACCCCCGTTCCTGGTCCGATTTCCAACAGGGGCAGCGTTGTGCCGGGCGGTGTCACAAGACTCGCGACAATCTTTGCGGCCGCATGCTGATCGTGCAGGAAATGCTGACCCAGCGCCTTCTTTGCACGTACGCCCGACTTCCTTTCCACTGCCATGCGCCAAAGGTAAGAAAAGTCAACCGCAACTATCGACCATGGACGATCGACCATGGACTATGGACTATCGACTATGGACCATGGACTATGGACCATGGACCATGGACTAT
>CAYMWA010000037.1:5394-9019 GCA_964393795.1 uncultured Roseivirgaceae bacterium
ATGGACCATGGACTATGGACCATGGACCATGGACTATCCACCTATTTTTCGTTAATTCGCAGGATATTAAAACCGCAAGATGACCCATCCGACCAGACCTCACGATAAACCGCGTATTGGAATCACCATAGGAGACCTTAACGGAGTAGGACCCGAGGTGATCATGAAGGCACTGGCAGACAACCGCGTACTCAATATCATTACGCCCGTGATCTACGGATCAGTGAAGGCGCTTTCATTTTACAAGAAGTTGCTCAAAATGGACGACTTCAACTTTTCTACCGTACGGGCGAAGGGTCAGTTCATTTCAAAAAGCATCAACGTTGTGAACTGCTGGGAGGAAGTCATCGAGATTAACCCGGGCAAACCCAGTCGCGAAACAGGAGTGGCATCATTGCGCGCACTTGAATGCGCTTGTGCTGAATTGAAGGAAGGTCTTATCGACGCGCTCGTAACGGCGCCGGTCGACAAGCACTCCATCCATAGCGAGGAATTTCCGTTCAAAGGGCACACCGAATTTCTCGCCCGTGAATTCGGAGGGGGTGAAAGCCTGATGTTCATGGTGAGCGACAGCTTGCGCGTTGGCCTGGTGACCGACCATGAGCCCTTGCGGGATGTCGCTGCACTGATCACAAGGGCGCGTATCGAAGATAAACTCCAGCTGATGGAAAAGTCGCTCCAAACCGACTTCGGCATCAAGAAACCAAAGATTGCCGTACTCGGGTTGAATCCGCACGCAGGCGACGGCGGCATTATCGGCACCGAAGATGCGGAGATCATCCGGACGACGGTAAACGAGTTGCGCACCAGGGGCAAACTGTTCTTCGGCCCGTTGCCGGCCGACGGGTTTTTCGGCACTGCACATTACCGACAATACGACGGCATTCTGGCGATGTATCACGACCAGGGCTTGATTCCGTTCAAAACCATTGCTTTCGAGAGTGGCGTTAACTTCACCGCCGGCCTGTCGGTTATCCGTACGTCGCCCGACCACGGGACCGCCTACAACATCGCCGGCAAGAATCACGCGAATGAAGCGTCTATGCGGGAGGCTATTTTTATGGCCGCGGAAATTTTCCGTCAACGGACGCAGTCTAAAGGCGAATAATAGCGGCTAAATGCCTTAAAACGGCTGTTTGACCAGCTTTTCAGGTAAAATGACAATTAATGCCTAGTTTTGACCCCAACGTAATTGACGATGGATATTGTCACTAAGAAACAATTGAATATTCTTATCCAGCTGGCGGAGGCCGACAAGCACTTTGCCCGAAGTGAGCGTGAAATGATCTTCAGGATCGCACGTGACCGTCACTTCCCCGAGGAAACCGTCAATGACCTCATCCGCAATCCCGAGCCTATTGATACATTAGGCGCGCTGTCGGTCGAACAGAAGTTCGATTACCTGATGTCGAGCATTGATCTGATTTTCGCCGACCAGAACATCTTTGATAGTGAAATCCTTTTTTGCAAGAATATCGCCATCAAGCTCGGTTTCAAGAAGACGATCATTGACTACTTCGTTCAACATTACGGAAAAAAAACCCGGGAGGAGTTCAAACAGGCCGCTTTGCGCGAATATATTTAGCACGCAGGCAAAAAAAATCCCTTTTCAGGTGTGTTTTTGTCCTTTCCATTAATTCTCCTAAATTTGCCGACTATTTTTAAAGGCGACAGGCCATGGTAATGCGGGCATACAGGGTGAACATCGTGCGGTTGAAGAATTGCGTCCACGAATACGATTTTGACGTGGAAAACGATTTTTTCAGCCATTATGGCACCAAACTGGTCAGTGAAGGGTCATTGAAGGTGCACCTGACGCTCGACAAGCGCGAAACACTCATTGATGCCACGTTTTCAATCGCCGGTACGGTGAAAGTAACGTGCGACCGTTGCCTGGAGACTTTCGATGAGCCAGTAAAGGCGATCAAAAAGTTGGTTTTTAAATTCGGAGAGACGGATGAAGAGTTGAGCGATGAGATCATGATGATCCAGCGCGATACGGAGGCCATCGATTTCGGGCAGTATATGTATGAGTTTATACTGCTGGAACTGCCGATGAAGAAGCTTCACCCACGCTTCAGGGCGGAGGAAGAAGCAGAAGACAATGCATTGGAGGGAAAGATCATATATTCTTCAAAAACGTCGGACGACGACCCGGAAGAAGGCGGTGATATGGATCCGCGATGGGATATACTCAGAAAACTAAAATAAACTGTTGTAGATATGCCAAATCCAAAAAGGAAAACCTCGAAGACCCGGAGAGACAAACGCAGAACGCATTACAAGGCAACTGCCAAACAGTTGGCTGTATGTCCAACAACCGGAGAGCATCACCTGCCCCACCGCGCCTTCTGGCACGAAGGGAAACTTTACTTCAAAGGCAAAGTAGTGATGGAAAAAGAAGTGCTGGCGTAGATGCAACGCCTGATCGCATTTGTGGAAAGTAAAATCGCTACCCTCAAGGTTGCGACACTGGGTAAAAAGGGTCTGCCCATCTCTTAAAAAGTAGTTTCGAAAGTTTGCTCGAGTGACTCGGGCATTTTTCGTTTTTGGCCAGCAACCAATCGACCATCGCCGCGCCAGAATTAGAAGTTGAAAAACAATTGTTAGCGATATGAATAGAATCAGAGCCGCCATCACCGGTGTCGGCGGTTATGTTCCCGACTACATCCTCACCAACCAGGAACTCGAAACCATGGTGGAGACCAGCGACGAATGGATCACCACCCGAACAGGCATCAAAGAAAGAAGAATCCTCAAAGGGGAAAATCAAGGTGTTTCAGTGATGGGCATTGAAGCGGTCAAGAACATGCTGGAAAAAACCGGCACAGATCCGCGTGAAATCGACCTGTTGATTTTCGCCACGGTCACAGCTGACATGACCTTCCCGGCCACCGCCAACATCGTAGCCACGGCCGTCGGCGCAGTAAACGCCTTCAGCTACGACATGGGGGCCGCATGCTCGGGCTTTCTATATGCACTGGCCACCGGAGCCAGCTTCATCGAATCCGGACGATACAAAAAAGTAGTCGTGATCGGCGGCGACAAAATGTCGGCCATCGTTGACTATACCGACCGCACAACCTGCATCATCTTTGGCGATGGCGCCGGCTGTGTTTTGCTTGAGCCAACCACAGAAGATGTCGGATTGATGGATACATATCTGCGCAGCGATGGCGCTGGTGAGACCTACCTCCACATGAAAGCAGGGGGTAGCCGCAAGCCGGCGTCTTCGGCCACGGTAGCGGCACGCGAACACTACGTTTACCAGGAGGGCGCGGCAGTCTATAAGTTTGCAGTGACGAACATGGCCGAGTCGGCAGCTGAAATCGCGAGGCGCAACAACCTGACACCCGAAAGCATCACGTGGCTGGCACCGCATCAGGCAAACAAAAGGATCATCGACGCAACAGCGCAACGCCTCGGCATCTCCGACGACAAGATTATGATGAACATCGCACGATACGGCAACACTACCGCGGGAACCATTCCTCTCTTGTTGTGGGATTATGAAAAGCAACTAAAGAAGGGCGATAATGTGATAATGGCCGCATTTGGCGGAGGATTTACGTGGGGAGCCCTATATTTGAAGTGGGCGTATGATAGAAACTAGAAATTAGAAATT
>CAYMWA010000037.1:9119-24590 GCA_964393795.1 uncultured Roseivirgaceae bacterium
CTCATCCCCGAT
Organism: uncultured Roseivirgaceae bacterium; assembly: GCA_964393795.1. Lineage (GTDB taxonomy): Bacteria > Bacteroidota > Bacteroidia > Cytophagales > Cyclobacteriaceae > Chryseosolibacter. The sequence continues at coordinate 9,132 of CAYMWA010000037.1, forward strand.
TGTCAACTGTCAATTGCCAATTGTCAATTTGAGCGTCGGCACGCGCGAGGGATACGGCCCACTTAAAACTTAAAACTTAGAACTTAAAACTCTATTCACACTATGGCAACCATATCCGATTTGAGCAAAGGGAATTTCGTCCGGTATAATGGTGAGGTCATGCAGATAGAAGAATTGCAGCACCGCACACCTGGCAACCTGAGAGCATTCTATCAAGTAAAGATGCGTAACGTGCGCAATGGCAAGATCGCAGAAAATCGCTTCAGGCCTGGTGACGCAATCGACATCCTCCGTGTGGAAACCAAAGAATACCAATATCTTTACCAGGATGGCGAAAGCCTCGTGTGTATGGATCTGCAGACGTTTGACCAGGTCTATATTGACAAGGCGCTGCTTGGACAGTCAATCAACTACATCAAGGAAGGCGTGAACCTGCTGATCGCTTTCGAAGATGGCACCAACGCCATCACTGCCGAAGCGCCGGCGCATGTTGAACTGGAAGTTCAATATACCGAGCCAGGCATTGCCGGCGATACGGCCACGCGCACGCTGAAACCCGCAACCCTCGAAAACGGGGCGGAGATTCGCGTGCCATTGTTTATCAATACAGGTGAAAAAATTAAAGTCGACACCCGCACAGGTGCCTATGTGGAACGTGTAAAATAGAACCATGAGCAAAACCCGCACGTCAAAATCAACGGCCAAAAAACAATCGAAACCGTCGCGCACATCCGCTGCATCGGGTTCATCATCCAAGGCTGAGACAAAAACAACGGAAATCCGCGATCTGATCGATTTCATCGCCAGGTCAGGTCTGAACGAAGTCAATATTGAAACGCAGGAACTCAAACTTCATGTGAAGCGCGAGCCGGACACGAAAATATTCAGCGGTTCAGCAGCGCCGCCTCCACCGCCGGTAGCGGCGCCGCCCGCACCCGTTCCCACGGTACGCGAGCAACTCCAACAACAGGCCCCTGCGCCGAAGCCGACGCCGGAAGCTGCAGGCAAACATACGGTCGAGATCAGGTCTCCCATGATCGGTACCTTCTACCGCTCTTCCAGTCCGGACACGCCGCCCTTTGTTTCAGTGGGCGACAAAGTCTCCAAAGGACAAACAGTATGCATCATCGAAGCGATGAAACTGTTCAACGAAATTGAGTCGGAAGTGTCGGGAACGGTGGTAAAAGTGGCACTCGAAAACGCCACACCGGTTGAGTATGACCAGGTGCTGTTCGTGGTTGAACCCGACTGATCTCACAAAAGGAATATTTTTCATCCTGTTAAAACCGGACGCCCGCTTTTATAATGGAATTTATGTTTAAGAAGATACTTATTGCCAATCGTGGTGAGATCGCGCTACGGATCATACGCACCTGCCGCGAAATGGAAATACAAACGGTTGCCGTCTATTCTACTGCTGATCGTGAAAGCCTGCATGTCCGGTTTGCGGATGAGGCGGTTTGTATCGGCAACGCCGCAAGCAAAGACTCCTATTTGAATATTCCGCGCATCATCTCGGCAGCGGAAATCACGAACGCCGATGCCATTCATCCGGGCTACGGCTTTCTCTCCGAACGCGCTGAATTTTCGGCCATCTGCCACGAGTACGGCATCAAGTTTATCGGCCCCACACCGGAGATGATTCAGGCGATGGGTGACAAATCCACCGCCAAGGATACAATGAAAAAAGCCGGCGTGCCGACAATTCCCGGCTCTGACGGACTGCTGTCATCTATCGCAGAAGGACAGGCACTCGCTAAGGAAATCGGATATCCCGTTATCATCAAAGCTACGGCAGGCGGCGGTGGAAAGGGTATGCGTATCATCAACGACGAATCTGAATTCAAGAAAGCATGGGACGACGCGCGCCGCGAGGCCGCGGCCGCCTTCGGGAATGACGGGCTCTACCTTGAAAAGTTCATCGAAGAACCGCGCCATATCGAAATCCAAATCGTTGGCGATCAGTACGGAAAAGTATGTCACCTTTCCGAGCGCGACTGCTCTATTCAGCGCCGCCACCAAAAACTACTCGAAGAGACCCCTTCCCCTGTCGTCAGCCAGGAACTGCGGGAAAAGATGGGCGAAGCCGCCATCAAAGGCGCGAAAGCAATCAAGTATGAAGGCGCCGGAACCATTGAATTCCTCGTCGACAAGCACGGCAACTTCTACTTCATGGAGATGAACACCCGCATCCAGGTGGAACATCCAATCACCGAAGAAGTGACCGACTACGACCTTATCAAAGAACAGATCAAGGTGGCAGCAGGTGTACCGATTTCCGGAACCAACTACTTCCCCAACCTGTATGCCATGGAGTGCCGCATCAACGCGGAAGACCCCAATAATAACTTCCGTCCCTCACCGGGAAAAATCACCAACCTGCACATGCCCGGCGGCCACGGCGTCAGAATCGATAGTCATGTATACGCCGGCTACACCATCCCGCCGAACTATGACTCGATGATCGCGAAACTGATTGTCAGCGGCCAGTCGCGTGAAGAGGTGATTACCCGCATGAAACGCGCTCTTCAGGAGTTCGTTATCGAAGGCATCAAGACGACTATTCCCTTTCACATTGCGTTGATGGACAATGCGACGTTCAAATCCGGGAAGTTTAACACGAAGTTTCTGGAGACGTCGTTCGATTTTTCGACGATACCGCGTGAATCGTGAGGTGTGAATCGTCAATCGTGAGGCGTGAATGGTGAATCCTGATTAAATTTGTGTCATGATAAAAGTAGGAGAAGTTCTGGTGTCGGATGATATCCGCGACCGGGAGTTTGTCTGCAACCTTGAGAAATGCAAGGGTGCCTGTTGTGTGGAGGGCGATTCGGGGGCGCCGCTTGAAGCGGAAGAGCTACAGATACTTGAAGATATCTATCCGGCCGTAAAGCCGTACTTGACGCCGAAGGGCATCAAGACAATCGAGGCAGAGGGAAAGCACGTTGTTGACGACGACGGCGATTTTTGCACCCCGATTATTGAGGGCCGTGAATGTGCCTATGCCGTGTACGACAAAAAGGGAATCCTGAAGTGCGCCATCGAGCAAGCGTATCTCGACGGAAAGATCAAGTGGAAAAAACCTATTTCCTGTCACCTCTACCCCATTCGTGTCACTTCAAAGAAGAATTTCGAAGCGCTCAACTATCACAAATGGCACATCTGTTCGCCGGCCTGCACGCTGGGGAAAGAACTTCAGGTGCCGGTGTACAAATTTCTGAAGGAACCGCTTATCCGCAAATATGGTGCAGCGTGGTACGCAGGACTTGAAAAGGCAATCGCGGAGAAGAAGTGAATGGGCGTTGATCGAAATGAAATTAATTCGCAACGGAAGTTGTTAACCCGTTAGCTCACAAAGGAATGGCGTCCGCCGATGAAAGTCACTCAGCGGCCGGGCAGAATCGCGTTGGTGTTTTGCACGTCAAAGAATCGGATTCCTCCCGCGTTTTCGACACCGGATGTCAGCCATTTCAATTAGATTTGTGAGGAATTCAGTTCTGTTTTAGCCTTAAAAGTCCCACGAATTTTGAACCGTAGTACAGTTGCAAAAAAAGACCTTCTGTGGGTTATCGGAAACACATGTCAGCTTAATCACGTAATCCGATGAATCCAGATCAGTATCTAGCATCGCTTAACGAGCCTCAGCGCGAAGGCGTTGTCAATACCGAAGGACCCTGCATGCTTATTGCGGGGGCCGGATCGGGAAAAACGCGCGTGCTTACTTACCGGATTGCGCACCTGATTCAAAGCAAGGGTGTCGATCCGTTCAACATTATGGCGCTGACCTTCACCAACAAGGCGGCACGCGAAATGCGTGAGCGGATTGAGTCGGTGGTAGGAAGCGACGCCCGCAATTTGTGGATGGGCACCTTTCACTCGGTTTTTGCACGCATCCTTCGCGCGGAAGCGCACCACCTTGGTTATCCGTCGAATTTCACCATCTATGATGTAGATGATGCAAAATCGCTGATCAAATCGATCGTAAAAGAACTGGGCCTCGACGAAACAGCTTACAAACCGGCGACGGTCTATAACCGCATCTCTGCGGCAAAGAACCGGTTGATTGGCTGGGCCGACTACCTGGGCAACGCAGAATTGATGGGCGACGATGCCGCGAACATGCGCCCCGAGATCGGCAACATCTACAAGATCTACAGCATGCGTTGCTTTAAGTCGGGCGCGATGGATTTTGACGACCTGCTCTTTAACACCGACAAACTCTTCAAGGAACACCTGGAGGTGCTGAACAAATATCAACACCGCATTCACTACGTACTCGTAGACGAGTTCCAGGACACTAACCTCTGCCAGTATTTCATCATCCGAAAACTCGCATCCGTCAGGGCCAATATTTGTGTAGTCGGCGACGATGCGCAAAGCATCTATGCGTTCCGCGGAGCCGACATCACCAATATCCTCAACTTCGAGCGCGACTATCCGGACCTGAAGGTCTACAAACTCGAACAGAACTACCGGTCGACGCAAAACATTGTTAACGCCGCCAATTCAGTCATCAAGCGCAACCGTGCCCAGATCCCCAAAACGGTTTGGACCGCTAACGAAGAGGGAAACCTGATCGAACTTATCAAGGCGGTCTCTGACAATGAAGAAGGCAGGCTCATCGCCTCTTCGATCTTTGAAGAGAAGATGCAGCACCAACTCAAGTTCAGCGATTTTGTCATCCTTTACCGTACCAACAGCCAGTCGCGAGCGATTGAAGAAGCGCTGCGGCGGATGAACATCAAATACAAAGTCATCGGTGGCCTGTCGTTCTATCAACGCAAGGAAATCAAGGACTTGCTTGCATATTTGCGATTTGCGATCAACCAACAGGATGAAGCGTCTTTCCGCCGGATCATTAACCTGCCCAAGCGCGGCATCGGCGACAGCACCGTTGACAAGATTGTGGTAGCGGCAAACGATCATGGCACGTCCATTTGGGAAATCATCCAGAACCCGGCCCCGTTTGTTGGTGGCCGTGCCGCCGGTGCTATTGGGAATTTCGTGGCCATGATCAAGCGGTTCAATCTTGAATTGGAGCGAAAGGACGCCTACGACGCCGCTTTTGAGATTGCCAAAGGCTCCGGGCTGATGCGCGAACTGTACGAAGACAAAACCGTCGAAGGGCTGAGTCGCTATGAAAACGTTCAGGAGTTGCTTAACGCGATCAAAGAGTTTACCGACGACAGGGAACGTGAAGACAAGTCGCTCGGCGCCTTTTTGCAGGAAGTATCGCTGGTCACCGGGCAGGATGAAGACAAGGACAGGGATCCTGATAAGGTAACGCTGATGACCATTCACATGGCCAAAGGGCTCGAGTTCAACTACGTGTACATTTGCGGCCTGGAAGAGGACCTGTTCCCCTCGCAGATGATGCTGAGCAGCCGTGCCGACCTGGAGGAAGAACGCAGGCTCTTTTATGTGGCAATTACCCGGGCCAAAAAGCAGCTTTTTCTCAGCTACGCGTTGACACGCTACCGATTTGGCAGGTTGAAGAACTGTGAACCCAGCCGCTTCCTTGACGATGTGGATTCCAACTACATCAAGCTGTATACGCGCTCGGGCGGCATTGAATCGGCACCGCCGCCCAGCCACTATGCGCGCAACCTGGTGAACGGCATCAAAAAGAACATCACCTCAGCGCCGCCGCGGCCGAAATCGATCACCTACAAGGCACCGAGCGATTTCACACCCAGCGACACGTCAGCGCTGCAGGCAGGCATGAAAGTTGAACATCCGAAGTTTGGTTTCGGTACTGTAGTGACGATGGACCTGTCAGGTGCTGACCGCAAGGCCAAAATCAACTTCAGTGAAGTGGGCGAAAAAACCCTGTTGCTGAGCTTTGCAAAACTGCGGATCGTCGACAACTAGGCCCGCAAACGGTGGTGGCGGTTGGAGGATATCATTTAAACGATTAGATTTGCCCGATAAGCCTGTTTAAACGCTTGAAAGACAGTATTGTCCAACCCGACTGTCGCTAGGCCAAGTTACTTGCAACATATTCAGAAGTCCGCAGAACGCATTGGAATCGCTATCATTTTGTCATTTTTTATTTTTACTATCATAACCCATTCATGGAAATAGGAGAATACAACACCGAAAGGCCTCACCTTATCCTCAAGGAATATGGCCGCAACGTTCAAAAACTCGTGGAGTACATCCGCACCGTTCCGGACAAGGACAAACGAACGGAGCTGGCCTACACACTCATTGAACTGATTAAACAACTCACACCCACCATCAAGGATCAGCCGGAAGATCCCCAGCGCGTCTGGGATGACCTGTATATCATCGCCGACTTCAATCTTGACATCAACGCACCCTATCCCGTTCCTGAACGCGATATCCTTTTCAAGAAACCGGAAAAGGTAAACTATCCGCAAAGCCAGGTGCGGTTCAAACACTACGGCAAAAACATTGAAAAGCTGGTGAAAGAAGCGCTGAAAATGGAAGATCCTCAGGAACGCCAGGATGCGATCATCTACCTCGGCAAATTGATGAAGACTTTTTATGGCAACTGGAACAAGGAAACACTTGACGACTCCGTCATCCTGAAAGATATTCAGGATATGTCTGGCGGCGCCCTTGAGATGACCATCGAGAAAGTACGCGAAGACAACCTCTTCGAAAAGCTCTACAAGGAGCGGAAAAAATCCAAACCGCAGCAGGGCAATGGGCACCAGCGCCATCAAGGCAACGGGCATCGCCAATACAACAAGGGCGGCCACAACAAAGGAGGGCAATACCGCCGTCGCCGCGACGGATAAGGGTTGCAGGATAGGCTTGCCTCTATCCCCACGACCTCATCGCGTCACCAACGGGCTCCAAACGTCAAACTGTCCAATTGTCAATTGTTTTTACGATGGTATTCAAGATCAAGGGAGGGAAAAAACTAAAAGGCGAAATCATACCACAGGGTGCAAAAAATGAAGCCCTTCAAATCCTCAGCGCAACGCTTCTGACGGACCAGCCCGTTACCATTCACAACGTTCCCGACATCGTGGATGTGAATAAATTGATCGAACTACTCGGTGCCCTTGGGGTAAAGGTAGAAAGGCTTGGACCGGAATCTTACCGGTTTACCGCCGCCGAAGTCGATACACGATTCCTGGAGAGTGAACAATACCGCCAACAGGCTTCCGCGTTGCGCGGATCGGTGATGCTGCTGGGCCCGATCCTGGCGCGCTTTGGAAAAGCAACCATGCCGAAACCTGGCGGCGACAAGATCGGACGCAGGCGACTTGACACTCACTTCCTCGGATTTCAAAAGCTCGGCGCGAAGTTCAACTTTGACGCTACGGATCACTTGTTTACCATCGACGCCTCGCACCTCACGGGTTGCTACATGTTGCTCGACGAAGCGTCGGTGACGGGCACGGCGAATATCGTGATGGCCGCGGTGCTCGCGAAAGGAAAAACCACGATCTATAACGCGGCCTGTGAACCGTACCTCCAACAGCTTTGCCTCATGCTCAATCGCATGGGCGCCAATATCAGCGGCATCGGTTCCAATATGCTCATCATCGAAGGGGTCGACACACTCGGGGGCACCGAACATACGCTGCTTCCGGATATGATCGAAATCGGCAGTTTCATAGGATTGGCTGCCATGACACAATCCGAAATTACCATCAAAAATTGCCGCGTCGATATGCTCGGCATCATCCCTGACGTCTTCCAACGCCTGGGAATTCAATTGGAGTTCAGAGGTGATGATATTTTTATCCCCTCCCAGGAAAGGTATGAAATTGAATCCTTTATCGACGGGTCCATCCTCACCATCGCCGATGCACCATGGCCAGGCTTCACGCCTGACCTGCTGAGCATTGTACTTGTCATTGCCACACAAGCCAAAGGCACGGTGCTCATTCATCAGAAGATGTTCGAAAGCCGGCTGTTCTTCGTCGACAAACTGATCGACATGGGCGCGCAAATCATCCTCTGTGATCCGCACCGAGCTACTGTCATCGGACTTGATCGCAAACAACGACTGCGCGGTATCAAAATGTCATCGCCCGATATCAGGGCGGGTGTGGCCCTTCTCATTGCGGCACTCTCGGCACAGGGAGACAGCGAGATATCAAACATCGACCAGATCGACAGGGGATATCAGCATATCGACAAGCGACTACGGGCATTGGGAGCGGAAATTGTCCGGGCAACCGCGTAGTAAACAACAACTTCCAACCGCAGCAGCGCAAGCGGTGTCTAATGGCAAACATCGCTATTTGTTCTGTTGGGCTTAACTTCTTACCATGCGTATTAGCACCATTGCCCTGATCGCCATTGTCTGTCTTACTTCATCCATGGTTCGGGCGCAGGATCCGGCAACCGTTTCACTAGACAACCCGCTCCCCTCAAGGACCGTTTTCAAGCTTTCACCGCAGCATTTTGCGGTGAATTCGCTAAAAGCCGGCATAGAGCGGTTTAACGCGGACCGTGCAGCAAGCTTCGTGGTGATGATCACGGGACGACTTGAAGATGAGGACGATCCTTTCGACGGCACCAGCTACGACGGACTGGCCGGAGAATTCCAGCTCCGCAAATACATCAGTCCGATGAAGCCCCGCATCTCCAGGAACGGCAACAGCTTTTACGAGGGCATTTACGGCGCTGTGTATCTGCAGGGAGGCTTTTATAGCAGTTCCTATTCTGACAACTATACTACCTATGACCCCGATACGGGAAATCCGACGCAAGTCGGGTACAACTACGATATGAAGGTCAGAAACGGAGGATTGGGGTTTGCCATTGGCTATCAGAAAACGCTATGGCACGTGGTCTTTCTGGAGGCCTTTATCGGAGGAGGAATTCAGTTTGCCGGCCACGAGATCACGGGCTACAAACCCAAGCCGGTCATGTTTGATACCGACGGCGGAATTACCGATCCCATTTACGAAGGCATCCTGCCAAAGATCGGCCTTAACATCGGTATCGGTTTGTAGCGATTAGATCTCAATCTTTAATCCGACAGGGCAGTGATCCGAGCCGAGGATTTGATCATAGATCATCGCATCCTTGATATGGGGCACGAGTGAGTCAGACACCAGGAAATAGTCAATTCGCCAGCCGACGTTCCTGGCGCGCGAGTTGAACATCACATTCCAGTAGGTATACTTTACTTCTTCCGGATAGAGCCTGCGGAAAGTATCAACGAATCCGCTTTCCAGCAGCTTCGTGAAGCCGTCTATTTCCTGCTGCGTATAGCCTGCCGATTTGTTGTAATTCTCCTTTGCACGGGCAATGTCAATAGGCTGATGGGCCACATTCAGGTCGCCACAGATGATCACGGGTTTCTTCTGTTTGAGGTTCACGACGTAGTTGCGGAATTCTTCGTCCCACCTGGCGCGATAGTCGAGGCGCCTAAGCCCTTGGCCTGAGTTGGGGGTATAAACCGTTACCAGGAAGAAATTTTCGAATTCGGCCGTGATGACCCGTCCCTCCTGGTCATGCTCCTCCACGCCCATGTCGCAAGTGGTTTGGAGGGGCTCCGTTTTTGACAGGATCGTCGTGCCTGAATAGCCCTTGCGGGTCTTGCATGAATTTACGTAGGCCCTGTACTGGGGAAGCAGTTCCAGGGCTGATTTCGTCTCTTCAACAGACGCCTTTGTCTCCTGCAGACACAAAATGTCGGGAGCCAGCGCGGCGATGTCTTTGATGAAATCCTTCTTGATGATGGAACGGATACCGTTGACGTTCCAATTAACCAGGTGAAGTTCAGCCACGCCCTAGGACGACGATTTTGCTTTGAATTCCTCTTTTATCTTCTCCACGTCAACCGTTTTCATCACCGGCTTGAAGTTTTGCAGCTTCAGGGTCTGACGGCGTACGGACGATTTTACGCGATCTCTGCGGGTTTTTCTCTTGAGTCTTGTTATTGCCATGGCTTTTCCATTAATGGGACCGCAAAAATAAGATCAAAATCCAGGAATACAAACTGCCGGATAATAAATAGTCAGGCGCCGTGGGAAGCGGTTTTTCGGGTTCTCGCGCGCTCTTCGCGGTCAAGGCGGCGATTTTCGCGGGTATAATAGACGATGCCCATGACCAGTGGGATAAATAGTGACAGAAAAATTACGACGACGGGAATAAGTGTTAGTATCTCATTGGTGGTCATTGTTTCTAAGTTTTTTCAGTGTGTTCCTGTAGACAGCAATTGCGAGAACCGCCGACACCGCAGCAACTAACATGCCGCTGTATATGAGCGTCCAACGAAGCGTAAGCCCGACCGTTCCCCGGTCCGTTAGCAATGCAAGAGCCCCTCCGCCTGTAGCTATAACCAACACGGTCAACAGCTTAATGATTTCCACATTAAACTTAATCCGTTCTTTTCTCAGATCGTCCAAAAGAGAGGGCTTTTGTTGTCACAATTTACTGATCCCGGTTCAGAAAATCAACCAAGCCGTCTAACTTGCCGCCATTTACCAGAGATGACGGACAAGATGGATAAACCGACTTTACCCAAAGGAACACGCGACTTCGGCCCGGCAGTCATGGCAAAGCGGCAATTTATTTTCGAGGCCATCCGGGCGGTGTTTCAGACATTCGGCTTTCAGCCCCTGGAAACGCCAGCAATGGAGAATCTTTCCACCCTTACTGGGAAATACGGGGAGGAGGGAGATCAACTGTTGTTCAAGATCCTCAACTCCGGCGACTTCCTCAAGAGCGTCCCGGCCGATAAGCTTTCCGGCTATCGCGCCCTTACGCCCGAGATATCCGAAAAAGGCTTGCGCTATGACCTAACGGTTCCCTTCGCGCGCTATGTGGTCATGAACAGGAATGAAGTCGTATTTCCGTTCAAACGCTATCAGATTCAACCCGTATGGCGGGCCGATCGTCCTCAGAAAGGCCGGTACCGGGAATTTTACCAGTGCGATGCCGATGTTGTGGGCACAACTTCGCTGGTGTGCGAAGCGGAGATTATCCTGATGATCAAAGCGGTCTTTACAGCGCTGAACATCACCGACTACACCATCAAGATCAATCACCGCGGTGTGCTCAATGGCGTTGCCGACCTGATCGGCGCCAGGGGTAACGAAACAGCCCTCTTCGTCGCCATCGACAAACTCGACAAGATCGGAGAGGAAAAGGTGAAGGAGGAGCTCGTTGCAAGGGGCTTCCCGAGCGAAGGCCTCTCCTATTTGTTCGAGTTGCTCAACGCAAAAGGTTCAAACAGTGAAAAGCTCCTGTTCCTGAAAGAAAAATTCAAATCAAATGAATCGGGCACCCGGGGCGTTGCCGATCTGGAACACGTATTGTCTCTGTTGGTATCAATGGGATCCGACGAACAACACGTGACTTTTGATATACCGCTGGCGCGCGGATTGAGCTACTATACTGGATGTATCTTTGAAGTAAAAATCAACAACGTCGCCATCGGAAGTGTCAGCGGAGGAGGCCGATACGACAACCTTACCGGCGCCTTCGGAGATAAAGATAATTTGTCCGGCGTTGGCTTTTCGTTCGGCGTGGATCGGATGTACGATGCGATGGAGGAGTTGAAACTATTTCCAAAGAAAGCACAGAATGCCTCCAAAGCACTGGTGTGTCACTTTGACGAACCGAGTTTCAACTATGGCCTCGGTGTGCTGACCTCCTTGCGGAAGGCGGGCATCGCTTCGGAAATTTACCCTGATCTGACCCGGATCAAAAAGCAACTCGATTACGCAAACAAGAAACAAATACCCTACGCACTCGTCATTGGGTCGGAGGAAATAAGTTCAGGCCTGCTCTCGTTGAAAAACCTGGAGACCGGAGCGCAGGAAAAGTTTTATCTTGAGCAAATTGTCGACCAACTGAAAACAGAAAACTTCCCGGAAGTTTAAAACTTCCGGGAAGTTGTCGGTGCCAGATTAATACACGTATCATGTCATCAGGGCAGACGCACCACATTTCATCAAGAAAATTGTCGCTGGCGGATCTTGAACCGATCCTGTTGGGGAACCCCGTGCACCTTGCACTTTCGCCCGACGCGCGCGCCCGCATTGTGCGTTGCCGCGAATACCTGGACGAAAAGATCAGGAACGCGCATGACCCTGTCTACGGTATCAATACAGGTTTCGGCTCGCTGTACGACCGCGACATCTCCGAAGGCCAACTTGAGAAGCTGCAGGAAAACCTGGTACAGTCGCACGCCTGTGGAACCGGTAACACCGTACCGGAAGAGATTGTGCGGCTTATGCTTTTCCTCAAGGTACAATCACTGGCCTATGGATACTCCGGGGTACAACTGTCTACCGTGGAAAGGCTGATGGCTATGTTCAATGCCGACGTTTTTCCAGTAGTTTTTGAAACCGGATCGTTAGGTGCCTCCGGAGACCTTGCTCCGTTGGCACACTTGTCGTTGCCGTTGCTCGGGCTGGGCGAAGTGACCGTACAGGCGCAACGTTACGCCACATCGGAGATTAACCAAAAGTTCAACTGGCCCGCGCTTCGCTTCCAGGCCAAGGAGGGACTTGCGCTCCTCAACGGAACACAATTCATGAGTGCCTACGGCATCTGGTCTGTGTTTCACGCGCACCGCATCCTCAAACTCAGCAATCTCGTCGGTGCGCTTTCGCTCGACGTTTTCGACGGACGGCACGAACCATTTCTACCACAGGTACACGCCATCCGTCCGCAGCGAGGCCAGGTGCGTGTGGCGAAAACCGTGCTGTCACTGCTGGAAGGGAGTCAGATCCTCCGGCAGCCCAAAAAGCATGTGCAAGACCCCTACTCCTTCCGTTGTATCCCCCAGGTCCACGGCGCCAGTGCCGACACCATCGACTATGTCACCGATATTTTTTTGACGGAAGTCAACAGCGTGACCGACAACCCCAATATTTTTCCGGAAGAAGACCTGATCATCTCGGCCGGCAATTTTCACGGTCAACCGTTAGCAATGGCGCTTGACTTCCTCGCCATCGCGCTCAGCGAACTGGGAAGTATTTCAGAGCGGCGCACATTTCAACTCATTTCGGGCGCGCGCGACTTACCGAACTACCTCGTTGCTAACCCGGGTATCAATTCGGGATTGATGATCCCGCAGTATACCGCTGCTGCGCTTGCGAGTCAGAACAAGCAACTGTGTACGCCGGCATCCGTGGATTCCATTGTCAGTTCCAACGGACAGGAAGATCATGTGAGCATGGGCGCCAACGCGGCGACTAAAGGCTGGCGCGTGGTGAACAACCTGTACTCGATCCTGGCCATTGAATTGATCACCGCAGCCCAGGCGTTGACGTTCCGCCGTCCGCTCCACACCTCGCCGACCCTGGAGAACCTCGTGAATACTTTCCGGCAGGTTGTGCCGTTTATAGAAGATGACCGGGTATTGCACGACGATATTCTCCGGGCAGAAGTGTTCCTGAAAGCATTAGAACTTCCGGCATGAAGTGGAGCGTCGCGATCATATTACTCAGCACCGCGGTGATGTCGTGGTCCGCACAGGGTCAGTACCTTAGCCATGACGGAAAATTTCAGGTCGATCAGGTCAAAGGATGCGCCCCCTTCACGGTAACAGTCACGCCAAGCGCAAGCTTTCCGTGCAATTCGACGGAACCCTGTGCGGCGTTCTATGAAGACGGCACCACCAGCGAACCCCTCATCACACCACCGTTTCAGCATACTTACACTCAACCCGGTATTTACACGTTGAAGATATTGCGCAGTGCCCTGTACGACAGCATTCGGATCGAAGTAACGCCGAACATTCCGCCGGATTTCGATGTCTATAACTGCGGCAACAATGTCGTGTCGGTAAAGATCAATGACACTCACTACGACGAATATGTTGTCGACTATAAGGACGGCAGCCCGTCCGTTGTTGCTTCCAGTGGAAGCACCCTCAGCCACGCCTATGCCAGTTCATCGCCGCAGACAGTCGAGGTGCGCGGCAGAAATACCAACGCCGATGACAACTGCAGCACTGCCGGAAAGATCATCACACCACTCGTCACTTTACCCACGCCCACCATTACGCTACTTGAGGTATTGGACGACCAAAGCATTCGAATTGCCTTCGATGCCGCGTCGAATGTGCAGTACAAACTCGGCATCGCCACCAACAACAACACGACATTTCAGCAGGCGAAGACATTGTACAACCAAACCGTGGATACCATTTTCAATCTCCACACTGACCAGAACTACTATTGCTTCCAGCTCGCCGCCTTCGATCCTTGTAACAACGCAGTGTTCAACTCAGCAACCATCTGCAGTGCCACGCTTGATCTGGGCGTCAGAAACAACGCCATCGACGTGAAGTGGAAGACTTCAACGACGGGCATCAGCAACTTACTCCTCGACCGCAACGCCGCGGATGGCACCAATCTGAAGACCAACCCGTCAGGCTCACCCTATGCAGACCTTGGTGTCACCTGCGGTATGGAGTACTGTTATCAGCTCACTGTAAACTATCCCAACGGCAGCCGTAGCGTGTCGGCCATCAGGTGCGGAACCGGATTCTCCACTGACATCCCGACGACTATCACCAATATCACGGCCGGGGTGACTGATCAAAGCGCGTTGTTGCAATGGCAAACCGACCCGAACTTCATTCCTGCCGAATTCAAAATCGAAAAATCCATTGGTGGCCAACCGTACACGCTCCTGTCAACAACTACGACCAACGCTTTCGCTGATGAAAAATTCAATATCGAAGAAGCGCCCTGCTACCGCATCCGCTACACTGACCTGTGCGGAAACGAAAGTGATGTCAGTATAGAAGTGTGTCCAATCATCCTCACAGGGCGATTGTTGAAGGACAACGCTATCTCCCTGACGTGGTCGGCGTATCAGGGCTGGAAGAACGGCGTATCGAACTACATCATTGAGAAGTACGCGCAAGACGGCACACTCCTTCAAACCTTCAACGCCGGGACAAACACTTCTTATGTAGACGAGTCGGCCGATCTCGACCACCAGACCTTCGTCTACGTAGTAAAGGCCGCCGCGGTCGACACCGGTCTCGGGCAAGCGGTGTCGAACAAAGTGTTCATCCTTAAAAATCCCAATCTTTTTCATCCGACAGCCTTCACGCCGAATGGTGATAACCTGAACGATCACTTCACCGTCCTCGGCCAGTATGTCGTAGGGTTTCAGATGAGCATCTTTAACCGGTGGGGGGAACTGCTCTTCAACACCACCGACATCAATGCGGGATGGGACGGCACCTTCAAAGGAAAAGAAATGCCCGAAGGCACGTATACCTTCATCGCCTACATCACCGACCGCGCGGGGAGGACGTTTAAGCGGTCGGGATCGGTATTGTTATTGAGGAAGTAGAGGAGGAGTCCACGGTCCACGGTCGACGGTCCACGGTAGGGCGTGCGGGTGGCTGTTGGTTGTTGGCGGTTGGCGGTGGGCAATTAGCTGTTGGTAATTGGCGGTTGGCTGTTTGGTTTCGGGCGTGTTGGATGGAAGTAAGTCCCGGAGGGACGGCCTTATGGTAGCATCAAATCGTTGCCATGAGCGCGTAGT
>CAYMWA010000037.1:24690-26449 GCA_964393795.1 uncultured Roseivirgaceae bacterium
ACGTCGTTGATGATCCTTGCCTTTCGCTCCGCAGCACCTCAGCTCATCATAATCACCTTTGCAATCGGCTGGATATTATGGACGTTTGCAGAGTACGCGCTTAATCGCTGGCTTTCGCATGCAGGTGAAGCGTCACTTCTTCTTGTCGCAGTCTTCAAACGCCACCACTTCCGGCATCACGAAGACCCCGAAAACATTCGTTACAGCTTTCCGCATCCGTTGACAATACTCATTACAGCGGCGATACTTTTCCTGCTGGCGCTACTCACCCTCGGCACGTTGTCGTTTTCATTGACATCGGGATTCCTGTTCGGATGTTGGTTATTCTGCCTTTTACATGTTCTGCAACATCACTATCCATCTCCTTCCGCGGTTTTCCTTAAGAACTATTGGCAAACTCATTTTCTGCATCACAACCGCTATTCTGATAAGGCTTTTGGCATATCGACCCCTCTATGGGATCGGATGTTGGGCACGCTTCCTCCACGCCACTTGTTTCTCGATATTCAGCCGGCCGCCTATCGGGCAGACAGTCGCGTGCTCCGCACGATGCAGGTTGAGGATCGCCGATCGGAGGAAACATTTCTAAACGTCCCTGAAACGATCCTTGGCCAGGATAAGCATTGGATTCCTCATCTCAGATCCGAGGTAAAAAGCATCTTTGACCCTGCCAGGAATCCCTATTTCCAACATGGGACAGCCAGGCGGTGGATATTGGTTACCGAATCCGGTGAAGTGATCGGCAGGATCGCCGCTTTCATCAATTTCAAGAAAATGTACGAGGGGGACAGGAAGATAGGATGTATCGGTTTTTTTGAGTGCGTCAATAATCGCGAAGCCGCCTTTATACTCTTTGATACCGCCATACAATGGCTTGTTGAACGTTACCAGGTATCAGTCATCGACGGTCCCGTAAATTTCGGGGAGAACGACAAGTATTGGGGCCTTTTGGTGAAAGGTTTTACTCCTCCATCGTATGGAATGAATTACAACCCACCTTATTATCAAGATCTTTTTGAAAGCTACGGATTCAGGATCCAGTACAGACAACTGACCACACGCGTCGATCTGGGAAAACCATTTCCTGAAAGGGTGTACAGAATCGCTGAGCGTGTCATCACCAGCAACAAGTACACGTTCAGGCCTTTTCGCTACGCAGATCAAGAAAAATTCATCAAAGATTTCGTAGACATTTACAACCAGGCGTGGGCTTCTTTCAAAAACTTTCAGCCTATGGAAGCAGATGTTGTCAGGAAATCGCTATCTGAGCTCAAGCCGATTATCAACGATAGCCTGATTTGGTTTGCCTATGCGGGTAACAATGCCGTGGGATTCCTGATGGCCGTTCCGGATTTGAACGAAATCGTGAAGTACACGGACGGTCGCCTTAACATGTGGGGCACTATTAAGTTGCTGTTTTATAAGCACTGGAAAGGATTCTCGTGTTTGCGGGTAATCGTGATGGGCATCGTTCCGGAGTTTCAGCAGCGCGGGCTTGAATCGGCATTGATTGTTCAGGCTTACGAGAAAGGAAAAGCAAATCGCTATAAGCATGTTGAGTTGGCGTGGGTGGGTGACTTCAATGACAAAATGATCGCCGTTCATAAAGCGATGGGCGCCGTGGAGGATAAGCAGCACGCTACGTTTAGGAAAGATGTCTGTGGGGAAGGTGGGGAAGGATTGGAACGGTGATTGGCTGTTGGTTGTTGGTTGTTGGCGGTTGGCGAAAGATTAGCAATGGCATCGGTTATCGGGATGT
>CAYMWA010000038.1:0-17037 GCA_964393795.1 uncultured Roseivirgaceae bacterium
CAATTAAATTTTAACATAATGAAAGAAGGAGTAGTAAAATTCTTTAATAACTCAAAAGGTTTTGGGTTTATAAAGCCATCCGACTCGAGCGAAGACATCTTTGTGCATCAAAGTGGTCTCATTGATGAAATTCGCGAAAATGACAAAGTGCAATTCGAAGTAGAACGAGGAAAGAAAGGACTGAATGCCGTCAAGGTACAGGTTGTTCAGTAATAGAGAGACTTGAGTTTAACGGGAAGAGGTTGTCTTGTAAAAGGCAACCTCTTTTTTTTTGATTGTCGTTCACCACGACCAGAACCTCGCGCTGGTCTGCGACCGGGTGTCGGCGATCGCCAATTTTTTTTTGTGTCTATCCGTTTTCTGTTTTACAGTTTGAAATATTTCTCTTAAGTTTCACCACCATTCTTCACAAAACGACTATCTATTGCAATCCGACGAATTAAAAAGGACACTCTCTCCGACAATGTTGTGGGGGCTGGGGGTAGGATACGTCATCTCCGGCATGTACTTCGGTTGGAATCTCGGCCTGGCCGAGGGCGGCACGCTTGGACTGGCTATCGCCACCCTGTTCATCATTGTTCTCTATGTCACATTCACGTTCAGCTATTCGGAGCTGGCCTGTGCGATTCCGCGCGCGGGAGGGGCGTTCGACTACGCGAATCGGGCGCTGGGTAAAGATCTTGGCTTTATCGCGGGCATCGCCCAAAGCGTAGAGTTCATTTTCGCGCCACCTGCAATTGCCTTCGCCATAGGCGCGTACTTCAACCTGTTCTTCCCGGAGATTCCCATCCTTGGCATTGCCATCTTTGCCTATGTCCTTTTTACGGGGCTCAACATTTACGGAGTAAAGGCGGCAGCCATGTTCGAACTCATCATCACGATGCTCGCCGTAGGTGAATTGCTGCTGTTTGCCGGCCTGACCTTGCCGCATTTTGAATGGGCAAACCTCAAACACAATGCCCTTCCCAACGGTTGGACTGGTGGTTTTGCGGCGATCCCGTTTGCCATCTGGTTCTTCCTGGCGATCGAAGGTGTTGCCAACGTCGCCGAGGAAGCCGTCAACCCGCAGCGCACCATCCGGCTCGGCTTCGGCTCAGCCATCCTCACCCTGGTGATCCTGTGCATCCTTACGTTTACTTCATCCGTAGGCGTGGCCGGATGGGAGGCCATCGTATACAAGGCGGATGGCACAACGTCTGACTCACCCTTGCCGTTGGCCCTGGGTGTGATCCTCGGTGAAAACCATGTGTTCTACCACCTGCTTATCACCGTCGGTCTCTTCGGCCTCATCGCATCGTTCCACGGAATCATTCTTGTGGCGGGCAGGTCGACCTTCGAGTTCGGGCGCGTCCGTTATGCGCCGGCCATTCTCGGCAAAGTGAGCCGCCGTTTTCGCACACCAGCCAATGCGTTGTTGTTGAATATGGGCATCGGCATTCTCGCCCTGCTGACGGGCAAGACCAGCGAAATTATTACCATGTCGGTGTTCGGTGCCCTGACGTTGTACATCATCTCGATGATTTCGCTGCTGCGCCTTCGAAAGAAAGAACCCGACCTTCCCAGACCGTTTCGCGTACCGTTTTTTCCGCTCTTTCCATACACGGCGCTGCTCATTGCCGTGGTGTCATTTGTGGCTATGGCCATCTACAACCCCGAACTGACAGCGATCTACGCAGCACTCGTGGCGCTGTGCTACGCCGTCTTCAAAATGACACACCGGAATGATGCGGGCACCGCCGAACCTGCGGCAGAGGCGGAACTGGCACCCCCCACGAATTTGAAAAGTACACAATCATGAACAGTGACCAAATCCTCGACTATGTCAGGAATCATCCGTCCGGCAAGGTGAAGATCGCCTTTACGGATATCGACGGCGTCCTGAGAGGAAAATACATTTCATCTGAAAAATTTTTGTCCGTGGCCAACAGTGGCTCGGCCTTCTGCGACGTGATCTTCGGATGGGATGCGAACGACGTCGCCTACGACAATGTAAAATACACGGGCTGGCACACCGGATACCCGGATGCACCTGCGCGTATCGACCTGTCCACCTTTCGGAAAATCCCGTGGGAAAATGACCTTCCCTTTTTTCTTGGGGATCTCCGTGACCAGGAAAGCCACGCTGCTTACGTTTGTCCGCGCCAACTCCTCAAGAAAATTATCGACCGTGCAGGTCAACGAGGATACTCGGCGTATTTCTCGCAGGAGTTTGAGTGGTTCAATTTCAGGGAGTCACCACAAACGGCCGAACATAAACACTTTCGAAACCTCGATCCGCTCACGCCCGGTATGTTCGGGTATTCTATCCTGCGAAGCACGTTGAACAATCCGTTCTTCACCGATCTTTTCGAATTGCTGAAACGGTTCGGCGTACCCCTCGAAGGGCTTCACACAGAAACAGGTCCGGGCGTATTCGAAGCAGCCATCCAGTTTTCCGGTGTGGCGGAAGCTGCTGACAGGGCAGTGCTCTTTAAGACGGCGGTGAAAGAAATCGCTTACAAGCACGGCCTGATGGCCACCTTTATGGCGAAGATCAGTGAACAACTGCCGGGCTGTGGCGGTCATGTGCACCAGAGTCTCTGGGATGCTGACGGGAAAAACAACCTGTTTTACAATGCCGACGACTCCCTTCACATGAGCGATCTGATGAAAAGCTATCTCGCCGGTCAACTGTATTGCCTGCCACATATCCTTCCGATGTATGCTCCGACTGTCAACAGCTATAAGCGGCTCGTGGAAGGTGCATGGGCGCCGACGACCCTTACCTGGGGCGTTGACAATCGCACGGTAGCCCTAAGGGTG
This sequence comes from uncultured Roseivirgaceae bacterium, assembly GCA_964393795.1. Lineage (GTDB taxonomy): Bacteria > Bacteroidota > Bacteroidia > Cytophagales > Cyclobacteriaceae > Chryseosolibacter. Next base: position 2,803 of record CAYMWA010000038.1, read on the forward strand.
TTGTGCAACGGCGGAAAGTCGTCTCGACTGGAAACCCGCGTCATTGGGTCCGATGCAAATCCGTACCTGGCGATGGCGGCGGCACTCGCGTCCGGGCTCTACGGCATCGAAAATAAAATGAAACTCGAGCAGCCTCCGACCCGAGGGAACGGCTATCGCGACTATGCACACGGTACCCTGCCATCAACACTGCTGGAAGCCACACTGCGGATGAAAGAATCGGAAGTCGCACAATCCATGCTCGGAAAATCATTCGTCGAACATTTTGCACTGACCCGCGAATGGGAGTGGCGACAATCACTCAAAGTGGTAACGGATTGGGAATTAAAACGATATTTTGAAATCATCTGACGGACCATCGACCATGGACTATCGACCATGGACTATCGACCATCGACCATCGACCAACAACTATGACATTCGATAAGATCTACCAGTACAACTTCCCGACCACCATCCGGTTTGGTGCGGGCGCCACCAAAGAAATACCCGATTATCTCGCCAGTCACAACCTTTCACGTCCCTTGATCGTCACCGACCCGGTTGTGTCCGGCCTCGACTTCTTTAAGGCAATCGTCACCGACCTCAAGAACAAGGGGTTCTCTGTTGAGACATTTTCCGATATTCACAAAAACCCGGTGAAGTCCGATGTGTACAAAGGCGGCGATGCCTTTGACGGCACCGAGCGTGATGTCGTGGTGGGTATTGGCGGAGGGGCTGCGCTGGATGTTGCCCGCGCCATCGTCCTGCGCATTCATCACCGCGAAGACTTGTTCAAATACGACGACCTTATTGGGGGCGATGTATATGTGACCAACGAGATTCCTCACTTCATCGCCGTTCCCACCACAGCGGGCACCGGCAGTGAAGTAGGCCGGAGCGCAATCATCTCCGACGATGTCACGCATCAGAAACGGATACTTTTTTCGCCTAAGCTTATCGCGAAGACTGTTTTTGCCGATCCGCTGCTGACAATGGAACTGCCACCATTTGTCACGGCCGCGACCGGGATGGACGCCCTGACGCACAACATGGAGGCGTACCTGGCCAAAATGCCGCACCCGATGTGCGAGGGCATTGCGTTGCAGGGTATGGTGCTTATCAGCGAGGCACTCGAAAGGGCGGTGAACAGGCCCGACCTTGAATCGCGAAGCAAGATGTTGATGGGTTCAATGATGGGGGCGGTGGCTTTCCAGAAAGGACTGGGGGTGGTGCACTCGCTTGCCCATCCACTCTCAACGTTGCTGGACACACACCACGGCCTTGCCAATGCTGTGATGATACCATATGGACTTGCGTTCAACATCGCCGGTTTTGAAGACAAGTTCAGGCAGATGGCGCGCAGTCTCTCCCTGCCCGAGCAGACGGGAGCGGCCATCATAAAATATTTGCATGAATTGAATTCGAGCATAAAAATTCCGCATAAATTGAGCGAAATTGGCGTGAAGGAGGAACATCTCGAGCCGCTGGCTGACCTGGCCGTGGCCGACTTTGCGCATCCCAACAATCCGAAACCTGTGAGCCGGGAAGACTTTCTGAACCTTTACCGCCAGGCCCTTTGATGAGAACGGGAAGAATGAACGAGCACAATGAAAACAACGTGCAGAAACGCTAACAAGGCATGAATCAAGATGGCATCTAACATCGTAATCGGCATTACAACTTGCGGAAAATTTGACAACTACAAACGCTGGATCGAACAAGAACCTGGTGTTGAAGTCGTGCGACTGAACTACGACGACGACGGCGACGCCTTCCGGCGATGCGACGGCATGCTGTTGTCGGGGGGAGAAGATATACACCCGCGTTATTACGGGAAAGAGGAATACCTCAAACTGTGCCATGAGATCGATGAAAAACGGGATGCGCTTGAATGGAAGGCACTGGAACACGCTGACAAAAACGGTACACCGGTACTCGGCATTTGCCGTGGACTTCAAGTGGTCAATGTGTTTTTTGGAGGCACATTGCTGCCGCATGTTCCGGCAGTCGGCAAATTTGATCACGCCAAGATTGATGGTAACGATCGTTACCACACCGTGACGGTCGATAGCAACAGCCTGTTGAAGAAAGTAGTGGGCACTACTGAAGGCGTGGTCAACAGCGCACACCACCAGGCAGCGGATCGCATCGCCCGCGGACTGGTCGCCAACGCGCTTTCACCCGACGGCATCGTCGAAGGGCTCGAACGTGAGCACGGAACCAGCGGCTCTTTCCTGCTGCTCGTTCAATGGCATCCCGAAAGGATGAAAGACTTACAAAGCCCCTTCTCAAAGAACATTAAAGAAACATTTCTCCAGGCGGTCCGCGACGAAAAATGACGCGGATGCCGCGACGCAAACAGATGCCCCATGCAAATCATTAACCCGGCCACTGAAGAACTCGTAAAGGTGTTGGATGCCGACACGGCGCAAAGTGTTGAAAATAAATTCCGCTTATTAACGAATGCACAACCCACGTGGGCACAGGTCCCGCGCAGCGAACGCATTGCCATGCTCGCCAGGTTTTCCACATTCCTCAGCGAAAACATCGAATCACTTGCCCCTATCCTGGTGGTCGAAACCGGCAAACCCCTTCAACAAGCCCGCAACGAAATTAACGGGGCGTGTACACGCATTAACTGGATCACGGCGCACGCCGAACAATATCTCGCTGACGAGGTAATGACTCGTCAGGATACGCTGGAGGAGCGGATTGCTTACGAGCCCCTGGGTGTGGTGTGCAATATCTCGGCATGGAACTACCCGTACCTGGTAGGGGTGAATGTGTTTGTGCCGGCGCTTATCGCGGGCAACGCGGTTATGTACAAGCCTTCCGAGTATGCGACGCTGACCGGGCTTGAAATTGAAAGGGCCCTGAAGACGGTGGGAATACCCGATGATGTCTTTCAAGTGGCTGTCGGCGGAAAGGAAACCGGCGAAGCATTGCTCAACCTTCCTTTCGACGGCTACTTTTTCACAGGGTCGTACAAGACCGGGCGATACATTTACGAAAAAGTGTCGAAGAAGATGGTTCCCTGCCAGTGTGAATTGGGAGGAAAAGATCCGCTGTACGTTACAGAAGATGTGGCCGATGTCGGGGCGGTAGCGGCGGCGACTGCGGACGGCGCATTCTACAACAACGGTCAAAGTTGCTGCTCCGTTGAGCGGATCTATGTGGCCGCGGCCATTTATGATGAATACGTGAGCGCCTTCTGTAAAGAAGTGTCGGGGTGGAAACAGGGCCTCCCTACCGAAGCTGGCGTATATTTCGGTCCGCTGACGCGGAAGGATCAACTCGCAGTACTGGAACAGCAGGTAGCTGATGCGATACAGAAAGGAGCAACGTTGCGGGCAGGAGGGAAGCGCATCAACCGCAAGGGCTATTATTTTGAGCCGACGATTCTCACGGATGTCAATCATGACATGCTGGTAATGCGCGAAGAGTCGTTTGGTCCGGTCATCGGGATTATGAAAGTTCGCGATGACGAGGAGGCCGTTTCGCTGATGAAAGATACCGAGTACGGGCTCACGGCCTCCGTGTACAGCAGCGACCGGCAGCGAGCGGAGCGTTTGCTTCGCGCCGTGAATACCGGTACCGGATACTGGAACTGCTGTGACCGGGTGAGTGCGGCTGTGCCGTGGAGTGGCCGGAAACATTCCGGAATCGGCGCAACGCTTTCTCATCAGGGCATACGGGCATTTACCCATGCAAAGGCGCTGCAATTGAGATATTCTTGAACGGGTGCCGCGTCACCTGAACCGGGCGCTGTACCGCCGCGTTTTGATGCTATGCCGAGAAAGATCATTCATATCGACATGGATGCTTTTTACGCCTCCGTTGAGCAGCGCGACAATCCGGATCTTCGCGGAAAAGCCATCGCTGTAGGCGGTTCACCGACAGGTAGGGGAGTCGTGGCAACGGCGAGTTATGAGGCCCGGAAATACGGTGTCCGCTCGGCCATGTCATCGCGCCAAGCGATACAACGGTGTCCGCATCTCATCTTCGTAAAGCCGAGATTCGACGTGTACAAGGAAGTTTCCGCGCAGATTCGCGCGATATTTCAGCGCTATACCGATCTGATCGAGCCACTCTCTCTGGATGAAGCCTTTCTCGACGTTACGCGCGACAAGCGCAATATCGGGTCCGCCCTTGATATCGCTGCAGAAATCCGGCAGGCTATCAAGGACGAGTTGCGCCTCACTGCCTCGGCAGGCGTTTCGGTGAGCAAGTTCGTGGCAAAGGTCGCCTCCGACATGAATAAGCCCGATGGCCTCACTTTCGTTGGCCCTTCTCGCATTGAAAGCTTCATGGAGTCGCTTCCTGTCGAAAAATTTTTTGGCGTGGGGAAAGTTACAGCGGCAAAAATGAAAGCGATGGGTCTTCACACCGGTGCCGATCTCAAGAAGCTAAGCGAACTTGAACTCATCAGACATTTCGGCAAGAGCGGTTCATTTTTCTATCGCATCGTGCGCGGCATCGATGATCGCGAGGTGCGCACGCATCGCGATCCAAAATCCATCGGCGCGGAAGACACTTTTCCTTTTGACCTTACGTCACTTGAAGACATGCAGGACGAGCTGCTCAAAATCACACGCAACGTCCATAACCGGTTGTTGCGAAAAGACCTGAAGGGCCGCACGATTACCTTAAAAATAAAATACCATGACTTCAAAATTGCGACGAGAAGCCATTCCTTTCCTGAACGAACGGATGACCGTGAAACCATTTACAAAACAGCTGTCTCGTTGCTGACGGCGAGCGACCTGACGGACAAGAAAATCCGGTTGCTTGGTATTTCGATGTCAAATTTCCGTTCGCCCGCGCCCACTGCTGCTTCAGGGTCAGACAACACGACAACACAGCGTGGCCAGCTGTCGTTATTTTAGAACGGTTTGGCGTTTATCCCCGCGAAAGAATGTCGACAAACGCCATTTTCCCCTTTTCAGGGCGGTATTGAACTAAAGAATTGTGTAGCTTTGTTCAAATAGTCACACTTAACAAACAATCAGCAGTACTCTATGGGAAAATCACAGGAAACGTGGAATAAGAAGGAAAACGAAAAGAAAAAGCAAAAGAAGAAGAAAGAGAAGGAAGCGCGCAAGGAAGAGCGCAAAGCAAGCGGCAAAGGCAGCAGCTTTGAGATTGCCTATGTCGATGAATTCGGAAACTTTACGTCCACGCCCCCCGATCCCAGCACCAGAACCAAGATCAACGAAGCCGACATTCAAATCAGTGTGCCGCGCCACACAGCCCCTTCGCCGGCCGATCTCGTCAGGCAAGGGATTGTCACCTTCTTTAACGATTCAAAAGGATACGGCTTCATCAAAGACATGGAGACGCAGGAAAGTGTGTTTGTTCACGTGAACAACACCACTGAGCCCATCAAAGAAAACAACAAAGTCTCCTACGAAGTTGAAATGGGCCCTAAAGGACCGAGTGCCGTGAAAGTAAAATTGGTACGCTAGCCGATTGCGCCATCGTGCACCGGTACCGGATGCACATGTTCCCTTCATCATCCCGCCCCGGACAAGGCGGCACGGATTTTTTTCCACACCTGGCAAGGCGCGAAGCACCTGCGTGAACGCAGCGAGGCAAAAACCGCGGCGGAACGAGATGCTTATTTATAACAGGGATGATGATGCGGAAGACAAGATGGTGAATGGCACGACGAGCAATCACACGACCAGCAAGCTGCCCTTCATTCTTTCACTGCTAATCGTCTCAGGGCTTGTCATCTCTTACTTTATATTTCCATCTTACAAGGAGGGTATCGACGAAGCTTTTGGTGTGCTCACAAGTGAAGACCCCGAGCGCATCCGCGAGTGGGTTTCTCAGTTTGGTCTCTGGGGACCGGTGGCGCTGATTCTTGCCATGGTTTTCCAGATGTTCCTGTTCTTTGTTCCAAACATTCTTCTCATCCTTATCTGTATTCTCAGCTACGGCCCGGTCTGGGGTGGACTGGTGGCGTGGATTGGAATTGTGCTCGCCTCGACCGTCGGCTATCTCATCGGTAACAAACTCAGCCCCGTGGTCGTCCACCGGCTTGTCAGTCCGAAAACACGTCTTATGCTGAAAGATTTCATCGCAAGATATGGCATGAAAGCAATTGTCGTCTTTCGTTTGTCGACGTTTTCCAATGACGGGCTCAGCATTGTCGCCGGTCTCCTCAACATGCGTTACCGCAGATACATTGCAGCCACCATCATCGGCATCACACCACTGATCACCATTCTTGCACTGTTTGGAAAAAATGCCCGGATTGAAAAAGGCCTGGTGTGGGTAGGAGCGATTCTCGTGGTTGGGTTAATCGTGTATATTGTGATGGACAGAAGGAGGAGGAGACAATAGGAATTGCTGTTGGCTTTTGGCTTTTGGCTGTTGGCACTTGGCTGTTGGCTATTAGCTGTTGGTTATTAGCTGTTGGTTATTAGCTGTTGGCTATTAGCTGTTGGCGATTAGCGGCCCAGCCAACAGCCAAAAGCCAAAAGCTAACAGCCAACAGCCAAAAGCCACTCCTAAAGAGTAGCCATATCAATCACAAACCGATACCGCACATCGCCTTTCAGCATGCGTTCATAGGCTTCATTGATATCTTTCATCGCGATCACTTCGACATCGGAAACGATATTGTAGGACGAGCAAAAATCGAGCATCTCTTGTGTTTCCGGCAATCCGCCGATGCTTGAGCCGACGATGCTTCTGCGGTTTGCAATCAGCGACATCGTGCGGACTTCCGAGGCCGCGGGTGGAGCGCCCACGCAGATGTGTACACCGTTCGTGGCCAGCATTCGCAGATAAAAGTTGTAGTCGTGCACGGCCGAGACCGTGTCGACAATAAAATCAAAGTAGCCCTTCAATCCCTTAACCTGTTCGGCGTCAGTGGTCAATACGAATTTATGAGCGCCAAGTCTTTTCGCATCCGCAGCCTTTGAGGGCGACGTGCTGAGCATCGTAACTTCAGCGCCAAAGGTGGATGCGAATTTTACCGCCATGTGCCCAAGGCCACCGAGCCCCAATACACCAACCTTGTGGCCTTTGCCGACTTTCCAATGACGCAGCGGAGAATAGGTGGTAATACCTGCACACAGCAAGGGCGCAACGCCTTCGAGTGGAAGATTTGTGGGTACGCGGAGCACAAAATCCTGGTCGACGACAATCTGGTTCGAATAACCGCCATAGGTAGGCGTCTTGCCGTCACGCTCGTAGCTGTTGTAGGTACCGACCGGGCCGTTGGTACAATACTGTTCAAGTCCCTGTTTGCAGTTTTCACATTCGCGGCATGAGTCCACCAGGCAACCTACAGCCACCAGATCACCGGGACTGAATTTCTTGACCGCCTCGCCGACAGCGATGACCTTCCCAACGATTTCATGGCCGGGTACCATAGGAAAAATCGCCCTTCCCCATTCGTCGCGTACCTGGTGCAGGTCGGAATGGCAGACACCGCAATAGCGTATTTCAAAGTGGACATCATAAGGGCCGGGCGAGCGTCTTGCGAAGGCGAATGGTGCCAACGGCGATCCGGCCGCTTGGGCCGCATATCCTTTGGCGGGCAGTGCTCCTTTTGTGGACGTACGCTTCGCTTGGGCTGGGGTAAGGGATGTTCCTGGCATGGTGTGAGACGATAAAGTGGACAATGAGAAAGAAGGCCGGCTTGGCCGGTGTAATTATTATAACCGTTGTCACAAGCCGATCGTTTTGTTTCAACGGCCAATTTTATCATTTTTTCGTTTTTTTCATGCAAACAAAATTTTGAGGATGCCGGCGCGTAAGTTTCCCCTCCAAGTTTCATATTAATACTGCCGGTTTTTCTCCATTTTTGAGCAAATCACAGGAATGTCGTCGCGCTGCAGTCTGCTCATCATTCTGATCACCTTTTTCCTGCCTGCTTGCCTCCATGCGCAAAGTGAAAGCGAACTGGCAGAATTCCAAAAATATTTTGACTCGGGAAAGACACGGCCGACTCCCGAACAATCGCTGAAGGTTGCAACGCTGGCATTGGATCAGGCACGCGAGATCGCCGACGGCCGGGATATAGCGCAGGCACTCAAACACCTTGGACTCATCCACCTGAACCAGTTGCATGACTACGGTGGAGCGATGGACTTTTTCATCCAGGCGTTGAATATTGAGGATTCGCTCCAATTGACCTCCCAGCAGGTGTTGACCTACGTGGCCATCGCCCGAATTTTCGAAGTCGTCGGCGATTTCCACAAGAGTGTGCAATTTCTCACACAGGCGTTGGCATTAAACGCGTCAGCCCGGGCGATCAACGCGGAGGCTATGTTGCGCACTAACCTGGGTAAAGTGTATGCGTCGATGGGCAGAACGGCGGAGGCACTCGAACAATACCAGAAAGTACTTCAGTATCGGCAAGACATCGACAGAACCTACGAAGCCGATGCGCTTTTCCACCTGGCACACCTGTATACACAGCAGGGAAAGTACGCCGAGGCACTAGATCACCACAAGCGTGCGCTCGCGCTCATCCGCGCATCCGGTGACCGCTATGCTGAGGCGATTTCGCTCAACGACATCGGCCTCCTTTACGGGTTGATGAAGAATCACGAAAAGAGCTTCGCAAATCACGAGGTAGCGCTCAATATCAGGCAATCGTTGAAAGACAGGCAAGGCATCGCCGAATCCCTGAACAATATCGGCGCATGGTACCTTGAAAGGGGGGATCCAGGGGAGGCACTTGCCCATGGCACGCTGGCACTGGAGAATGGACGCGAGGCACAGGCCCAGCAAGAGATGTTCAGGAGCTACGAGTTACTAAGCCAGTCGTACAAGGCGCTGGGCGACTTCAGGAATGCGCTTACCAACAAGGAGCGCTCACTCGCCCTTCACGAGTTCATTGAGAACGAGGCGCATGAAAGGGAGCTGCTCGAGACGGAGAGCAGGTATTTGCTCGGCAAGCGTGAAATGGAAATCGAAAGACTCGACGCACTACGCGTGGAGCGCGAGCGCGAAATCGCCGCGCAAAAAAAAGTTCGGAATATCCTTTTTGTCCTGGTCGGCCTGATCGTCGTAATCGCCTTATTGATCTTCTACTTTTACCTGGCAAAACGGCGATCAAATCGCATTCTCGAAGTCGCGAAGAACAAGGTGCAGGAGCAGAACCTCCGGCTACAGGAACTGAATCAGACGAAAGACAAATTCTTTTCCATCATCAGTCACGATTTGAAAGGTCCTCTGAATTCGCTCACATCGTTTTCACATTTGTTGATTGAGCATACGGCGCACATGACACCGGACGAGATCAAGGCCCTGGCGCTCGACCTCGATAAGTCGCTGCGCAATCTCTTCACTTTGCTGGAGAATCTATTGGCCTGGGCGCGGTCGCAAACCGGCAGCATCGACTTTTCTCCGGAAGTTTTTGACCTGAGTGAGATATTGGTGAGCAACAGCCAACTTCTTGAGTCGCAGGCGCGCAACAAAGACATTTCAATAGCGGTGGCGGCGCCTGAAGAATGCCGCGTCAACCTTCACCGTGATTCCATCAACACCGTCGTGCGCAACCTGTTGTCCAATGCCATCAAGTTTACGCCACAAGGAGGAAAAATTGGCGCACGCCTTGTTGTGGGAAGTGGTCGCGTAACGGTGTCGATATCCGACACAGGCGTAGGCATGGAGCCATCTGTCGTTCAAAAACTTTTTCGTATTGACACCAAGCACTCCACAAAGGGAACCGCAAATGAAAAAGGCACCGGACTGGGGCTCATATTGTGTCGCGAATTTGTCGAAAAAAATGGGGGCACCATCACTGTTCGCAGCAGGCCAGGCGAGGGGTCAGTTTTCGATATTTCCTTCGATCAGGCGTGCATGGCCGCGTCGGCAAAAATAGAGCCGGCGTCTTTTTCCTGAGCGTGCACGAATTTTCCATAAATTGTATATTTTGGCGGTTGAATTCCACTTTATGGATGATACGGTTATTCTTTGGGCCGCCTTTAATGCTTTCATTTTGAGTATGCTCGCCCTCGATCTCGGCGTTTTTCACAAGAGATCGGAGGAAATCACGCTAAAAAATGCGTTGTTCTGGACAGGGCTCTGGATCACCCTGGCCATGTGCTTCAACGTCTTCATTTACTTTTACATGGGTAAAGAGCCCGCGATTGAGTTTTTCACGGGCTATCTCATCGAAAAATCATTAAGTGTTGACAACATCTTTGTCATCATCATGATTTTCTCCTACTTTCACGTTCCTGCTGCCTATCAGCACAAAGTGCTCTTCTGGGGTATTCTGGGAGCGCTTGTGATGCGCGTGATTTTCATATTCGCAGGCATCGAACTCATCCACCGCTTCCACTGGCTTATTTACATTTTTGGCGCTTTCCTGATCATCACCGGTATCCGGATGTTATCTTCGGGGGATCAAAAACTTGAACCGGAAAAAAATCCGGTGGTCAAGCTCGTCCGTCGCGTGTTCCGTTTGACGCCGTCATTTGAAGGTGATCACTTCTTTGTACGGCGCGATGGCAAGTTTTGGGCTACGCCGCTGTTCCTCGTGGTGATCCTCATTGAAACCACGGATCTCATATTTGCTGTTGACTCCATCCCGGCCATCCTCGCTATTACCGACGACGCTTTCATCGTCTACACGTCCAACGTATTCGCCATACTCGGCCTGCGATCGTTGTATTTCGCACTCGCCGGCATTGAAAAATACTTTCATTATCTCAAATACGGACTTGCTGCCATTCTGGCCTTCGTTGGCGTAAAGATGTGTATCGTGGATCTTTACAAGATTCCAATCGATGTGTCGCTGTTGACGATCGTGGGTATTCTCGTCATTGCCATTGGCGCCTCCATTCTGTTTCCTAAAAAACCTCAGGCCACTCCCCAGGATTGACGGCATACTTCCTTTACGAGCCGACTTTCTTCTTGAATATATCGCGTGCGCTCTTGAAGATGGAGATACCTTTTCCAAGCAAACCGCCGGAAACATCCTGATCGTAGCTGGAGATGGTGGTTTCGGAGCCGGTCGCGGGATAGATGAACACGAGACTGTTGTTTTCAAAATAGCGCGACATTTTTCGCGGAAGGACGTCGAGCGCAGGGGTATAAGAAATACCGCCTTCGCGCGATGAGACGAGCACAATCATATCAAGCGGCTGAACCTTAGAGACGAGCAAGGCTACGTCACCAAGGTCGAGGTTGCCTCGATATTCGACGGCGACGGCCACTTTATTCGCTGCTGCAAACTCGCGAATGGAACGTTCGACATCCTGTGGCCCGTACAACTGGATACCGGTACCCAACTGTGACGCCGCGCGAAACATACTGCTCAACCAATTATAGAAACCCGGCTCCCTTTCCGCAAAATACGGACAAATCAGCCGGATGTTATTGTGCACATTGAGCGGCATGGCAAACCGCGTTATGAAAATCGTCTGATTGGTCTGTTTGACAAGGCGATCGAAGGTCTGTCCAAAAATAATGTCGGCGAGGTTCTTTTGAGGCGACCATCCCGCAACGATATCGGTGATAAATTTTTCTGTTGCAATCCGCTTGATTCCACTGGTGACATTGCGGTCAATCGTCGACATGATTTCGATCTGCTGATCTGCAGAGGCCGCGTAGAGGATCGCCTTATCGAGCAGCTTTCGGGATTGCAACAGTCGTGTTTGCGCCTGGTCGTCATCCTTGACAACGGTGAGACCGAGAATAGGGGAAAAGTCCTTCGGGTTCTTGATCACCATGGAGAAGTCGATGAGCTTCTCCATCGTCTGTGGGTTGGCAATGGGAACCAACACGCGTTGTACCTTGCTCACGACCTGTACCGGTTCATTATCCATGTGGAGGACCACCTGTTTTCCCGCCTTTTCGGTGACGAAAGAAGCAACGATGCAACTGATGAGAATCAACACGATTGTTCCGTTCAGCACTTCGTCGTCGATGATGCCCAGATTGTATCCAACCAGGATCACTGCAAGGGTCGCGGCAGCATGCGCAGTACTCAAACCAAAGATCAGGCTGCGCTGTTCCTTCGAATACTTGAAAATCTTACCGGTCAGTTGTGCGGCAACATACTTGCCCACGAGCGCGACCAACGTGAGTGTCACGGCGACGATCAGCGCACCGGGGCCGTTTGTAAGCACGCGGAAGTCGATGAGCATACCAACGCTGATCAAGAAAAACGGGATAAACAAGGCATTGCCCACAAACTCAATGCGGTTCATGAGCGAAGAGGTGTGCGGAATTAACCTGTTCAAACTCAATCCCGCGGCAAAGGCACCGATAATGGGCTCAAGCCCTGCCAACTCCGCCAGGAACGCTGTCGTGAAGACAACCAGCAACACAAAGATGAAGTGTGCATTTTTCTCATCTTCGAGCCGTCGGAAAAACCATGAGGCCACACGCGGAATGACAAAGTAAACAATAGCACCAAAGGAAATGATGGAGATAGACAGACGCATCCATAAATTCGATGTAGCTGCGCCCGACGACGTGCCGGCAATGATGGCGAGAATCAACAGCACTGCGGTATCGGTAAGAATGGTGCCGCCAACGGTCACGGCTACCGCCTGATTCTTGGCAATGCCCAATCGGTTTACGATGGGATAGGCGATCAGCGTGTGCGTGGCGAACATACTCGAAATGAGCACACTGGTACTGAAGCCATAGCCGAGCAGATAGTAACACACGGGCAGACCAATCGCAAAGGGAAACAAGAACGTGAGAACCCCAAATACAAGACTCTTGTGTTTGTGCTTGTTAAACTCATTCATGTCCAGTTCAAGTCCGGCAATGAACATGATGTACAACAGGCCGATGGTAGAAAAAAGATCAACGGCAGAATTCTTTTGGATGAGAAGCAGGCCGTACGGGCCGATAATCATTCCAGACAAAATCAATCCGATGATACCGGGTATTTTGAACCGGTTGAGGATGATCGGCGCGAGGAGAATAATGGACAAGATCAGCGAAAAGATCAGCACTGAATTGCCGAACGGCGTCTGGAATTCATGAACCAATTTCTCCAGGAAATATTGCATATCTTAATTTGTCAAGGGGGTCATCAATCGCTGAAACGCTGCCTTTTGGCATTTACCCAATAGCTGCCCGGCCACCAGCGATGCATTTTCAGCACCAATGATAGCAAATATTCCGGTACAGTCGTCTCCGCTAAGACACTATCGAAAATCTGGAATAGCGCCTGCAAGGTTGACTTCTGCGGTTATTTCCGATGGGCCCGTCTGGAAGGTGGCGACGGATCTGTGTCTCAGCCTCTTTCCCGTCCACCACGGCTTTAACGGATGTCAGGAAGTCGCGGGCATAAGTTTTTTTGCAGGAAAGGGGTCGTGCTTTTGTCGAAATTTAAAAAACTACAATGATGCCTATGAAATGAAGTTCTACACAATGGGGATTTTCTCCAACTTTTAATTATTTTCATCGGTAAATTGGCAAACAATGAGAAGCACGGGTTTCATCCTCTGCCTTTGTATAGTGGCGCAAACAGGCTTTGGTCAACACGCAAATAATACACTTCTTCTGACGGTCTCCGGAAAAGACCGCATCTCCGTTGTGAAAAGCAGCGTTCACCTCGCTGCATGGCATGAGAAGGCCTTTTGGCCACTCTATGAGGCCTACCTGGGAGAAGCAACTGATGTTTATGCTGCTGCGTATCGCTCACTGCACGACCTGGCGGAAACCGACGCAACCATTACGGGTGGGGAAGCATTCCAGAATGGACGCAAGCTATTGACTTACCGTGGCGATGAGCTTGAATTGCAAAAGAAATATTACCGGCAGGTGGGGTCGCAGCTGAATGGTGTGATCGCCCTCCAGTTCTTGCAAACTGAGGCGATGATGGACATGCTGGAGAGCGCACAGGTCTACAACAAAAGCCAGTGGCAGGAATTCAGGTTCCATCCGCAGTCACTTGACGAAGCCCAGCAACGCGAAGCAAAGCACAACATCATGAACGCTGCGCTTGCACTGCCCGCTGACAAGGAGGCGGCTTTCTGGTCTGTCTATTCGAAATACGAGGAAGAATGTGATGCCCTGCTCGGGGAGGGGTATACCATATACACGCTGTTCGCCAGTGATGCGGCGGACTTCACTCCGGCGATTGCCATGCGACTGGGCAACGACCTGCTCCAGGTGATGGAGCGCGAACTCAAACTGAAAGAGAAATACTTCAAAAAAATGAACGCCGAAGCCGGCTCAACCATCGCCGCTCGCTTTCTCGCGTGGGAGGACTACTATTCCATCGTTTCGAAGATGTATGCTTGGGCGGAAACGCCGTAA
>CAYMWA010000038.1:17137-26250 GCA_964393795.1 uncultured Roseivirgaceae bacterium
GGCAACCGGCAACCATTTTTTTCCTATATTGTCGGGGTAACCCTACATAACCCCGCATGCACCGTCTCGAACTCGCTGACTACACGGTCTTCCTTTTCTATTTTATTCTGGTAAGTGGCTATGGCTACTACATTTATCATCGCAAGAAAGCGCGCGAAGTCGACTCGAAGGATTTCTTTCTCGCCGAAGGATCGCTTACCTGGTGGGCTATTGGCGCCTCGCTGATTGCCTCCAATATTTCCGCCGAGCACTTTATCGGTATGTCGGGGTCGGGCTTTGCATTGGGGCTCGCCATTTCGACCTATGAATGGATGGCGGCGGCAACATTGATCATTGTTGCGGTCTTTATTCTGCCGGTCTACCTGAAAAACAAAATATACACGATGCCGCAGTTTCTCCAGGTGCGGTATAATGGAACGGTCAGTACCATCATGGCCATCTTCTGGCTGCTGGTGTATGTGTTTGTGAACCTTACCTCCATCATATACCTGGGCGCAGTCGCAATCACGGCCATCTCAGGTATTCCGTTCATTGTGTGTATTGCCGGCCTGGGCATTTTCTCCGTCATTGTGACGCTTGGTGGGATGAAAGTCATCGGTTATACGGATGTTGTGCAGGTAGCCGTGTTGATCATCGGCGGACTCGTCACTACCTACCTCGCATTGAACCTCGTGTCCGCTCATTTTGGATACGGCGAGAATGTGTTCGCGGGTGCGCGGCTGATGGTCGAGAAGGCTGACTCTCATTTTCATATGATTTTCGAACCCTCCAATCCCTACTATACTGACCTGCCGGGTCTTTCCGTACTGATTGGGGGTATGTGGATCAACAACCTGGCGTACTGGGGGTGCAACCAGTATATCATCCAGCGTGCGCTCGGCGCCGACCTCAAAACCGCCCGCAACGGCATCCTGTTCGCAGCATTCCTGAAGCTATTGGTTCCCGTCATTGCCGTGTTGCCGGGCATTGCGGCATTCGTCCTTTTTCAGGAAGGACTGTTTCAAACCGAGATGGTCAATGCCAGCGGCGTAGTGAAGCCCGACTTTGCTTATCCGACGTTGCTGAACCTGCTTCCTGCAGGATTGAAGGGCCTTGCATTCGCAGCGCTCACCGCTGCGATCGTGGCGTCGCTCGCGGGTAAAGCCAACAGCATCGCAACGATATTTTCCCTCGACATCTACAAGAAATACTTTCATCGCACCGCGAATGAGAAGCAACTTGTGCTGACCGGTCGTTGGACCGTGATTATTTCCATGCTGATTGCCTGTGTTGTTGCGCCGGCATTGCGCACCCTTGACCAGGCTTACCAATTCATTCAGGAGTATGTGGGCTTTATCTCGCCGGGCGTATTGGCGATCTTCCTGTTGGGTTTCTATTGGAAGCGAACGACCTCGGCAGCCGCCCTGGTGGCCGCGCTGCTGACCATTCCGCTTTCAACGGTGTTAAAATACCTCCCGTACTGGACTAACGGGGCCTTTCCTGATTACCCGTTCCTTGACCGGATGTCGATCGTCTTTGTCGTGCTGGTCGTGACCATGGTGGTGATGAGCCTGGCCGACAAAAGAAGCAAGACGCAGGAAACCAAGATTGAAGTCGATACCAGTATGTTCCGGGTTACGCCGTCTTTTGTGTTTGGATCGGTTCTCATCATCGGTATCCTCACAGCCCTCTACACGGTATTCTGGTAACGGATTTTCGTCGATGGCCTCATTTTTTTCCGGTATATTTATTAGCTTTGGTTAATAATCACGCCAATTATGAAAAATCACACGTTTTCTGAGCAGGAAACCAACCCGCTGAAGAGCATTGAACAATGGGAAGATGACGTTTTGCAACGGTATCCTGAAGAGACGCTCGCGAAGAGCAAGGATGCGTTCAGGAATTATGAAACACCCGGCCGCGATACGGTCAAGGAATTTTACCGACTGAACCATAAGTATCAGACCTATGACTTTGTGATGCAGAAAAAAGCCGAGTTTCTGCAGTTCAACCGCAAGCAGTTGACCGTCTGGGAAGCGATGGAATTTCTCAACACGCTTGTCGATGACTCGGATCCCGACATAGAACTTGACCAGCTACAACACTTGCTCCAGACGGCGGAGGCGATTCGCCGTGACGGCCATCCTGACTGGTTTGTATTGACCGGCTTCATCCATGATATGGGTAAGGTTCTGTGTCTCTTTGGCGAGCCGCAATGGGCGGTAGTGGGCGACACGTTCCCGGTAGGCTGCCAGTTTTCCGACAAGATCGTTTACCCTGAGTTCTTTGAGGACAATCCTGATTCGAAGAACCCGAAATACAACACGAAATACGGCATTTACGAACATGGCTGCGGCCTGAAGAATGTGACCATGTCCTGGGGCCACGACGAATACCTCTACCATATCACGAAGGACTTTCTTCCTGAACCGGCGCTGTACATGATCCGGTATCACTCGTTTTACGCGCAACACAGGGAAAATGCCTACGACCATCTGCTGGACGATCACGATCGCGAGATGTTTGAATGGGTGAGGAAATTCAACCCCTACGACCTGTACTCGAAAAGCCCGGTTCCCCCGGTCGCCTCGGAGTTGAGACCCTATTACGAATCGCTAATTGCGAAGTACCTTCCCGCAACGGTGAACCTGTAAGCGGCCTTTTATTTTTTTAAGTTAGTTTTTGTTTATTTTTTAGGGAGAGCGGCACAAATCCGTGGCGCTCTTTGTTATTTCCGACCCTGACGGCGTGATGTTTGTGCCCCACTGCGCGGATTACCTGCCCCGAGCAGGAATTTCCGAGTCCAGGATTGGCGCATCGAGCCCGCCGAAGGGAGAAATCGCACCATAATTGCCAGATATTTACTCGCATTGGGGAAAATCCGGAACCAATTGGCTCCGATATTTGTATCTTTGTGCAAAATCAAGCGCGTGGCGCATTACCCTTCTGAAATTCTCATCCAGTGCTGAACCTAATATACACCTCCCTGGTTTTAGTCGGGGAATCACAAAAATCAGTCTGAAGCAATTAGAACGGGCCGGACACAATTCGGGATTGTAAGTTAAAGTTATATAACACGCATATATAAATCAATGAGACAGCTAAAGATCAGCAAACAGATTACGAACCGCGAAAGCCAGTCGCTGGACAAATACCTCCAGGAAATTGGTAAGGTAGATTTGATCACATCAGATGTTGAGGTCGAACTCGCGAAAAGGATTCGGGAGGGGGATCAGATCGCCCTTGAAAAGCTCACCAAGGCCAACCTGCGTTTTGTGGTTTCTGTTGCCAAGCAATATCAAAACAATGGGCTTACGCTCGGTGACCTGATCAATGAAGGTAATCTGGGGTTGATCAAAGCGGCAAAGCGATTTGACGAGACGCGTGGTTTTAAATTTATCTCATATGCCGTTTGGTGGATCCGGCAGTCAATCATGCAGGCGCTCGCAGAACAGTCGCGTATTGTGCGGCTGCCGTTGAACCGCGTCGGATCGTTAAACAAGATTTCGAAGACGTTTTCTGAGTTGGAGCAGAAGTTTCAGAGGGAGCCGTCAGCCGAGGAACTTGCGGAAGTGCTTGACATTTCCACCGACGAGGTAACGGACACGATGAAAATCTCCGGTCGCCATGTTTCAATGGATGCGCCATTTGTGCAGGGCGAAGAAAACAGCCTGCTGGATGTACTGGCGAATGAAAGCGAAGAGACCCCCGATTCCGGCCTGATGGTTGACTCGCTGAGGAAGGAAGTACAACGCGCACTGTCCACCCTCACCCAGAGAGAGTCGGACGTAATTTCCTACTACTTTGGATTGAACGGTGAGCACGCGATGACGCTCGAAGAGATCGGCCAGAAGTATAACCTGACGCGCGAACGCGTTCGCCAGATCAAGGAAAAAGCAACACGCCGGCTGCGGCACAGTTCGAGAAGCAATACGCTGAAACCCTTCCTCGGATAAATAGGTTGTTTTTTGGCTGTTGGCTGTTGGCTATTGGCTATTGGCCGTTGGCTTAATGCAGACAGCCAAAAGCCAATAACCAACGGCCTCCTACCGATTGACAGCGAGGTCTTTTACCCGGATGTTTCGGAATCGTACGATGGTTCCGTGTCCAAGGAAAGCAATGTGGCCTTTGTGGACCTTCAGCCCCGGGTGATCTTTCTTATCCATGGTACCGTTCCGGGTCGCCTTCTTTAAGTCGGCATCGAGGATCACCGTTCCGTTCAGGATCACTTTGACGTGATCTCCTTTTACAATAACCTCCTCCTCATTCCATTCACCTACGGGATTCAGAAATCCACGCTTTGCAGGAGCGATTCCATAGACCGAGCCATGATATTGATAAGGCTGGAGATTGGCATACACCGGCGCGGTGTTGTCCAGAATCTGGATTTCCTTTCCATTATACGCCGCATCGCCGTCAAGCGATGTGTGAATGCCCAGGCCATTGTTTGCACCAGGCGTCAATTGAAATTCGAACCGGAACACGAAATCGGAATACTCCTTTTCTGTGTAGAGGTTGCCGTGTCCTTTCCCGGTAGGG
This sequence comes from uncultured Roseivirgaceae bacterium, assembly GCA_964393795.1. Lineage (GTDB taxonomy): Bacteria > Bacteroidota > Bacteroidia > Cytophagales > Cyclobacteriaceae > Chryseosolibacter. The sequence continues at coordinate 21,656 of CAYMWA010000038.1, forward strand.
TAGATGGCAATCGCATTGTCCTCCACAATATAATCGGTTTTGTTGCCCTTCCAGTTGTCCAGATCTTTGCCGTTGAAGAGTAGTTCAAAGCCCTGCTCCTTTTCGTCAGCCGTGAGTTCATACGGCTTGCTGCCGAGCTCCTTCACGAATATGTTTTTGAAGGCCAGTTCATTGCCATGGGCCTGAAGTTCAATGGCTTCTTCCGGGAATATGGGAAGGCTTCTGTCCCAGTAGTTCTCCATGACGACATTGTCGACCACAAGCACGCCGTTGAGGTGCACCGTAACCTTGTCGCCGACCATCTTGATGTGGAAGGTGTTCCATTCTCCGACCGGGTTGTCGGCAACGGTCAACGGCTTGTCCTGGTGTTTCTGATTGTTGTACAATCCGCCAGAACCCACCTTCGCAGCCTCTTCCTTGCCAGTCGGATCCCATATTTGCACTTGCGGTGTGCCCCTCAGATAGATGCCACTGTCGCCGTTTCGGGTGATCTTCCAATCCACGAGCATTTCAAAATCACCGTAAGTGCGAACGGTACAGAGGTTGGCTCCTTTTCCGGTGAAGTAAATAGCGCCATCCTTCACGCTCCAGCTTTCCTTCAATTTTTCATCAGCGGCCTTCTGTTTCCTTGCCAACTCTGCCTTCGACATTTTGGACCGTGCAATAGGGTTCTCGACCAATCCCTGCCATCCGCTCAGGTCCTTACCATTGAAAATAGACTCGTACCCCTTGGTGTGAGGCATGTTGGCGAGATAGGTTTGGATATCGATCACCTCGTACTGGCTGTCCTGTCCTTCGAGCTTATCCAGAATCTTCTGAAGCGTGGCACGCACAAAGCTTCCGGTGAGACCCGGCCGCGCATCGGGGGTGGGCAGCGCAATCTGCATCACTGCGCGGCTTGCTGCCCGGTTCAAGGCGTCATCATCAAGGTATTTCGAAACAAATACGAGCGCCAGAAAGCTCCGAAGACCACCGACTGCCCGGATCACTGCCGTCTTCTCCTCGCGACTTTCCGCGAGTGTCATGGCTTCTTCGAGCATGAGGCGCTTTTGTTCATCCGCCAGGTCTGACTTGGCCACCTGGCTGACAAAAGCGCTGAATGCTTTCTTGTGATAAGTTTTAAGATCCGGGTTACGGCGCATAGCCAGCAGCGTGCGCGCTGCCTCGTGGTTCTGCCAATTGAGCATCGCATCAAATGCGGCACTTTTCTCCTGCTCATTTCCTGATTCAAACGCTGACTTTACCTTATTGAGCGCATCCTCATCATTCACGTAGGGGAGAAGGGGAAGTATCTTTGACTTCTGTTGTGCGTACGCCTGATTGACCAGCGCCCGGTTCTCAGTGTTAATCGTTGCGATTAGGGCAGCCTGTACCTGCTTAATGGCATCTTCGTCTTCGGTCCTCGCAAGTAACTTCAAAAGAGGGCTCACGTCTTTGGCCGACGCTACGGCAGGCAGTGCCGCATAGGCGGCTGTGCGCACGTTGGCATCCTGCGCAGTCGTGTTTTCCAGCACGAGATCGAAATGGTCGACTGCGCGCCTTTCTGCGAGGATGTTGATGATGGCCCTTTGCTGTGCCGCATTTGCCGCGGCGAAATTCGCTGCCAGTGCCTGAGTGTCGTCGCGATCCATCATCCGGAGCAGCGCTGATTGCGCCGCTGAAATTTCTTCTTCGCTTGCGGCGCGGAGCAAATAGTCAACTACTTCAGCCTTGTATTTGTCATTGTTGCTGTATGCGATTTCTTCTGCAGCTGCCATTCGCACACTGGCATCCTTTCCATGGAGGGCCGGCAGCAACGTGGATTCGATAAACGCGTCATTGCGGTTCGCCCCGGCCAGCATCATGAGAATTTCGGCCTGCATGCCTTTGCTCTTTCTGTAGGCCTTGGTCCACGTTTTCAGTGCATGTGGATCGCTGGCATTCAGCTGTGCAATCTTTAATACTTCCTTTTGGTACAAGGGGTCGAACCGGTTCATCTCTTTCACAAGCGTGCGCGTCGCATCACCGGGAGATGTCTTCGCCAGCGCCTTGAGTGCGGCGAGACGGAAGTGCTGTTGTTCAGGCTTCAGGGTGTTGCTGAGGATGGCCTGACTCGCCTTCGTGACCAGCGCGTCATTCTTCTTTTCTAGTTGTTGATGGAGGAATTCCACCAGCGCATGCGTTGCTTCAGAAGGGTCATTCATGAAGCCAACATCGGTAGCGCTTTGCAAAAGCACCGGATAAGAGCCCGCCGCGGCAATCCGCGCAAGCGCCCACAACGCGGGCTTCTTTACGGCGGCGTCGCTACTCGCGGCAAAACCTGTAATGACTTCCGTGGCGGGTTGATGTTCCAGTTCACCGAGTGCCTGGATGAGCCTTGCCTGCACGCTCGCGTCTCTGGCAGCCTCAAGGGCCGTCACCAAGGCCTTTCGCGCTTCCGGACTGCCGATGCTTTGCAAGGCGCCGACAGCCTGGTCGGTGAGTCCTTCCTCCTTGATGCGTTCCACCAGTGGTCCGATTGCAGCATTTGAACCGATCAGTTTAAGGTTGTGAATGAAGTACGCCTTTACTTCGGTATTGTCCGCGCGGTTGAGTCCGTTGAGATAGACTTTTTCAATTCGCGCTTTTTCATCCTTTGTTGTTGCGTAGTGGGTGAGGAGTGCGATGGCATACCGCGATGGGATACCCTCTTCATGTCCGTTTGGCACCACCTGGGCCGCGATCAGGTTCAGCCCTTCGTCGCTGATATCCATCAGTTCGTCAAAAAGGCGTTCAGCCTCAGCGTTGTCTTTGGCGGGAAGCAGGGCCAGCACGTCGGCCACATGTGTTTGAACAGTCCGCCCTTCCTGCGCATGGGTCAACGTGGAGATCACCAGCATCCATACCAGGCAATGCAGAAATATATTTTTGAATGTTATCTTCATTGTAATAAAAAATGGGATTAACTAAATTTTCCAGGGGCCCCTCATCGGTTGGTCGATCAGGCGGTTAGCGGCATCGTCGTTGACAAACACTTGTTTGACGGGATCGAATTGCAGGGAACGTCCAAGTTGCAAGGCGATCTTGCCGAGGTTGACCACTGTTGCCGAGCGATGGCCGTTGATTTCGTTCAGCGCAAATTTCTTGCGCGTCCGCACGCTCTCGCTGAACAGTTTAATCTGCGGGTCGGGGTCGGGCATCGTGTCGATCTTCTTGAGAATGTCCGGAATATCGGATTTGAATCCGCGATATATCTTGCCTTTCGGACCTTCAATGTAAGGTGCATTGACATCCTTGTTCTCACCGTCGAGGATAATCTTGCATCCATCGTCATAGGTAAATTCGATACGTCTCCAGGTTCCGACGGCATCATCATGTTGCTGAGGAGCGTCGACATCAATCCTTACCGGAGAGGTGTGGTCCTTGTCGAGAAAATACTGCACCGGGTCGATGTAGTGCTGGCCCATGTCGCCCAATCCGCCACCATCATAGTCCCAATAGCCGCGGAAATTTGTATGTACGCGATGCGGGTTATAGGGTTTGTACTGCGCCGGTCCAAGCCACATATCGTAGTCGAGTTCCTTTGGCACAGGCATGGGCTCGAGATTCGTTTTTCCGACCCAATAGAACTTCCAGTTAAATCCGGTCACGCCGCTGATGGTCACTTTCAGTGGCCATCCGAGGATACCGCTTTCAACGACTTTCTTAATAGGCTTCACAGTGGTATCGAGTCCGTAGAAGGTGGACTGAAACCTGAACCATGTATTGAGCCTGAACATCCTGCCGTATTGCTCCATCGCTTCAACGACACGTTTGCCTTCGCCGATCGTGCGGGTCATGGGCTTTTCACACCAGATGTCCTTGCCTGCCTGTGCTGCCATTACTGACATGATGCCGTGCCAGTGGGGAGGTGTAGCGATGTGTACGATGTCTACGTCAGGTTGGGCGAGCAATTCCCGGAAATCGGCATAGCCGCGAACGCCGCCACCGACGATGTCCATCGCCCGCTTCAGGTGCCCGGTGTCCACGTCACATACGGCCACCACCTTCGTACCCTCATAGGGAATGTGGCCGCGGCCCATGCCGCCAACGCCGATAATGCCTTTTGTAAGTTGATCACTGGGAGCGAGATATCCGTTCCCCAGCACATGTCGTGGTACAATGTAAAAAGCACCAACCGCCAGCGCTGATTTTTTCAGAAAGTCTCTGCGACTACTGCTCTTCAATCGGGTGTCTGTTTGTTTTTTCATTCCAATGATAAATAAATAAAACAGGATTGCCGTAGCAAGGTAGTCGTTGCTGATCCGTTAACGGCAAAACCAAAAGACCCCAAAGTAAAGAAAAAACAGCTAACTAGAAATTGGAAAATGGGCGGCAGGTATCAGGCATTGAGGATTGGGATTATTGGGCACTGGGGACTAAGGCACTGGGCATTGGGCATTGGGGATTAAGGCACTGGGAATTGGTCATTGGGAATTGGGAATTGGGGACAGAATGGAAAGTGTTGGCACTGAAGGTGTACACTTCCCAGATTGTCAACTGTTAATTGTCAACTGTCAACTGAGCGTCGGCAGCGTGGGTCAAGGGCATTGGGGACAGAATGGAAAGTGTTGGCACTGAAGGTGTACACTTCCCAA
>CAYMWA010000039.1:0-26213 GCA_964393795.1 uncultured Roseivirgaceae bacterium
GAAATAGCGCTGCGCATCATCCGAAGCGCCCGCGAGATGGGAATCAAAACGGTAGCGGTTTTCAGCGAAGCCGATCGAAACGCGCTGCATGTGAGGTATGCCGACGAATCGGTGTGTATAGGTCCTCCTCCTTCTTCCGAGTCATACCTTGATATCGACAAAGTGCTGACCGCGGCGCAACAAACCGGCGCTGATGCGATTCATCCCGGTTACGGCTTTCTTTCCGAAAATGCCACCTTCGCCAGCCGGTGTGAAGATGCGGGATTGACCTTCGTCGGCCCGTCGGCTACTGCCATAGCGTTGATGGGCAGTAAACTGGCAGCCAAGGCCGCTGTCGCGAAATTCAACGTACCGTTGGTCCCGGGTACAGCCGAACCGATCGACGACATAACGCAAGCAAGAAAGATTGCCGCTGAGATCGGATATCCGGTTCTCATCAAAGCCAGTGCCGGCGGCGGTGGGAAAGGCATGCGCGTGGTCGAAAGCGAGGCTGACTTTCAGTCGCAGATGGAACGAGCGATCAGCGAAGCGAAGTCCGCTTTTGGAGATGGCTCTGTGTTCATAGAGAAATATGTCACCCGCCCCAGGCATATTGAATTCCAGGTGTTCGGCGATCGCCACGGCAACGTTGTGCACATGTTCGAACGCGAGTGCTCGATCCAGCGTCGTCACCAGAAAGTGATCGAAGAGGCACCGTCATCCGTGCTGACCGCTGAAAAGCGTAAGGTGATGGGAGAAGCGGCCATCAACGTAGCGAAAGCGTGCGGATATTATGGCGCCGGGACTGTGGAGTTTATTCTCGACGAAAATCTCGACTTCTACTTCCTCGAAATGAACACGCGGTTGCAAGTTGAACATCCGGTAACGGAAATGATCACCGGACTCGACTTGGTAAGGCTACAACTTGACATCGCTGGCGGAGCAAAACTTCCGTTCCGGCAGGAGGACCTGACGATGGGGGGGCACGCCATTGAAGTGCGCGTATATGCGGAAGATCCGGCGAACAATTTTCTTCCGGACATCGGCACGTTGAAGACCTATCGGCGCCCGCAAGGACACGGCATCCGCATTGACGACGGATTTGAACAGGGTATGGAAATCCCGTTCTATTACGACCCGATGATTGCCAAACTCATTTGCCACGCGGGAAATCGTGAACAGGCCATCGACAAAATGATTCGCGCCATCGGGGAATACGAAATCACCGGTCTGGAAACGACGCTGGGCTTTTGCGATTTTGTGATGAAGCACCAAGCCTTCCGTTCCGGAAACTTTGACACGAACTTCGTTGATCGGTATTTCACGCCGGCAAGTCTTAAGGCTGATGGAGAAGCCGATGAACCCATGTTTGCCGCATTGGTCGCATGTTTCCTGAAAGAACAGCATAAGCAGATATCCACTCCGTTGCCAAAAAACGAAATCAGCTTATGGAAAAAGAACCGAATGTAAATGGCTGAAATTCTTCCCATCCGGCCGTGGCGGTACCATCCGCAACTCGGCTCAAAGATAGAAGCGCTGACCGCCCCATTGTTTGATGTCGTTTCCGAAAACCAGCGGGAGGCGCTATATCAAAACCCGCTCAACAGCATTCACCTTTCCGTCCCCCGGCCACCAGATGCCGCTGGGCGTGCCGCCACAACGCTTGACGCCTGGAAATCAAACGGTGTCCTCGTGCAGGATGACCTGCCGGCCATCTACGTCTACTATCAGCATTTCAAAATCGCCGGCGACCCAACGTCCTATTGCCGGAAAGGATTCATCTGTCACATCCGCACATACGACTGGGATGATCGCGTAATTCTGCGGCACGAAAACACGATCCCGAGAGCGGTGAACGACAGGGTCGAACTACTGGAACGAACTCAGTTGCACGGTAGCCCAACGCACGGGCTATACACCGATGCTACCTTCCAGCTTGAAACCTACATGGACGAAGCGATGCGCAATCCCGTGTTGGAGACTGAGGACTATCAAGGCGTCCGCGATGTTCTGGCGCGGATCCACGACGCCAGCATCATCGAAAAGTTTATACAAGTCATCGCCGACAAAACGATCATCCTGGCCGATGGCCATCACCGTTATGAAGGCTCGCTCATCTACAGAAAAAAAATGCTGGACCAACATCCCGGTGCTATCCATCAGGGGTTCAATTATCATTTAATGTTTTTGTCGAATACGGAAGCGAACGATCTCCGTATCCTGCCGACCCATCGCGTTATCAGGAACCTCCCCAATTTTGACGAGCGGCGCGTCATGGAAAAGTTGGAGACCGATTTTACGATTAAACCCGTCACCGACTGCGACACGCTGAATGAGATCATCGCCGGGAAACAATGGGCATTCGGTATCATGATGAAAGACCGATGCTTTAAAGTGCGACTAAAGCCGGAAGCATTTCACAAGCTGAACTGGCCGTTTCCCGATGTGGTGAAACGGCTTGACCTTACGGTGATGCATTACTTTATTATCGACAGGATACTGGGCATACCCGGGCGAAAACAGCGTGCTTCCGAGTACGTGGACTATGATCGAAGTTACTCCGATTGCCTGAAGAAAGTACTGCAAGGCGAAGCGCAGATGGCCATCATCACCAATGAAATCGCCATTGAAGACGTAAAGGCTGTGTGTGAGAGCGGCTACACGATGCCTCAAAAATCCACTTATTTTTATCCGAAGGTCATCGGCGGGTTTCTGTTTACGTCCATAAAGGAAGATGAATTCATGGAGCCGGTTTATTCACCGTTCGCGAACTAAATTATTGTCAACTGTCAATTGTTAACTGTCAACTAGTTTCACTGAATGACAATGCGTCAACTTATATTGGCCTCTTCGTCTCCACGCCGGCAATACCTGATGAGGGGCGCGGGTTTTGACTTCTTCACTGAAAAGCCGCAGGTCGATGAAGTGTTTCCCGACCACCTTCCTGCTGAACAGGTCGCCCGCTACCTCGCTTCCTTGAAGGCTGAATATTTTCGTCCACAGCTGCGCGACCGTATCATCGTAACAGCAGACACCGTCGTGATCCTCGACGGGAAGATTCTCAACAAGCCCGTCGACCGCGACGAAGCGTACCGGATGCTGACGCGCCTTTCTGATCGTACCCACACCGTCATGACCGGCGTGAGCATCCTTTCAAAAGAAAAAGAAGAAAGCTTCGACGAGACCAGTCAGGTCACCTTTCAAAAACTCTTGCCGCGGGAAATCGATTTCTATATTGATCACTTCAAACCTTATGACAAAGCCGGCGCATATGGTGCACAAGATACCCTGCCCGTTGGCATGAACCCGTGCTCACGGGAAGAGATGGGATTCCTTCAGGAGATCAACAATGAAGGTCTGCTCCAGGATACCATGACGACCGCCCCCGAAGACGGTCGCGTTGTTTTGATCCGGGAGATCTCCGGTTCGTATTTTAATGTGATGGGGTTGCCGATTCATAAGGTGTATAAGCACCTGAAAACGTGGCTTGATTGACAGATGTGTTGGTGGCGGTCAACGGTCAACGGTCGACAGTCCACGGTGGGTCGCCTCAATTTGTTTTTGAACGGTGCGCTTTCACCAGCCGGTAATTCTTGAATCCGCCTATTAAATTCCCGTTGAAAAACCGCTGCTCAAGAAAAGTAAGTATGCGGTACTTCAACCGCTCATGTTTATGCTTTCTCATTGCCTGTCGGTGGGGATGTAGTTGTTTTCGCCAATCAAATTTTGCGATCCACGACGTCATCACTGCGGGGTGGGTATCGTTGTAGCGCGCAAGTTTGGTGAGATCGCCGTAGTCGAAAAGGTCTTGTTCAGCACTGAACTCCCGTTGTGCCGAAAACAATCCGCGGTATATTTCACTAAACGTTCTTCGTTTGTGCTGCATAAGGCGCGGAGGCCGAACCCAGCCGTAGTGAAAAATGCAGGCGTCGATCACCTGGACGTTCAGCTTTCGTGAGCCTTTCTTTTGCGCATAGCTCACGCCGTCAAACGACGGGATCATCCGGAAGGATTGGGCATCGCGCCAGGAATGAATGTCCGGATGGTTCCTGATGATTCTGATCTCGCGCGGATACCAGGCATGCGAGATGATGTAGTGCTCATAGTCGCCCCAGAAATGCTTGTAATGAAAAAGCAGCCCTTCTACTTGAGTGACACCAAGCAACGACTGACAGGCTCGTTTGATCTCTGGCAAATATTTTTCATGAACGACTTCATCACTTTGGATATAAAAAAGCCAGTCGCCGGTACAATGCTGTTTGGCCAAATCCGTTTGCTGTGCATAGACCGTTCCGTTAGGGTACTTTTCTACATCCCATTCCGTGTGGATGATTTTGATCTTGTCAGAACCTATGCTGCGGATTTCTTCTTCCGTTGTGTCCTCCGCATCGCCCTTGCCAAGCGCCACAACAAACTCGTCGCAAATAGGTAGAATCGATTCGATGGAGGCCTTGACCGGATAGTACAAGCGGGTGGCGTTCCGGACCATTGTAAATCCGCTGATTGTCATTGAAGATTTTCGTATTTAGTGATTGTACAGGATGTGGATATCATGTCGCGGCTCATCCTTCGTCTGGAGCAAGCTTTCCCGCTGGCTGAACGTTTGCAGGCCTCGGCGACATCACCCTGCTTTCCTCGGGGAGTCCTTTCCTCCTGTATTCATATAGCCGTATGTACTTGAAAAACGTCATGGTTGCGGAGGTACTGCAAAAAACGAAACCATAATAGCCATCGAGAAAACCAAGCTGAAAGATATAGCTTTTAACAAAACGGAAAACAGGACTCAGTAGCACATTGATTACAAAACTGGCCTTTTCTCCCTTCTTGTATTTGGCACGGGCGGCAATCTCCGCAAACCGGTGTACCTGGCGCAAGTGTTCATCCAGATTCAGGTAGGCGTAATGAATCAGATGTCCTTTCAGGGTCCTGGTTCTTTTTCGGGGTATGTATACAAAATCATGTGGATCGGTGCCTCCCCACTGTGCTTTCCGCCTGTCCCACAACCTGATCTTTTTTTCGGGGTACCATCCGGAAAAGTGCATCCATTTCCCGCAATAGTTGTTAAACCGGTTCATAACATAGCCATCCACGTCTCCCCAATTCTTTTTTACCTCAAGAATGGCATCTCGTAGCTCATCGGAAAGGCGCTCATCTGCATCCAGTGCGAGTACATAGTCGTACGACGCTTCCCGCATAGCAAAGTTTTTCTGGGCAACATATCCTTCGAACGGATGGCTGATAAAGCGGACCGGATACTGCCGGCATATTTCCTCAGTTTTATCGGTCGAGCAGGAGTCTACCACAATAATTTCGTCAGCCACTTTAACGAGCGATTGCAAACACGGGCCAATCTTGCCCTCCTCGTTATAGGAAATTACAGCAGCCGAGATTCTTATGGGTCCGGTCATCTATCAAAATATAGTTCAAAGATATTAATATACAAGACACAATTATCTCCTCACTGGTTGGATAGACGCTGCTAAAAATGTGATTCCACTTTGGAAAGCCCATTTCTGCACACGAATTCGCCTTTGTCCATCTTTTCTCTCATCATCCCTTCATTGATTGAGTTGTCGGTCCAGTTTTCCCGGTGATGCAGGTGGTATTGAACACAATAGTTTTTGACCGACCGGAATTGGAAACCGGCTGCCTGAAATCGCCAGATTAAGTCAATATCCTCCCCTACTGCCGGCAGTTCATAGTCTTCGTCGAATCCATTGATCGACTCTATATCCGTCTTGTGAAACGACATATTGCAGCCTTTGATTGTCCGGAACTCTCTCCTTGAGAGTACCTTCCCTAACCAGCTGTCCGGGCTCACATAAATCCCTTCTTCATAAAACCGGGCCCCGTCCTTCCGCATGGCCCGGAAATCGGTCACCACCTTCCTTTCAAGGCGCAACAGATGTCCGATTTCATCGCGAAACATGCGTGAAAAGCGGGGCCCGAGTTTCACGCGGCGTCCGGCAACAACGGTTTTTCTCGCAGCAAAGCGTACGTGGTTTTCAACAAACCGGTGATGCGGGACGCAATCGCCATCAATAAAAATAAGGTACTCGCCTTTGCTGTTTTTAATGCTGTTATTAAGTGCTCTGTTTTTGCGCCATCCAACATCAGGTTGTGTAACGTGTGTGATGTTGTCGCGGTTCCAGTGCGATTGCAGGAACTGTCGCATGATGTCGCTTTCCCCATCTTCAGAAACGATTACATCAAAATGCTTATACGTCTGAAACTTCAGCGCCTCAAGGATAACGGCAAGACTTTCCGCGTCCTTATAGACCGATATGATAAGTGAAACATTCTTCATTAGTCTTTGAACGGCGGAATATAGAACTATTTTCACTAAAATTGTTCCTTGGGTAAACCAAAACGTTTTAATGGCGCTGAAGGTCTTACATTTAAGTTCGGAACGGACATGGCGGGGTGGCGAACAGCAAATCGCGTATCTTATTGATGAACTGAGGCGTATGGGCGTGACGGTTTTCATAGCGGTGAAAACTGGTTCCGAATTTGAAAAATACTGCATTGACCTGGGGTTACCCTGCTACTCATTGCCTTTCCGCAATTCGATGGATGTTGGAACAGCACTGCGCATCAAGAAAATATGCGACGAGGTCAAGCCGGATGTCGTTCACCTGCACAGTTCAAAATCACATGGCGTGGCGGTACTATCCGCTGTTCTTGGTAACAAGGTGCCGATGGTCTTGAGTCGAAGAGTGGACTTTGTTCCGAAGAAGAGCTGGGTTACCCGATTCAAATACAAGCATCCGTCCATCAAAAAGATCATCTGTGTCTCGGATAAGATCACGGAGATCATAAGCGAGTATACAGGCACACCCGAAAAAGTGTTGACAGTGCACAGTGGTGTAGACCTTGCGAAATTCAGTGCCCGTACAGGAGAAAACATCCTGCGCCGGGAATATGATGTCGACGCACAAACTTTCATACTCGGCAACACGTCGGCAATGGAGGGTCATAAAGATTACTTTACATTTCTGGACACGATCGCGCTGCTCATCGAGCGGAAGCTTCCCGTCAAGGCATTTGTCATCGGCCGGGGGTCGCTGGAAACGGAGTTGAAAGGCTATGCGGCTCAAAAGGGACTGGGAGACGTCGTTCATTTTACCGGCTTCCGAAGAGACATTACGAAGGTACTACCCTCGCTCGATCTCTTCCTGATCACGTCTAATGAAGAAGGTTTGGGCACGTCCGTACTGGATGCTTTCGCTGCCGGCGTTCCGGTAGTAGGTACGGCGGCCGGTGGTATTCCTGAAATGATCATTAACGACGTAACGGGCTTGCTCGCCCCTGTTGGGGACAGTGCTTCACTGGCGAGTGCGGTCGAGCACATACTCACTAACCCGTTGCTCAGAGAACGATTGGTCAACGGTGCGAAGAAAAAGGTCGAAGCGTTTTCAAAGGAACTGACCGCCAGTAAGACGGTTCGGGTTTACGAAGATATTACAAAAGCGCCGGCGAGGCATTGATCATCGAGTGGTAAAGCTTCCAGAGTTCTGCTGCGACCACGGGTGGCTGAAAGCGTTCGACATACAGGAATGATTCCGATACCATCCGGTCGCGGAACGCGCGGTCGTCCCGAATCTTTGTGATGGCCAGCGCCAGTTCCTCCTCGTTGTCGGGATTGACATACAGCGCATGTTGTCCCGCTGTTTCAACAAAGGACGGAGCCGCAGTCGTAATGACAGGCACGCCCGACTCCATCGCTTCTACCAGCGGAATACCAAACCCCTCAAAGCGCGACGGGTAGATAAACATTTCCGATCCCTGATACAGCCCGGGAAAGTCGCTGAAGGAGGCGTTGTGCAGAAAGAAGACCCATTTCCCAAGCTGGTGCTCGGAAATAAATCGTTTCAGGTGACGTGCGTATTCTGTTTCTCTTCCGACGATAACCAGCGGAAGCCTTTCTTTTTCAGGGATGTGAAGCAGGGACTTTACAATAAGCAGCGCATTTTTCCGCTCTTCAATGGTGCCCACATTTAGCATATAGCGATCAGGGATGCCATACTTTAATTTGAGCGCACCGATCTCGGAATCATCCCGTTTTTGTTTGAAACTCGCATGACATCCCTGATAGATCACATGGATTTTCGACCTGTCAACGTTGAGGAAGTCAACAACATCATCCGCAGTTTGCTTGCTGATGGCGATGATGCGGTCGGCGTGTTTGCAGGCATACCGCACCTTGGCTGTATAAATCCTGACATCGATCTTGTTATAAAACTGCGGATATCGCAAAAATATCAGGTCGTGAATCGTTACCGTCTTCTTCACCGTTTTCGGCAAATCAACAGGTAACTCCTGGCTGAGGCCGTGAAAAATGCTAAGGTCTCTTACGGATTGCTCTTTTCGAATGCCCCATGTCCTCCAGATGCTCCCCTTGAAGGTTGCAGCAAGACCGACGGGTTTCACGACCCTGATATTGGGTTTCTTCAGCAGGGAATCAACCTCGGGGTGGAACTGAAAAGCCGGCGTGTATAACAGATAATCATGAGCTGGATAATAGTCGCTCAAGGCGCCAACGACGAATCTACTGTAATTCCCGAGACCGGTGTAGTTCTTGAATAACCTCTTTGCTTCAAATCCAATGAGCATTGAACAAAGATAACAGAAAAAACAGAACGGGTTTTTATCTGTTTTCTTCCTTCAAATAAAACCTGAGGTTGGAGCCTGCACGGAATATCCGATGAAAAATGCGCAAGGGAAATTTTTCAGAAACCAGATCTTTCCTGCTATACGTATAGTAATCAAGTATTTTGAATCCGTTTTGACTGATTAACTGTTTCATGCCGGGTATCCCAGGCTCGTACAAATGTTCGGGAATTTTGTCGGCAGGCCATTCGCCCCTACGAAGTCCGACTTTCTTCAAAAACCATTTCAACCGCTGTGCCCAGGAAAACCAGTTGGGCACGTCCACTACAAGAACGCCGTCCTCTTCCAAAAGCGATTTCGCTTTCTGAAGCCACTCATTCGGATTGGGCACGTGTTCAATCACATGGCTCATGTTGATACAGCTGAATTTACGGCCCGGTTCAAAACTTTCGAAGGTATCACTGTAGACCGGTATACCCAGTTTCTGCTCGATAATGCGGGCGAGCTTCTTCGAAATTTCGATCGCCTGACAGACGGGATATTTCTTTTTCGCTGAAAACAAGAACAAGCCGACACCCGGGCCTATGTCGAGAACGGCGGTTCTCTTTTTGTCGTAAAGGAGAATTTCATCAATCTCCTTGTCGAATTGGAGGGCATTCCGATCGTAGTAACCCTGTTCCTCATGCTGCCACCTTCCATCGGCATAGTCTTCATAGGCATCCTCTACGAATTGTGAGTTGTAGACCGGTCTCGGATTCTGGTACACAGACCTGCAACGTTTACACCTGACATAGGTGAACTTCAGTTTATATCCGAATCGCTCATAGTGTCGTGAATCGTCGCTAAAACAAACGGGACACGGGGTATGCTCCCAGGAAGAAACGTGATATTCGTTAATGTCGCTCACGGTTAAGGGTTAGGTTTGGAGGATGTGTCGGCAATATTACGAAAAAACCTGCCTTTCTGAGGCAGGTTTCACGACCGGTAATACCCATGAAGTGCGTCTTATTTCTCCTCCGGTTTCTTTTGATCGACGGCCTTAATCTTGTCACCTTCTTTAAGCCGGCTTGATACAACCAGGAAGGGGCCGGTAATCACCTCAACGCTGTCGCTGATGTCGGAGGTAATTTCAATGTTTTCATAGTCGCTGATGCCCGTTTCAACCTCCATCATTTTGGCTGTGCCGTTGTCGTTGACGAAAATCACCACCTTCGGTTTTTCTGTTTGTTGCGGCTTTTGACTTCCCGTCTGGCTCGCATTGTTGTTCGGCGGTCCCTCGCTATTTCCCGGGTTCATTTGATCGGGGTTCCGCGTGGTGACCGCTGCCAGTGGAACAGCGAGTACATCCTCCTTCCGGGTGGTAATGATGTCGGCACTCGCCGTCATGCCCGGACGAAACGGATACCGGTTTCCAGCCTTGACGAGGTCGTCATAAGACGAATCAAGAATCAGTATCCGCACTTCGAATTCAGTAATCGCATCGGCCGAAGCTTTTTCTTTCGCCGTGTTGGCGATAAGCGTCACCACTCCCTTGAATTTCTTGCCGGTGCTCGCATACGCGTCTACATCGATGATCGCGGTATCCCCCACCGCCACCCTGACGATATCATTCTCGTTGACATCCACCCGCACTTCCATGATATCGAGATTCGCGATACGCAGCATTTCCGTTCCTGTCATCGTCGCCGTCCCTACAACCCGCTCGCCCTTTCTGACAATCAGCTTGGACACAACCCCATCCATAGGCGCGACGACTGAAGTCTTGCGCAGATTTTCCTCGGCCTCCCGCAGCGACGCTTCCGTGCTCGCGATAATGTACCTGGCTGCCTGGACCCCTTTTTCGGCAGCAGTGACATCGGCCTTTGCTATCGCAAAATTCTGTTTTGCCAGCTGCCAGTCAGCTTCTGAAATCACCTGCTGCTTGTAGAGTGTTTCCTGGCGGTTGAATTCCTGCTCAGCACGAATATATTGTGCTTTGGTTGCATTGAGATTAGCCTCGGCCTGCGCGAGGTTAGCGCGCTGCTGATTCAACGACGCCTGCGCACGTTGCAGTTGACTTTCCCAAGTGTCAGGACGGATTTTTACCAAGAGCTGTCCGCGCTTGACCGAGTCACCTTCTTCGACAAGCAACTCGATAATTTCACCCGATACCTCCGGAGCAATCTTTACTTCGGTCACCGGCTGAACGGTGCCTGAGGCGCTTACCTTCTCCACAATATCTGCTCGCTTGACTTTCGCCAACTCCACCTCTATTTCTTTCGGCTTGCCGATCCATCCGGCACTTTTCCCCACGACCAGGAATACAATGAGAAAGAGAAGGCCGCCGATAAGCCAGTAAATCAGTTTGTTTGATTTTTGTTTTTGTTTTGCCATTGGATACAGGTTGGTTGTTGGTTATTGGTTAGGGCGGAAGTCAAAATCCAAGAGGTTTGTCAAGATAAAAATCCAGTACTTTCTTTCTAAAAATAAATTCATATTTGGCGCGGGTGAGGTCACTCTTCGCCTGAAACAGGTCATTTTCCGCCACCTGGTATTCGACATAGTTGGCCGCGCCGATGTCAAAACGTTGCTGCGCCATCCGGTAGGCCTCCTCCCTGGCATCTACCTGACGAAGTGAAGCGTTGTACGACTTGGAAGCCGCCAGGGCGTTGTTGTAGGAAGTCTCCACATTTTGCCTGAGGGTATTGTCGATCTCGCGCGCGGCAATTCTCGCCTGCTCGTGATTGATCATCGCACGCTGCAAATTGGAACGCGCAGCAAAATTGTTGAAGATCGGAATGGACAGGGTGAGGTTAACCGACTTGTACAGGTTGTCTTTTATCTGATTGTCAAATCCATAAATGTCCTGAACCGTTCCGGTAGGTTGGAGTCCGTAGATCGGCATATCGGTGCCTTCCACGAAGTAGGCGGTCTCCACTTTCCTGAATCCGCCATCGGAGACAAATTCGTTCTCCGATGCACTGGAGTAGTTGGTATTCATTGAACCACTGAGGCTGAGCCGGGGATACAGGTTTCCGCGCGCGGCCTTGACACCATACCGCGAACTGTTGATGCGCATTTCGGCACTGCGTATCTCAGGCATCGTTGCCCGTGCAATGTGATAGATTTCGTTGGCCGATTGTTCCAACACCAAATCTTCAGGGGCGATTTCGGGTATCTCTACGTCAAAGTTATCCTTCGCAGGCAACTGCATCGCTTGCTGCAGCTGAAGCAGCGACAACGCCAACGCGTTCTGCTGATTGATGAGGTTCACTTCGTTCGTGGCAACCTGGGCATCGAGATTCAACTCATCCGATTTTGGCAGTGATCCAGCAGCCACCAGTTTCTTCGTACGCTCAAACTGCTGCTCGCTGGACGAAAGTTGTAATTTCGCATTCTCAACAAGCTCCTTGTTAAAGACGACATTCAAAAAAATCGAAAGAACATTCAACGTGACGTCGTTTCTCGCCTTTGACAGGTCCTCCTGCGAAGACTCATACTCCGCGTTTGATTGTTTGATGGTGTTCTGAATACTCAAACCATTGAATAGCGTTACCCCACTACTCGCTCCCAGGCTGGTAAAGCCATTTCGCTGCGAGGCGATGAACTGGTTCGTCACCGGGTCAATTCCCCGTCCCCAATTGAAGCCTGATGATGCTTGCGCATTGACGCTTGGCAACATGTCGAGCTTCGCTTGCGTCCGATTGATACTGCTCAATTCTACATCAAGCTCACTGCGCTTTACCTGCAGGTTGTTGGCCAGCGCGTAATCTACACATTGCCGAAGCGTCCACACTTCTTTCCCTGATGTGGTGTCTGTCTGTTGTGCAAGCAGCGCAAAGCTGCACAGGGACAAAAGAAAGGTAACTAGAGTTTTTGCTTTCATGCTAGCGGTCTATATCAGGTATGTAAGTGATTTCAGTGATCCAGTCAAGGCTTCCCAGGTATTGCAAAGTCAAAGGTCTCAGACCCGAATCCATTTCAATGACCAGACAAGCTACATTGTTTTTTCCCTTCCGCGATACCGTCATGGTGGCGATGTTACAGTCGTCATGCGCCAGCACATCTGAAATGAAGGCGATGCTTCCCTTCACGTCGCCAGCGGTGATGATGAGCGTGTGAAGATTCGCACTGAAGCCAGCCTTGAATCCGTTCACCTCCGCGATGTTGATCAGGCCGCCACCCTTGCTCTCAGCGAGCACTTCTATTGCACGATCGCCTTTCCTCAACTGAAGCCTGATGCTGTTGGGATGGAGCGTCGAGGCGTTGCCAATCGATTTAAAACGAAACGCAATGCCTTCTCCGGGCGCGATGGCGAGCGCCTCTTTGATCCGTTTATCGTCCGTCTTGTAGTCAAGGAGCCCGGCGATAATGGCGCGATCGCTTCCATGCCCTTCATAGGTTCTGGCAAAGGAATTGTAAAATACAATATCGGCCTGCTCCGGCTGACCTCCCAAAAGTCGTCGCGCCACCCTGCCGATCCTCACGACCCCGGCGGTGTGCGAACTTGATGGACCGATCATTATCGGGCCGATCATGTCAAAAACACTGCTTTTCTCTGCCATTGGGATTCAATACGGGATCTGTCGACAAAAAGATGTGAAAGTTACAGGAAATCAGTTCACAATTGGCAATAGACGGTTGACAAATCGGTCTACAACGGTCGTGCGCCTCGCATGTTTGCTTAAGTATTCAAAAATATCGTACAAAAACATTTTGATTGTCAGCCACTTAGCAAAAAGAAGTGCAAACTGTTGAAGGCGGCATTGTCAATGATCAACTGCCGACTGTCAATTGATTCAAACTGCAATCGGCGCTTTTATGGAAGGATGCGCTTGGTAATTGACGATTTCGAAATCCTCGAATTGGTAGTCAAATATAGACGCCGGCTTGCTCTTGATATGCAGCATCGGTAGTGGAAAAGGCGCACGTGTCAGTTGCTGGCGCGCTTGCTCCAGGTGATTGGTGTACAGGTGAACATCACCCCCGGTCCAGACAAAATCACCTGGAAGCAGGTCACATTGTTGGGCGAACATATGCGTGAGCAAGGCGTAAGAGGCGATATTAAACGGAACACCGAGGAAGTAGTCGGCGCTGCGCTGATAAAGCTGACACGACAGCTTTCCTCCAGCGACATAGAACTGAAAGAGCGCGTGGCAGGGCGGAAGGGCCATTTTATCTACTTCGGCCGGATTCCATGCCGTCACAATGTGCCGCCGCGAGTCGGGCTTCTGCCTGATTTGATCAAGCACCTGCGCAATTTGATCGATGGAACGGCCATCCGGTGCTGGCCAGCTTCGCCATTGATGTCCGTACACCGGACCGAGTTCGCCATGCTCGTCGGCCCATTCGTCCCATATGGTCACCCCGTGATCCCTCAAGTACTGAACGTTCGTGTCGCCATTGAGGAACCACAGCAACTCATATATAATAGAACGAAGGTGAAGTTTCTTGGTCGTAACCAGCGGAAACCCGGAAGAGAGGTCAAACCGGAGTTGTCGCCCGAATACCGACAGCGTTCCAGTACCTGTGCGGTCGGTCTTGCGAACGCCGTTGTCCAGGATATCCTGCATAAGATCGAGGTATTGCTTCATATCAGGTGGTTGTCGTGTGCAAAGATAGCCTATTTGAACCATTGTTTTTTTTTCGCGATGGCGGATTTGGCCCCGCACTGGCATAAATCTTTTACCCGGGTAAGGAGCATACCTGCGGACGCGTCACAGGGAAAATCTCTAAACATTTGGTTTGCGAGCGATATGGGACTAGTTTAGGTATTGACGACAAGGTTTATCGACAGGAGCAAAATTTATTACACATTGAACTCGTTTAAAAGCCAGATGGCAGCCTTATACGCTAGAATATTAGCCTTTATCATTTGTTTTTCAGCCGTTCCAGCATGCTTTGGGCAAACGGCTATCAAGATCGCCAAACTGAAGTACAATGGCGGAGGCGACTGGTATGCCAACAAAACCGCCCTGCCTAACCTTATCCAATTCAGCAACGAGGCCTTGGGAATGAACATCTACCCGGATGAAGATGTGGTCGAGGCCGGCAGCACGGACATCTTCCTCTACCCCTATGTATACATGACCGGCCATGGGAACGTGGTGTTTTCAGATGCGGAAGCAGCGAATCTCCGCAAGTACCTGATCGGTGGTGGATTTCTGCACATTGACGATAACTATGGGCTTGACCAGTTCATCCGCCTGGAGCTGAAGAAAGTATTTCCCGAGCTCGAGCTCGTACTCATTCCCTTCGACCATCCCATCTATCATCAGAAGTTCGACTTTCCAAACGGCTTGCCCAAGATCCATGAACACGATGGAAAACCGGCGCAAGGACTCGGATTGTTTTACGAGGGACGGCTCGTCGTGTTTTATTCCTATGAATGCGATCTCGGCAATGGTTGGGAAGACCAACGCGTCTACAATGATCCGGAAGAAAAGCGCCAGCAGGCCCTTCGCATGGGCGCGAATATTATCGCCTATTGCTTCACGCAATCCCTGTAGTAGAAACAGCACTGATTCTGTTTACCACTAAGAACACGTAGGGCACGAAGGAAACACTAAGACTCTTTTGCATTTCTTAGTGCATCTCAGTGTCCTTAGTGTCTCCGTGGTTCAAACGCCTGCTGCTTCCCTTCGTCAAAAAAAATTTCAATAACCGCTTGCATCTCATTAACTAATGTTTTAGTTTCATACCTAAATACATAGTGAAATGAAAGAACTCAAAGAACTCACCCGGGCGGAGGACCAGGTCATGCAAATATTGTGGAAACTCGAAAAAGCGTTCGTCAAGGACATTATCGAGAAGATGCCTGAGCCAAAGCCCGCCTACAATACTGTATCCACGATCGTGCGGATTCTGGAAAACAAGGGTTTCGTCGATCACCGGGCGTACGGTAAGACGCATGAATATTATCCTCTTATCAGCAAGGAGCGCTACGCGAAATTCTATCTCAACAATATGATCAGGGGATATTTCAACGGATCCTTTCAGAGCCTCGTGTCCTTTTTTGCACGGGAACAAAAAATGAATGCCTCCGACATCGAGAAACTGCTCAACGAAATCAAAAAAGAAAAGTTATGAATGCTCTTCTCAACTACATGATGGAAGCCAACATCGGACTCCTGATTTTCCTGGTCCTCTACAAGGTGCTCCTTCGGCATGAAACGAACTTCCGGCTACTTCGAATCTATCTGTTGTCAGGGATTGGCTTATCATTGATTCTGCCCCTTTTTCATTTCGATTCCGGCGGAGACGGAACCGTTCTTTCAGTAAGCCAGGCCATACCGTCATATTGGTTACCGGAAGTGGTGATTGGCGGGCAGCCCGATTCGACCACCCACACATCGTTCAGTGTTTGGAAATACATTACCGTTATTTATAGTGTTGGTTTCGGATTGTTTGCGCTTGCAATAGCCTTTCAACTCATGCGACTGTTTCATCTGATCGCCGGGGCGAAGACCTATCGTCTCGATCAGCTCCACATTGCGGAATCGACAGCCGACAAGCCGATATTCTCGTTCTTCAATTTCATCTTTATCGGAAAAGCAGATGCGCTTTCCCCTGATGAAAAGCAACAGATTATTCTACATGAGCGCGTACATGCCGCACAGGGACATTCATTCGACATCCTGCTCATCAATATTTTGAAGGTGGTATTCTGGTTCAACCCCTTGCTTAACAGTTACAAGAAAATCTTCATTCAACTCCACGAATTCGAGGCTGACGCACGTGCCGTTAGCAACTCGGATGTCAACAGATACTGCAGCCTCCTGGCAAAGGTTGCACTAAAGTCGGCCGGCTTTTCACTTGCCAATCATTTTAACAATTCATTAACGATTAAACGCATTGAAATGATGAGAACACAAAAATCAAGTATGAAACGTTGGAAGCTGGCGGCCCTGGGGTTGACACTTCCCTTCGTTTTCTTCTTCATCGCTTGCCAGGATCAGGTTGCTGATGAAGTTCGGTCCATCGCTGAAACCTCTGCGGTGGTACTCGACACACCACCCGAAGTGCAACAAAAGCTGGATGAACTCAAGAAGGCGAATCCCGAGAAAAAGTTTCTCTTGTTGGAGCCCACGGAAGAGGGGCAAGCTAAACTGGATGAACTGATTGCACAAAAACTCGACCGCTCGCTGATTTCCGGAATTAACGTTGTCAAGTTGGGACCAACCGCAACAAGAAAGATTGATAACGGAAGGGCGTTTGTGATTGTAGAGTATAGTGAGCGGCTACACCAGCTGTCTGAAACAACACAGACGGAAGGCAAACCCTTTACTACGTTCGACGACAAGGTATTTACTGTCGTACAACAGCAACCGGAGTTCAAGGGAGGATATGATGCGATGGTGGAATTTTTTCAAAAGAATTTACAATATCCGCAATCGGCGCGGGAAGCTGGCATTGAGGGCAGGGTATTCGTCTCCTTCATTGTCGAAAAAGACGGGACCATAACGGATACGAAGGTTATCCGTGGACTTGATGCCGCATGCGACGCCGAAGCCGTTCGCACGGTTCAGGCCTTCCCGAACTGGGTGCCGGGCAAACAGAATGGTCAACCCGTCAGAACAAAATTCGTGCTGCCGATCAATTTTAAATTATAAGCCGATGTGCCGTCGGTAGAGAACGAGGCACCTGTTTCCATACGTGCACATCAGCCATTGAATCAACATAGGAGAAGGGACGTTCGGCCAGGTAGCATATCAAAGTAGGTCGTAGATCAAGTTAGGTCAAGACCAGGTAGGGAGCAAGCGGTCACTTGTCCCTACCTTATTTTCTGTCAAAGGACCTGTCCTTCATGGAGAGGCATGGCATGCCTTCTCGCGACTGTGCGTCATTGACTGGCTCCTATTTTTCATCGAAAATCTCCGCCAGTTTCTGGTGCAGTGCCGCACCTCTGAGATTTTTGGCGATGATGATACCATTGGGATCAAGCAGCAACGAGAACGGAATCCCCGTGATGTTGTACGTCTTGGCTGCTTCTGATTGCCAGTACTTCAAGTCCGACACATGTGTCCATGTCAGGTTATCCTGTTCGATGGCCTGCAACCAGTCGGCCCTGTTGCGGTCGAGTGATACGCCGAACACGGTAAAGCCTTTGTCTTTATATTTCTGATAGGCCCGGACCACATTCGGGTTTTCCTGGCGGCACGGTCCACACCATTTGGCCCAGAAATCAACAAGCACATACTTTCCGCGCATGGACGACAATTTCACAATCTCTCCGTCCGGATTGGGCAACGCGATTTCAGGCGCCGGCTGGCCGACAGCTGTGAGTTTCATCCGCTCTACGTAGTCGATGAAGTGCTGTGCCACCGCATAATCGGACCAATCCCGTTTCAACGTGGCCGCGACCTTTTCATACGTTCCATAGTACTGATCCTTGTCGAGCACGTTAGACTGCAACAGGTTGATCACCGCCAGGCTGGGTGAATGCTCTACCATTAACGCGGCAATCTGATCATGATATTTCTTGACATGGTCCATGTACTTTTCGCGCAGTGCCTCCATTGAAGCTTGATCGCCCTGCCGTGCCGCGACAGTAAAATCCGCATTGAGTTTCGTCACTTCGGGGTCATCGTTCACCTTCGCCTGCAACTGGTTTACCTTCTCGATCAGGTCCATGTCGGAAGACCCGCTGATTTGCACAAACCCCTGCTGGCTGCTCCCGTCAACATTAACCTGGATATCGTCTTTATCCAGAATGAGGTTCAACATCTGCTTGTTAAAAAAATTCAACCGGTAGTATCCGGGCTCCGTCAATTTGATTCGCTTCGAAAACACATTGCCCTTCTTTAGCGCGACCGTGTCCTGCCACCCTGAAGCACCTTCTTTCAATTCCTGAATGACGATCTGACCCTGCTGTGGGTTCTGCACTTTCCCACTCACCGTCACATACCAACTCCCGTCGCCACCCTGGTCCTGCTCACCTTTGGTAGAACAAGACAGGCACAGCGCAAAAATCAGGAATACGATAGCCTTAAAAGTGATGGGGCCGTTGGTGAATCGATGGTTGGCGGCTGATAATAACGAGCGGTTCGTGCTTTTCATTCCGAATCGAATATTAAGTGATGATGTCTACTGAATTATTAAAGTTAGCAAAAGGAAAGAACACGTGTCACGATTTCTTCCTGGTATCGGCCTTGATCTTCTTGCTTTCGGCATCCAGTTTTTCCGTCAGCAGCGCGTTCGCGATTTTGGGATCGGCCTTGCCTCGGGTGCGCTTCATCACCTCCCCCATGAACATCGCGACAATGCCCTTCTTACCGTTTGAATACGCTTCGACCTTTAAAGGAAACTCCTTGATCACCTCGTCGATAACGGGCATAAGTGTACTGCGATCGCTTTCCTGCAACACATTCAATCGCTGTGCCACTTCCAACGCTGGCAAATTTGGATTTTCCAATAATCCTGTAAACAGACGCTTGGAGGCGACAGTATAACTCACTTTGCCTGCCTCTACAAGCGCGATAACCTCGGCCAACTTTGCAGGCGCTAAAGGAAATTCAACAGCCGAAAGGTTGAATTCGTTCAGATGCGACTTGACAGGGCCCATCACCCAATTGGAGGCTGCCTTATAGTGGGATGTATGGCGGCACAGCTGCTCAAAATATCCGGCCACGTCCGGCGCATCTGTAAGCACCTGCGCATCATATTCCGGCAGACCGTATGCGTCCACAAATTTTCGGAACAATTCGCGCGGTAGCGCGGGCATCTCGGCCCTGATCTGATCCAACCATTCATCTGAAACCGTCATCGGACTGAGGTCGGGGTCCGGAAAATAGCGATAGTCGTTTAACTCTTCCTTTGTGCGCATCCCAAACGTTTTCCCCGACGCAGCATCGAACGTACGCGTCTCTGAAATGATGGTGGCACCAGCTTCAATCTCACTGATCTGCCTTTCAATTTCGTAGTCGATCGCCCGCTGTACGTTTCGGAACGAGTTCATGTTTTTCACCTCCACTTTCTTGCCGAATGTAGTGGCGTCCTTCAGCATCACCGAAACGTTGGCATCACAGCGAAGGGAGCCTTCTTCCATATTGCCATCGCAGATATCAAGGTAGCGTACAAGCTTGCGGATTTCATTCATCAGCGCATACGCTTCTTCCGAAGTACGCAAACATGGCTCGGTGACAATCTCGATCAAGGGGACACCCGCCCTGTTGAGGTCCACAAGTGTTTCGGTTTCGTGTGGAAAGTGAATGGACTTGCCCGCATCTTCTTCAAGGTGAATGCGGTTCAGTGTCAAATCGCGTTGCCCCGCTTTTGTGTCGACGGTAATGTAGCCCCCTTTACAAATGGGTGTGCGGTCTTGCGTGATCTGATATCCCTTCGGCAAATCCGGATAAAAATAGTTCTTTCTGTCGAAGATATTGAACCTGCTGATTTCGCTGTGACAGGCAAGACCCATCCTTATGGCAAACGCTACCGCCTTCCGGTTCAGTTTTGGCAGTGTACCCGGATGCGCAAGCGATATCACCCCCACGGTGGTGTTGGGCGCGCTGCCAAACATTACCGCATCCGCCGTAAATATCTTACTCTGTGTCTGCAGCTGAGCGTGTACTTCAAGCCCGATGACCGCTGTGTATTTTTCCCGAATCGATGGTTCCATTTTTCAAATTTAGAATAACGAATGACGAATGACGAATCAAATGACGAATGTAGAATGTAGAATGAATTCACAATTCAACATTCATAATTCGTAATTCGTCATTCGTCGTTCGTTATTCGTCATTCGTTATTCGTCACTCAAAATCATTTCCCGTGCTTTCTCCAGCACGTTGTTCAGCCCTTCAAGGTTTTTTCCACCGGCTGTAGCAAAGAAAGGTTGTCCCCCTCCGCCGCCGTTTATTTCACGCGCTAGCACCTTCACCATGTTCCCTGCGTGAAACTTTTTCGTCTCCATCAGCTTATCACCGATCATGACGGCGACCTGCGGTCGGCTGTCAACATCTGCCGCAAGAACCAGCAGCAAATCATCAAACTGGTTGCGCATGGCATAGGCGATACTCTTCAGGACTTCTGCTGTTGGAACCGCTACTTTTTCTATGATAACGGTGCGCCCGTTGCCCCGAAGTGCCTTTGCAGCCAGTTCGTTTTTGATTTGATGAGCACGTTCATGATGCAGCGCTTCCAGTTTCTTTTCCAGCGCGTGCTTCTCTTCCGTGAGGTTCTTCAGAGACGCGACCACATCCCTGGGATTCCGGAGCATTTGCTTCACCTCTTCAAGGAGTCCGATCTCGTCGCGTACATACTGTTCTGCCGCTTCACCCGTAATGGCTTCGATGCGTCGCACGCCCGCCGCCACCGAACTCTCCGAGATGATCTTGAACAATCCGATATTTCCGGTAGCCTGCACGTGGGTGCCGCCGCAAAGTTCTACGGAGAACTCCGGGTCGAAGGTGATAACACGCACAAAGTCGCCATACTTTTCCCCAAACAACGCCATCGCACCAAGCGCTTTCGCTTCCTCGATGGGAACGTTGCGCTTCTCATCCAGCGCAATGTTATCGCGAACCTTTCTATTGACGATTGCCTCGACCTCCCGAATTTCGTCAGGTGTCATCGCCGTGAAATGGGAAAAGTCGAAACGCAGCATTTCACTGTTGACCAGCGATCCCTTCTGCTCGACGTGCTTTCCAAGCACCTGACGCAGTGCTGCGTGTAGCAGGTGGGTGGCAGAGTGGTTGTTGGCAGTAGAAGCACGTCTTCGTTCGTCTACGACGGCCTCGAACACTCCCGACGGATCTGCGGGAAGCCTTTCGGTTAGATGAATGATCAGTTCATTTTCCTTGCGGGTGTCGAGCACAAAAATTTTTTCGCCATCGCGTAAGAGGTATCCCTTGTCCCCTACCTGTCCCCCGCTCTCCGCATAAAACGGTGTTGTATCGAGCACCAGTTGATACAGGTCTTTATTCTTTTGTCTGACCTTGCGATACTTCACGATCCGTACCGTTGCCGAGAGGTCGTTGTATCCGACGAAAGTCGTATTTTCCTCGGATCCCACCTGGATCCAGTCGCCCGTCTCTTTTACAGCGTCTGCTTTCGACCGGGACTTCTGTTTCTCCATCTCCTGACGGAAACCAGCTTCATCAACGGCGATGCCGCTTTCTCGGGCGATCAATGATGTGAGGTCGAAGGGAAATCCAAAAGTGTCATACAGTTCAAAGGCCTGTTCACCCGTGATGGTATTGCCCTTCAATTCGGCGCGGATCAGTTCGATACGCTTGAGTCCTTTTTCAAGGGTCCTCAAAAAGGACGTTTCTTCCTCAAATATTACTTTGCTGACATAATCTTTCTGGGTGACCAATTCCGGAAACGGTTCACGCATCTGGTCGGCAAGTACCGGTACCAGCTCGTGCAGGAAAGGATCTTTGAAGTTGAGAAACGTAAAGCCGTAACGTACTGCCCGACGCAGAATTCTTCTGATGACATAGCCCGCTCCGGTATTCGAAGGCAACTGACCATCCGCTACAGCGAAAGACACGGCGCGCACGTGGTCAGCCATTACGCGCATGGCAATGTCGGTCTGTTCGGATTTCTTATAGGCGATGCCTGCGGCCCTGCTAATGTAGTCGAGCAGGGGCGTAAATATATCCGTGTCGTAATTCGATGTTTTTTTCTGGATGGCCATGCAGAGACGTTCGAAGCCCATGCCCGTGTCGACATGACGAGCGGGTAGCTTCTCCAGTGAGCCGTCAGCTTTTCGGTTGAACTCCATGAACACCAGGTTCCAGATTTCAATTACCTGCGGGTGCCCCGTGTTGACCAATGCTTTTCCTCCTTCGCGCACGACCTCTTCGTCGGAGCGCAAGTCGATATGAATTTCAGAGCAGGGACCACATGGTCCCATCTCTCCCATTTCCCAAAAGTTGTCTTTCTTATTTCCCCGAAGGATGCGGTCAGCCGGCAGGATCTCGTGCCAATAGTCGTACGCTTCCTGATCAAAGGGAAGTTGGTCTTTTTCATCACCTTCAAACACCGTGACATACATCCGGTCGGCCGGAAGCTTGTATTCTTCGGTAAGGAGTTCCCACGCCCAGGCGATGGCTTCTTTTTTGAAGTAGTCGCCAAACGACCAGTTACCCAGCATCTCAAACATCGTATGGTGGTAGGTATCGATCCCAACTTCTTCGAGGTCGTTGTGTTTACCACTTACCCGAAGGCACTTTTGGGTGTCGGCGATGCGCTTGCTTTTTGGCGGCTTATAGCCGAGGAAGCTGTCCTTGAACTGCACCATTCCGGAATTGGTAAACAAAAGCGTAGGGTCATTCCGCAATACAAGCGGCGCCGAAGGAACAATCAGGTGGCCTTTTTTTTCAAAAAACTTTAAAAAGATACGTCTTACAGATGCCGAATCCATCCCAAAAGCCGGTTTAAGCGACAGTTTATTACTTTTTTTCTATATTAGCAGGCTAATCCGTATCGCGTGAACACTGAGCGGATAGCAAGCCACAAAAATAGTCGCACAGAGGGAGATTGCGCAGAAAGCGGTGCTTTTTTTAATGGCTTGTCACTTAAACTGAAGAGTAATCTCCGCATTGATGCGTCGAACCATTTATCGTTACAACACCGCGACCTGCCAGTACGAACGCGTGCGCATGAAGGCCAGAGATGTCGTCTGGTATGTGCTGGGCGTGGCGGTGATGGCGGCGGGCATGTTGGTCGGCATTTTGTTATTACATGATCTGATCGTCAATACCGAGACCGAGAGCCGCCTACGGAAAGAAAACAAAGCGTTGACGAAGCATCACGCGATCCTCTCCGCTGAACTCAACGCATTGAAACCCGTGCTGACCACACTCAAGGACAAAGATCGCGCGCTCCACACAAAAGTCTTTGGCGCCCCTCCCGTTGAGGCGCCAGATGAAATTGACCGGGCGTCCAAGGAAAAACTTCTCCTGGCCGATGCACGCACATTCCCGCGGCAGGTATCAGCGTTGAAAGCTACCGCCAGCCAGATCGTTGGCCAGGCAAGAAGGACCAATCACTATTTCGCAGACAAATTAGCACTCGACGGAGACCAACTTGCTTCGCTGAGTCACTTCCCCACACGTCGCCCCGTCCCTTTGCCTTCCGATCACCTGATTTCGGGATTCGGCATGCGGGTAAATCCCTTTCACAAAGGGTTATACGAACACCTTGGCATTGACATCGCCATGCCCCGCGGCACCCCTGTTGTCGCAACGGGATCAGGTGCCGTCTCCAAACTCAAGCACAGTGACCTGCAAGCCGGTTATGGAAATTATCTTGAAATAGACCACGGCAATGGCTTAGTTACGCGCTATGCACATCTCGAAGAGATCCGCGTGCGCTTCGGCGCAAAAGTACAAAAGGGCGATACAATCGCCACTGTTGGAAGCAGTGGCGGATCCGTTGCACCCCACCTCCACTACGAAATTCTGCAGGACGACAAAAACGTCGATCCAATCATTTTTATGATCGATGGCTTTACCAGTGACCAGCACCATCACCTTACGTTGCTCAGCCATCAACAAAACCAATCGCTTGATTAATGGCCACCAAATTCCGCTATAATCCCCTCACCTGCCGATACGAGCCTTATTATATACAGGGGAAAGTTCTGCGCAATCGCATTCTCACGTTCCTGGTCATTTCGTTCGCCGTTGCCGGCGTTTCTTCTTTGTATTTGCTCAGCTACCTTCCCTCGATCAATGAGATGCTCCTGGCAGAAGACAACCAGCGGCTGCGCATTGAGTGGGATATTCTGGACGATCAGATTGCATCGGCAAATGACGAACTGCGGACGCTGATTGAAAAGGGCGATTACAACTACCGGGTGATCCTTGATTCGAAACCGCTCGACGCCAGCATCCGCGAGGCTGGTATCGGGGGTAGCGAGAAAATAAATGTCGCACAACTTCGCGAGTTTCCGATGGTGCTGGGCGAGTATCGCGTTTTCGAAAAACTGAAGCACCAGCTGGAGGTTGAATTGCAATCATACGACGAGATTGCCGAGATGTTTGAAAAGAAGAGTTCCATGTGGGCCGCGCGGCCCGCGATTCAGCCGATCAGCAATAAGACACTCACGCACCTGCACACCACCTTTGGCGCCCGTTTTCATCCGCTGCTCGGTTATGTGCGTGAGCATAAAGGACTTGATTTCACTGCCGATATTGGTACGCCGGTATACGCTACCGGCGATGGCGTTGTGCGGGCGGCCTACTTCTCCGGAAGCTACGGGAACGTTA
This sequence comes from uncultured Roseivirgaceae bacterium, assembly GCA_964393795.1. Lineage (GTDB taxonomy): Bacteria > Bacteroidota > Bacteroidia > Cytophagales > Cyclobacteriaceae > Chryseosolibacter. The sequence continues at coordinate 24,789 of CAYMWA010000039.1, forward strand.
TTTTCGTCAACCACGGCTACGGATATGAAACACGCTATGCGCACCTGTCAGCCTTTAATATAAAGAGGGGGCAAAAGATCAAACGCGGCGACATTATCGGGTTTGTCGGCAATACGGGTCTCTCACGCGGCCCGCACCTGCACTACGAAGTATTGTACAACGGCGTGCAAATCAACCCGATTAATTTCTTCCAGCGCGACCTCAGCAATACGGAATACGAAAAACTCGTTGAAGAAGGAAGCAAACAACGCGAGGCGCTCGACTAATCATTTCCTTTATCCTGAATTCTCCCTTTCTTTGCAATCCTGATGTCGTCATATGCGGATTGTCCTGATCGTTTTGTGTTGTTTGGCCTCCATGGCGGCTTTCGCCCAGGAGGACAGTGTTCGTTTTAAAACGCCAACACCTGCGAGTGACGGACCGGCGACGCTGGACAGTCTTGCGGAAGCGGTCACCCGGGACACTATTACTGTAATTGGCGTCGGCGATATCATGATGGGAACTAACTATCCCGAAGACCGGCTACCGCCCGACGACGGCGCCTTCCTGATGCGCGATGTGGCGCCGATCCTGCGCAACGCCGATGTCACCTTCGGAAATCTTGAAGGCACGTTGCTCGACGAAGGGGGCACGCCGAAGAAATGCAACAATCCCAAGCTTTGCTACGCATTCCGATCACCTGTGCGCTATGTCAGAAACCTCACGGCCGCAGGGTTTGACATGATGAGCCTGGCCAATAACCACGCCGGCGACATGGGCGATGCAGGCCGCGACACCACCATGGCTACACTCATCAACGCAGGCATACTGCACGCCGGACAGGTGTCAATGAAGACCACGATTCTGGTGAAAGACAGTGTTCGCTATGGCCTTGCCGCATTTGCGCCCAACACCAATACGGTACAAATCACCGATCTGGAAGGGGCCCGCGCCATTGTGCGCGAGCTGGACACTCTTGTGGACATCGTCATCGTCTCCTTCCACGGGGGCGCTGAGGGGGCAAAATATCAGCATGTGCCGCGCGAACACGAGATGTACTACGGCGAAGACCGGGGCGACGTATACGAATTTTCGCATGCGTTAATCGATGTCGGCGCGGACATCGTCTTCGGACACGGCCCACACGTAACGCGGGGCGTCGAAGTCTACAACAAAAGGTTCATCGCCTACAGCCTCGGAAACTTTTGTACCTATAAGGGCATCAACATCGCGGGCATCAACGGCCTCGCGCCTATCATCAAGGTGTTTACGGACCGAAAGGGCGAATTTCTGAAGGGGGAAATTACACCCACCATCCAATCGCACACCACGGGCGTCCAGGTAGATCCCGCAAAATCCGTTATCAGGATCATTCAGGAACTTTCAGAAAAAGATTTTCCCGAATCAGAAGTTCGGATTGACGATAATGGTTTAATTACTTATCTT
>CAYMWA010000040.1:0-21417 GCA_964393795.1 uncultured Roseivirgaceae bacterium
ATACGTTTTTGCCATGAGCCGTATTGCGTACTGTACCGACAAACACATTTACCGCTCCGGCGCCCAGGCTGGAGGCGGTATCGATGACCTTCTGTACATCAATTGGTTTTTCCGTGATTTTAATCATTTGTGATCGGTTGTATTGCCGTAAACTGAGAATGAATTGAGAATGAATAAAGCTACCGCTATAAAAAGCAAATATCAAGTGTCAACCAAGGTTCAACTTCCGGGAAGTTCAAAACTTCCCGGAAGTTGCCCTTCGGGCTCAAGCCTGCAATTTGCACGCCAGTCCTTAGATGTCCTCTCTTTCAGGCCTGCCTAGAGGACTGAAGTGAGGTATAAAAAGGGGCTTAGGTCAATGAGCTTCAGTCAATGACATTCACAATCAATCAACACCTGGCACGGACGAGCCGGCAACCGGCAACGCTCATGCGTGATAATTGTTATATAAGGCCAACCTTCCTATTTTGCACTCCTAATGAAAATGCATGAAAAAAATTAGTTTCTCCGCAGACGTCCTTCCCCACGTCGTTGCTGTTGTGATCTTCCTGCTCATTACCCTCTTCTTCTTTAATCCGATATTCTTTGAAAACAAGACGCTCCAGCAGCATGACATCGAAATGTTCGTCGGATCTTCGAAAGCAATCAGCGACTATCGCAACGAAACTGGGGAAGAAGCCCTCTGGACCAACTCCATGTTTAGCGGCATGCCGGCGTACCTCGTCAGCATACAATGGGGCAACCAGGCCATCAGCTATCTCAAGACGGTAATGGCACTGATGCTTCCACACCCGATCAGCAACATTTTCGTCGCCTTTATCTGCTACTACCTGATGCTGCTCGCCTTCAGGGTGCGGCCTTATCTCGCCATCGCCGGCGCAGTGGCGTTCGGTTTGTCGAGCTATATGATCATCGGTCTCGCTGCCGGACACAACGGCCGCATCGGTGCTATCGCTTTTATGCCGCTGGTAATGGCAGGCATCCATCTGTGCTTCTCAGGCCGGCGCATACTCGGGTTCGGCACAACGGCGGCAGCCATGGCATTGCACCTTCGTGAAAATCACGTGCAAATGACCTACTACCTGCTACTGATCGTGCTTGTATATGGCTTCGTTCAACTCATTCTGTCAGTACAAAACAAAACGGTGCCCGACCTGTTGAAAACCGTCGGCATCCTGGTCGTGGCCGTATTGCTCGGAGCGGGCACCTATTTTGGACAGTTCTGGGCGCTCAAAGAATACAGCGCGTACTCTACGCGCGGCGAGTCCGATCTCGTTGCGCACCACGAAGGCGAAGCTGCCGAAGGATCGGGCGGTATGAGCAAGCAGTACGCATTCGAATTCAGCAATGGCATCTTCGAGCCGCTCACGCTGATGATACCCAATGTTTATGGCGGTGCCAGCAGCAACTACCTCGTTACCGACCGTAACAGCGAAGTGTATCGCGCACTTGCCCGTTCAGGCGATCAACAAATGGCCAACCAGCTTGCACGCTTCACCGGCGCTTACTGGGGCGAGCAACGACTGGCGGCGCCCTACTATGCCGGTGCCATCATTGTCTTCCTGTTTGTACTGGGAATCGCTTTCGCGGAGAAACGCTACGTATGGTGGCTGCTTCCTGTCAGCATTCTCAGCATCATGCTGAGCTGGGGTAGCAACTTCTCCGCGTTCAACTATTTTATGTTCGACTATTTTCCGGGATACAGCAACTTCCGTTCTGTCACCTTTACACTCATCATCATCCTTTTCGCGATGCCGTTGCTCGGACTGCTCGGACTTGAACGGCTCTGGTCGATCGGGATCAATAAAGAGACAAAGCGTCAACTGCTGATTGTATTTGCTTCCACCGGAGGGCTGTGCTTCCTGTTGTGGATCTTTGCCGGCGTGTTCGGCTTTACCCGCGAGATTGAAGCACAACTTCCACCATGGTTTGTTGACGCGTTGGCCGATGACCGAAAAAGTCTCTTTAGAAGCGATGCTTTCCGCTCGTTCGCCTTTATCCTCGCTGCCTTTATCGCCATTTACTTTGATGTACACAAAAAGATTTCGCCGGTGGGCTTTTATGCCTTTCTGGTTTTCATGGTAATGGCCGACCTCGCCTCCGTCGACAAACGGTTCTTTGACGAAAACAACTACAAACGCAAACGCGAAAAAACAACCTTTGCCATAACCGAAGCAGATCAGCGTATCCTTCAAGACACTACTTACTATCGCGTGTATAACCTGAGTTACCTCACCGGCAGCGGTGACAATCCATTCGCGGAAGCGCGCACTTCATATTACCACCACTCCATTGGAGGCTATCACGGTGCGAAACTCAGGCGATACGCCGAGTTTTACGATTCTTGCATGATGAAGCAGACCGAACAGTTCGTCTCACAGGTGCGCGAAGGGAACACTTCATTTGAAAACCTGCCCGCCTTCGACATGCTAAACGTGAAATACGTTGTGGTCGGCGCACAAGCAGGACAGGTCATCCCCAACGCATCCGCCTACGGCAATGCATGGTTTGTAAGCGACTTAGAACGGACGGAGAACGCAATCACCGAACTGGAGAACACCTGTACGACAGACCTCAGGCGGACAGCGGTGATCGACACGTCGCGATTCAACGTCGACCCGTTCTCCTATGACAGCGCCGCGACGATCCAATTGACACACTACGACCCACGGTCGCTGGAATATCAAAGCCATTCGGCTGTAGACGGGTTCGTTGTTTTTTCAGAGATCTATTACCCTGGATGGGAAGCAACAATCGATGGTCAACCCGCCGATGTCGTCAGGGTCAACTACATTCTGCGCGCCCTTGAAGTGCCGGCGGGAGACCACACCATCACGTTTACCTTTCGGCCGAAACCATACACGGTGGGAAACAAGGTAACGACCGCGTCCTCATGGCTGGTCGTGCTTGTATTGCTGGGGTGCATCGGATGGAGCTTCAGGCGCTCGCATTGATTTTCTCCAACCGTTGTAGCAGCGGCGGATGTGAATAGTGAAAGAAAACGTAAAGTGGGTGAGGATAAAGATTGCTTAACGAATCGACCGACAGTTTCTTTAACGCCGCTGCCAGCGATTGCCCACTGAAAGTTTCGCGCGCATAAGCGTCCGCTTCAAATTCATTTTTCCTGCTGTACATGCTCATGAATAAGCCTGTAAGGCCCGATACAGGCGCAAATAGTATAGAGAACGCAATCAGGTTCAGATGCACTGAGAGTCCCCTCCCTCCGAGTGCCATCGACAGCTGCTCGTTGTAAACCATCAGAGAAAGAACAAACAGCGTAAAGAATACCTGAACGATCGCAAGCAATAGACCGCGAACGATGTGTTTCTTCTTGTAGTGCCCTACCTCATGGGCCAATACCGCTACCAGTTCATCCGTGGTGTGCTTTTCAATCAGGGTATCATACAAGACGATCTTCTTCTTCCTGCCGATGCCCGAAAAAAAGGCGTTGGCCTTGCTCGAACGCTTCGACCCATCGATCACAAAGATATTGTCAAGCGGAAAATCTACGCGTCGCGCAAACTCCTGGATCGCTGTCTTGAGCTCGCCTTCGGGCAGAGGCGTCAGCTTATTGAACAATGGAAGGATAAGACTCGTGTAGAACATGTTCATAAACACAATAAATACGGCTGCCACGACAGCAAACCATATCCAGAAGGTGGGACCTATCGCACCGACGAGGTAGATGAGCAGTGCCAGCAATGGTCCGCCAATCAACGCCGCCAGAAAATATCCTTTAAACTTGTCCAGCATGAATGTGCGAGGACTCGTCTTGTTGAATCCAAATTGCGCTTCAATCACAAATGTGGAGTACAGTTGAAATGGAAGCGTAGCAATGTCTGAAGCGAGCATCAGCAAGCCAAAGAATACAAGCGCCAACAAAATTTCATTTTGAATTTCTGTCCGGAGCATGCTGTCGAGCCAGCCGAATCCGCCACCAAGCAGCATGGCCATGGTAATGACGAAACTAAAGCCCGAAGTCCAAAAGGAAAAACGTGTAAGCGCTTTGTGATAGTCGAGGGATTTGAGATACTGGTCACGATCGTAAAACGCCGCCACGTCAGCCGGAATATCGCGTCGCAACGCTTTCATGTTAAGGTACTCAAGCCACTGTTCGAAAAGGTAGCTGGCCGCCGCAATCCCGGCAATAATGAACAACAGAATATCAGGTTCCATAAAATCAATGGTACAAAAAAAAGAAGAAAGCGAAAAATGAGCGCGCTTCGACGCGTCAACGGGAGAAATTTCCGGCCATCCAAATGAAAATATGACGCCCCAAATTTTTTGACGCGGAACCAGTAGCAAATGAGGCCGACATTTAATACCTTAGTCGTCCCTAAGGGCACGGGATATTCCCCCGAAAAAAAAGCGGCCTTTTCCCACTTATGGTCCAGCCCATCACAAAACACAGGATACCTGTGGCATTTTCCGCTTTTAAAAAATCATACAGCGATGGAGAATATTCGGTTAGGCAAGCCTTACAAAGTCAGTGAGCACAAGCACAAACAGTACCACCGGCATTACGAAGTGCCGATTGAAGATTGCGTGCTCGTGCCGGTAAAGAAGTACGGTGATCAGATTTCATGTGACCTGCGGTGGAAAGACCCATCAGGTGAAATCAAGCAACGTGAGGATCTGATGTTTAGCAGCGCTTACCTGCAGCCGCTTGACGCAATCAAGGATTTTCAGTTGTACGATCTTTGGGAGGACTACCATAATAACATGCCTTCCCCCCTGGACGCGAGGTAAAAAAGACGCGCACTTTAGGCCAGGAAAAACAAGGGCAAAAAAAAACAACAGAAGCCAGTCAGGCTTCTGTTGTTTAGCGGCTTCCTTGAGAAGTTGCGCGAGGTTCCTATGCGCGGGATCTACCGTTGCGCAATTCACGCGCGATGTCCGCCGCACGCTTTTTTGAAATATTCAACGTCTCCATGTCTACATGAATGCGTTCCATTTCATAGGCGGAGCCACTGGCGTCATTTCTTTCCGGGAATCCCACCTGCAACTCAGGGAAGTCATGCAGTACCCTGCGCTGCGTATTTGCCGTTTCTTTTTGCATACGAATATTTTAAGATTGTTTTTGTTTTTCGATTTGCCAACGTTCGATACCGTCATATAAAAATGATATGCCAAGGCCTTACAGCCGCTTGCGCACGATGACACCAAAAAGAAAAAACAAGTTGCGGAGGTTTCTCTACACTCGCCTGTGAATCAGGCCAGCAGTTTGCTGATGGCCTGATGATACCGCGGAAAATCAAAAGCATCGACCGCCCGCTCCATCAGCCGCGCAATCTCAGGCAGGCACAGGTTGCCAATACTGCCTTCGTGTGTATGATTGATCGTCTTGTCGGGCGCGTAATTGCCCGCACTGATATCGAGTCCTACCTGCCGGTAGGCGTCTCTGAAGGGTACCCCTGATAAAACGTGTTTGTTCACCTCTTCCACGCTGAAGAGAAACTTGTATTGATCGTCAGCGAGGATGTTTTGCTTTATCTGGATGTGGCTCAGCATCAGCGATACCATATTCAAACAATCCCGGAGGTTCCGGATGGCAGGAAACAAAAGTTCTTTCAAAAGCTGCATATCCCTGTGGTATCCCGATGGCAGGTTCCCGGTGATCATCGCGATATCGTTTGGCAGCGACATGATCTGGTTGCAGCGACCGCGAACAAGCTCAAAGACATCGGGGTTCTTCTTGTGCGGCATAATGCTGGATCCGGTTGTCAATTCATCCGGAAAGGAGATGAACGCAAAGTTCTGGTTGAGGAAAAGACAAGCGTCCATGGAAAGCTTGGCCAGCGTCGCAGCCACATTCGAAAAAGCGCTCGCCACAATTCGCTCTGTCTTGCCACGGCCGATTTGCGCATATACGACGTTGTAGTTCAACGTTTCAAAGCCGAGTAGTTCCGTGGTCATTGTACGATTGAGCGGAAATGAAGACCCGTAGCCCGCCGCCGACCCGAGTGGGTTTTTGTTTACCACATCGTACGCACCCTTCACGGTAAGCAGGTCGTCAACGAGGCTTTCGGCATAAGCCCCAAACCAGAGGCCGAAAGAAGAAGGCATCGCGAGTTGAAGGTGCGTATACCCGGGCATCAGATCCTCTTTGTACTTTTCGCTCTGCGCGATCAGCAGATCAAACAGGCGTTTGACATCACTCACCACTTCTTCTATCTGCGACCGGAGAAACAACTTGATGTCCACCAGCACCTGGTCGTTCCGGGAACGACCGCTGTGAATCTTTTTCCCGGTATCACCGAGGCGCCTGGTGAGTTCGATCTCAACTTGCGAGTGAATATCCTCCACATCTTCCGCCAGTGTAAACGCGCCATGACTGATAGCGGCATGAATATCCTTGAGGGCAGCCGACAGTTGTTGATGCTCGTCTTCCGTCAGGAGACCGATCGAGACGAGCATGCGGATATGTGCCAGCGAACCCAATACATCAAACGGTGCAAGAAAGAGATCCATCTCGCGGTCTTTTCCAACCGTGAACTTCTCCACTTCTTTCAGTGCGGTTTTATCCTTTTGCCATAGTTTCATATCGACGAATCGTAGTTTGATGTGGGGACAGGCTTCGCTTTTTTTTACGCACTCAGTCCGTTCAACAGGGCAATATACGTATCTATTCCGCTCGCAATTTCGTGAACGTAGATAAATTCATCCGCCGTATGCGAGCGCGCCGAATCACCCGGCCCTATCTTGACCGAGGGAACGGGAATCAATGCCTGATCGGAAGTGGTCGGCGATCCGTACAATGGGATGTTTAACTTCTTTGCTGCCAACACCAGGGGATGATCGTCGGCGATTCCGGAAGAACGCATGCGCAAGGAACGCGGCGTCACCGTAGCCTTGACATGAGCACGTATCACTGCCACTACTTCTTCAAGGCTGTACTGATCGGTGACGCGAACATCGACGGTGTACGCACACTCAGCAGGAACGACGTTATGCTGTTTCCCCGCCTGGATCACCGTGACCGACATCTTCACCTCGCCGAGGGTTTCCGACACGCGTGGAAACTTGTATGAACGCAGCCAGGTAATATCACGTATTGCCTCGTAGATGGCATTCACACCTTCGTCACGCGCCGCATGTCCCGACCGGCCATGCGCGACACAATCCAGCACGATCAACCCTTTTTCCGCAACAGCCATTTGACCCGTTGTCGGCTCGCCGACGATGGCAAAGTCGATGGGAGGCAACTGGCTCCAAACGCGTTCGATTCCGTTGGCACCGGATATTTCTTCTTCAGCCGATGCCACGATTACGAGGTTGAACGGCAGGTCGTTTCGTTCCCAGAAGTGCAGAAAGGTAAGGATCAGCGATACGAGGGGGCCACCTGCATCGTTGCTGCCCAGCCCGTACAATTTACCATCGACGATCTCCGGGGTGAAAGGGTCGCGCGTATACGCGCTGTTCGGCCGCACAGTGTCGTGATGGGAGTTCAGCAGGATAGTGGGAAGCCCGTCTTTAAAATGCCGGTTTCGCGCCCAAACGTTGTTGGCATCACGTTCGGTGGACACGCCTTGTTCTTTCAGGAAAGTCTCGAGGATGGCGGCTGTTTTGTCCTCCTCACGGCTAAAAGACGGAGTCGCTATCAGCTGTTTTAAAAGATTTGTCGCTATTTCGCCAGGGCGTTTCATGATCAGGTAGTCAACGTTCGGCTTATGCGGTAATTAAGGTACCAGCCGTCTCGGCACCGGTATTTTTTTCAATGTCGGCCGCTTCGCCGATCAATACTTCCTTCACCCCCGCGTCAATGGCCGCGAAAGCGTTTTCCAGTTTCGGAAGTATGCCGTCAGCAAGTGCCCCTTCTTTCAGCAATGTTTGATACAACGTCCGTGGCATATGTCGTATCACCGATTCGGGATCATTGACGTCGCGCAGCACACCTTTTTTCTCGAAACAATAGATGAGTCGCACATCGAACCGTTCGCCAAGTGCCACCGCGAGCACAGAAGCGATCGTGTCTGCGTTGGTATTGAGGATATGTCCGTCGGCATGCGTCAAAGGTGCAAACACGGGCACCAGGCCACGTTCGATAAAATCTGTCAACAGCGACGTGTTCACATCAGCAGGCTCGATGTCGCCCACAAAACCGTAGTCGATTTTCCTGACGGGTCGTTTCACCGCACGGATGGCGTTTCCATCCGCACCCGTCAGCCCGACCGCATTGCATCCAAGTTGCTGGAGTGTCGCAACCATCTGTTTGTTGACGAGTCCGCCGTATACCATCGTCACCACATCGCGCGTGTCGGCATCGGTGATCCGGCGTCCGTCGACATAGCGCGACGTGATACCCAACTTATCGCCTATGCGCGTGGCAATCTTTCCACCACCGTGAACGAGAATGCGGGGCTGGTCGAGACGCGCAAAGCGTCGCAGAAATGCATCCAATGAAGCAGGGTCATCCAGTACATTTCCGCCAATCTTGATAATAAAAATCCGTTGCATAGCTTTCGTGGGTGCTAGGCCGGCCTTGCCATCAGGAGTTCACTTAATACCGCCTGCGCTGCCCAAACGCGGTTCGAGGCCTGGTGCGTGACGATACTGCTAAAACCGTCAAGCACTTCACTGCTGAGTTCCACATTGCGGCGCACCGGCAGGCAATGCATCACTCTGGCATGATTAGTCTGCATCAGCTTTTCGTTGGTCAGCATCCATTCACGGTCATCGGAAATAACGCGGCCGTAGTCATGGTAGGCACTCCAGTTCTTAACATACACAAAGTCCGCGTCTCTCAGGGCATAGTCCTGATCATGACTGATCGACGCCCCGGTCGTATACAACGGATCAAGCTCATATCCCTCCGGGTGCGCGATGACAAAGTCGGCCTGGTCCCAGGTGTTCATCCACTGTGAAAAGCTGTTGGCGACACACTGCGGCAACGCCTTCACATGCGGTGCCCACGTCAGCACCACCTTCGGGCGCCGTCGTTTTGCTCTAAACGTCTCTGTGATGGTGATGACGTCTGTAAGGCTCTGCAGTGGATGCAGCGTAGCGCTTTCAAGGCTTACAATCGGAATGCCGGCGTATTTGATAAACTGTTTGATGTAGCGTTCGCTGTAGTCTTCCTTCTTATCCCTGAGTGTCGGAAACGTGCGAATGCCCAGGATATCAAAATAATGACCGAGGATGGGCGCCGCATCCTTGACGTGCTCAACCGTGTTGCCACTCATGATGGCTTCCTCTTCGAACTCAAGTGACCATCCTTCCTGGCCGACATTAAACACGATCGCCTCCATACCCAGGTTGGAGGCGGCGATTTGTGTGCTCAGGCGGGTCCGCATGCTCGGATTGAGAAACAGCAGGCCGATTCGCTTGTGCGCTCCCAATTGCCGGTCCCGGTAGGGGTCGGCCTTGTAGGCGAGCGCCTTGTGAACGAGTGCGTTGATGTCGGGTACGTCCGCTACGGAGATAAAGTGCTTCATGCGATTTCTTCAGTCAGCGCGTTTAAGAATAGGTCCGCCTCAGCCTGTGTCACCGCCAATGACGGAAGCAGGCGGACGGTATTGGGTTTAGCTTCACCGGTAAAGATATGGTGCTTTAACAGCAACTGCTTTCGAACGTCCTTGTGCTCTTCGGACAAGTCCATGCCGATCATCAGGCCGCGTCCGCGAATGTCAGTGATCCCGGACATCGCTTTTATCTTCTCCATCCAGTAGCTGCCTATGCGTGTGGCGTTGTCCATCAAGCGTTCGCGCTCAATTACTTCAAGCACCGCGAGGCCGGCAACCGATGCCAGGTAATTCCCTCCAAAAGTAGTGCCCAGCATACCACTCCACGGCTTGATATCCGGATGAATGATCAAACCACCAATCGGAAAACCGTTGCCCATACCCTTTGCCATGGTGATCAGGTGGGGTTTTATTTGCGCGTGTTGGTGTGCAAAGAATTTACCTGTCCTTCCATAGCCGGATTGTACTTCATCGAGAATGAGCATGGACTGATACTCACGACAACGCGATTCCAGGTGACGCAAGAAATCGTCATCAGGAATGCGTATCCCGCCGACACCCTGGATACCCTCAATGATCACCGCAGCCACTTTGTCGTCCATCACGTTGTCGAAGGACTGCACATCGTTCATGGGAACAAAGACAATTTCGTGCCCGGCATTGAAAGGAGCAACAATTTTTTGATTGTCGGTAGCCGCAACCGCGCCCGAAGTTCTTCCGTGAAACGACTTTCTGAACGCGATCACTTTTTTCCTTCCAGTGATAAAGGAAGCGACTTTCAGAGCGTTTTCGTTAGCTTCCGCCCCGGAGTTACACAAAAAAAGCTGGTAGTCCGGGTATCCGGACAACTCCCCGAGTTTCTCCGCGAATTCACGCTGCAAATCATTCTGAACACTATTAGAATAAAAGGCGATGCGGCTCAGCTGATCTGAAATGCGCTGCACATAATGTGGATGCGAATGTCCGATCGAAATCACTGCATGTCCGCCATACAGGTCGAGGTATTTTTCGCCTTTGTCATCCCAAAGCCAGGAACCCTGCGCTTTGACAGGCTTGATTGGAAAGAGGGGATATACGTCGAATAAAGTCATTTAAGTGTTAAGTTCTAAGTTTTAAGTTCTAAGTTTTTGCGCGATTGCGAATTTTATTAATCAATGTAATCAGCATGGCCTTGACTTCATTGATCTTTGCGTTTGCGTCTTTGAAGAGATCGTCTTTCAAATACCCCAACTCATGAGAGAGCAGCAGCAAGTACTCCACCTCATTCGATGAACCCAGAGCGGTTTGAAGGAAGTTAGCCAAATCGGCATCGGTATGCTTTCCACATCCTTCAGCGATATTTGAAGGAATAGAAACACACGCGCGCCTCAGCTGACTGGTCATTGCATACTGTTCGGTTTTGGGGTAATCCATTGTCAACCTGTACAAACAAAGGGCAAAAGCATGCGCCTTCTGCCAAACGATGAGGGTCTTGTAATTTTGCATGTCAGAAAAATTAAGAGGTTCTTATATTGACTACACATATTCCCTACTCAACTAGAATATCAACTGCGACTCAACTTAAACCGCACAACCCCACTTAAAACTTAAAACTTAGAACTTAAAACGTCGTGGCTTTCAGCCGCAGGCCGTCACGCTCGTCAAGTCCGAACATCAAATTCATGTTCTGTACGGCTTGCCCTGATGCACCTTTGAGAAGGTTGTCGAGGGCGGAGTGCACGACCAGTTTATCGCCTTCTTTTTCCAGGCCGATAATGCATTTATTGGTATTCACGACCTGTTTGAGATCGACGGGGCGGTCGGACAGAATAGTGAACGGATGCCCGTCGAAGTAATCGTGATACACCTTGCGCGCTTCTTCAAGAGAAAGATCGCACGGCAGACAGGAGCTCACAAAAATGCCGCGTGTATAGTCGCCGCGCCAGGGTATAAAGTTGATGGGCGCATCAAAGGCGGGCTGGTAACTTTTCAGGTGCAGCCGTATTTCGCGCAGGTGCTGGTGACTCAGGGTCTTGTAAGCGGAGATGTTGTTGGCCCGCCAGGTGAAATGCGTTGTCTCCTGAAGTTTTTGTCCCGCACCCGTCGAGCCGGTAATGCCTGTGCTGTACACTTCCTTCAGTACGCCGGCCTTCGCCAGGGGCAGTAAGCCGAGCGTGAGCGTCGTGGCAAAGCATCCGGGGTTGGCGATGTTGTGCGCCGCTTTAATTTTGTCGCGATACAGTTCCGGCATCCCGTAGACGAACTCGCGTCCGGCGGCCGACTCTCCCAGTCTGAAATCCTGGCTCAGGTCAATAATGCGGGTAGCAGGATCGATCGTTTCCGCGTCGAGAAACTTGCGGCTTTCGCCATGACCCAGACACAGAAACAGCACATCGACTTTGGCGTCGAACGACTCCGAAAAGGTCATCGACGTCTCCCCCAGCAGGTCGGCGTGTGCAGCGTGCAACGGCTTTCCCGCGTTGCTTCGGCTGTGAACAAATGTCAATTCTACCTGCGGATGATTCAGGAGTAAACGTGTGGTCTCACCGCCCGTAAACCCTGCTCCACCAATAATTCCCGCCTTGATCTTCAATTCGATAAATATTTATTAGTACCAATATAAACGTCTCAGATTGTCCTCGCGCAAATGAGACAATGCGCGCGATGAATTGGTTTTCTTTTGAAACCCCTCCCTGTCACGCGCCACCAGCGCCCAAAGGATTATTCATCTTCTTTGCGAACTTCGCGCCTTTGCGTGAGGCTGTTGTTTTCGGCCGCCACCTGGTGATAGATCATCGTCTGGTTGCCAAATATTTTCGAGAATCCTTTCACGTCTTCTGCGCTCCAGCCAAGGTTCATCTCTCCGTATTTGCCGAAGCGCGATGACATCAGGTCAAACGGTGAGGTGATACCCTCCACTACGAAACGATACGGGAACAACGCAACATGTACATCGCCCGTGACGTGTTGTTGGGTGCTTGTCAGGAAGGCCTCCATGTCGCGCATCACCGGGTCCAGATACTGACCTTCGTGCAGCCAGTTGCCATAAAACTGTGCAAGCTGGTCTTTCCATGTCAACTGCCACTTGGTGAGGACATGCTTTTCCAGCGTGTGATGGGCCTTGATGATGACGACGGGGGCAGCGGCCTCAAATCCGACCCGACCCTTAATGCCAATGATCGTGTCACCTACGTGGATATCACGACCGATGCCGTACGGTCCGGCGATGGACTGAAGAAACTGTATCGCTTCCGTTGGATGATCAAAGGCACGGTCATTCACGTGCGTGAGTTCCCCTTTTTCAAACGAGAGCTTCACCGTTTCCGTGTCGTGTTTGGTCACGGGCGTCGGCCATGCTTCTTCGGGAAGCATACCCAGGGACTTCAGTGTTTCCTTTCCGCCGATGGAGGTTCCCCACAATCCCTTATTGATGGAATACATCGCCTTGCTGAAATTCATATCTACCCCTTTTGATTTGAGGTAGTCAATCTCCTCTTCGCGCGAAAGCTTCATGTCGCGGATTGGCGTGATGATCTCCACTCCGGGAACCAGTGTATTCAGGATCATATCGAAACGCACCTGGTCATTGCCCGCACCGGTACTGCCATGGGCAACCGCATCCGCACCAAGTTCCCTGGCGTAGTTCGCGGTGGCCAACGCCTGCGACATCCGCTCGGCGCTGACACTGAGCGGATAGGTGTTGTTCTTCAGCACGTTTCCGTAGATCAGGTAGCGGATCACCGCATCATAGTAGGCCCTGGTCTCATCCACTGTTTTGTGAGAGGCAACGCCGAGATCTTTGGCGCGCGATTCAATCGATTGTATTTCGGCCGCATCGAAGCCACCGGTATTGACCGTAAGGGTATGCACTTCATAGCCCTTCTCTTCGCTCAGGTATTTGACGCAATAGGAGGTATCCAGCCCTCCGCTGAAAGCCAATACAACTTTTTTTCTCATCATGGGTGCAAATGTATAAAAACAGAGGGACAAGGCATGCCCTGTCCCTGCGCTTATGCCAACGTTTTGTATTACCAGAAGAAAATGCCGAGCAGGGATCGCTTTTTCTCAGCGGATGCGGGCGCACCTATTCCATTTTCCCTTTTCCTGAACGACTTGAGCAACACGTACCGCTTGTAACGCATCCACCGTTCGAACAACCTCAGATTTCCTTTGAACTTGCGGCGATGTTCACGCTTGACAACGAGTTCTCCTTCAGGTGTCACAGCAGCTTCCGCGAGCTTCTCTTCGGGGAGCTTCATGTTAAGCTTGGCGGCGGCCTCTTCCGGATCAAACAGCATGGCCGTGCAGAGACAGTTCTTTCTGCCCTTGGCCATCAGGATATCGTAGTTAACGCAACTGCGGCAACCCTTCCAGAATTCTTCATCCGTCGTAAGTTCCGAATAGGTCACCGGTTCATAGCCGAGTTCCGAGTTGATCTTCATCACGGCCAGCCCGGTGGTGAGGCCGAATATTTTGGCGTGCGGATATTTCTTGCGTGACAGGTCGAACACCTTTCGTTTGATGTCTCGGGCGACACCGCTCTTGCGAAAGGGCGGCGATACGATCAGACCGGAGTTAGCGACGTATTTTTCGTGCTCCCAGGCCTCAATGTAGCAAAAGCCCACCCAGGTGCCATCGTGTGTCAGGGCGATCACGGCCTTGCCCTCCTCCATTTTTCGGCGGATGTACTCCGGCGAGCGCTTTGCGATGCCGGTACCGCGCGCTTTGGCCGATTCCTCCATCTCCGTGGTGATGGTATCGGCATATTTGGTGTCATCAGGTGTCGCCACTCTGATGGTGATATTGTTGTTTTCCAATGTAGTCTTTGAAAATATGGTGAACGAA
Organism: uncultured Roseivirgaceae bacterium; assembly: GCA_964393795.1. Lineage (GTDB taxonomy): Bacteria > Bacteroidota > Bacteroidia > Cytophagales > Cyclobacteriaceae > Chryseosolibacter. The sequence continues at coordinate 14,286 of CAYMWA010000040.1, forward strand.
ATCAGGAAATGATGCTTACGCATCTTGCCGAAACGTGTCCCAGACGCGCTTCCGGTATTGTCAACAAAGTTGTACGGATTAAATGCGAACGTACCTCGCAGGGCGGGGCCGCCTGGTCACCAAACAGGCGCTGGAAGAGAACCGGGAAGTTCTGAGGGAAGGGTACGCCGCAGCAGCGGCGGAAAATAAGGTGAATGTCGTTTTCAATGTCTTATAACAGTTAAACGTTAGAGAAAATCCATTCAGGTCGCTTTGGTTAAACACTTAATGCAAAATTAAACGATAATTATCTATTATCGACAAGCTTTTTACGAAGAATTGAGGAAAAAAGTTCAACGCGCCTAGAAATCCGGGCACGGAATAATCAGCTTGTCCTTCGGCGGCTTCCGGGGATTGCGCATCGGCCAGGTATAGACGAGACTGAACTCGTGCGCGCCGCCACTGCCGGGGCCCAGCTTCGAAATGGTGTAGTCAAAGCTGTAGCCGATGTTGATGGCATCCTTCGCCCCAATCTGCGTGAAGCCCAACAAAAGGACAATCGATTCATTGTTGACGAAGTTGTCGATGTTCTTGAATGGCACGCCACGGTACCACGTACCCAGCACGAGCGGCTCAAACGTAAAATACAATCCCAGGTCCATCTGGTCGAACGCTCCCTGATGCCGGTATTGCAATGCGGGCGCAATGCTTCGTTCGGCGTTACGGGCATAGACGCCACTCCCCACGACGCCCGGCTTCATATAAAATTTGAATCCTCCGTGAAACGAAAGCTTGACAGGCAACCGGCTCACTTCGTCGATGATCGATTGGTTCGGCCTGTTCAAATGACTCGCCGATACACCGAGCCAGGCAGATCTCGTAAACAGCACACCGCCAAACGACACGTCGAAAAAAGTCTTGCTGAAGTTGGTGGAAAAACTTTCGGCGCTGGGCTGATCGATAAACTCACCCGTTGAAGGGTCGAACTGGTCGCCGAATGTAAGGCGGTCAAAATTCACATCGCGATTGTACATCGCCAGTTGAACGCCCGGGCGAAACCCGAGGAAGTCCGTCAGCTGAAGCTCATATGCGTACTGTAAGCCCAGGCTGAGCGATCGCAATCCCGCCAGCCCTTCACGGTCACGCGTCACCAGCAACCCCACGCCACTGCTCTTGTCTTCGATAAAATAATCCGCAAAGAACGACATCGTCGTAAAATTGGCGTCGATGGCGGGCCACTGATTGCGGTAATTGATACCTGCGCGTGCCTGATTTGTAGATCCGGCAAAGGCGGGGTTCAGGTAAAGAGGCGCGGCATAGAACTGTGAAAACTGCGGATCCTGGGCGATTGTCTTCACGGCACCCACCACGACCAAAACCATTGCAAGTACCCCTCCCACAAGGTGCCGGCGGCTGATCAATCTGTTTCGTCCCGACTGTGGACTGCTGACTATGGACCGTGGACTGACAATGCTGTGCATGCAACGAGGATTAAAGGTTTGCCGCCCGAACGAACACAACGTCCGAACAGGCAATCACGGCAAATTAACGGTATATCCGAAATTAATAAAATACTATTCCACCGGCCATACGCGCTTTTTCAGCTACCTCCGCAGCCCGCCGCTTATACAGGATTATTAACGGTATTTTTTAGGCAAATTGTATACTTTAGAGGAACTTGGGCGTTCTAAAGTGTAAAAATTATCGTCAAATGTGATGCGTGCGAATATGCGTAAATCTCTACCCCCCGCCAGCCGGAATTTTACGTTCACCTTACTGCTATCGCTTCTCACGGTGGCTCCCCTGTGCGCACAGAACTTCTCGGCGCACAACTGGTACTTCGGGGATGCGAATCACGGTATCCGCTTCAGCCGCGCCGATAACACGCCTACCCTGCTCTCCAACAAAGCCACACCGTTCGGCACGGGCGGGAGCGCCGTCGCCACCGATCCCGTTAACGGCAACCTGCTCTTCTATACCAATGGCGTCAACGTCTACGATGTGACCCATACAGTGATGCCCAATGGCAGCGGACTCTCTGCAAACGCAGCGGGTAATCAGCCCGTTGCTATCGCGAAAGTGCCCGGTTCGGACACGCAATACTATGTTTTCACTAACAGCGCCAACGGCACAACAGGCGGAGATATAAACTACAGCATCGTCGACATAAGTGCACCCGGAAACGAAACGTTTCCCACTCCTCCTATCGGAAATGTGACAAGCGCAAACAACCCCATCGGCGGACTTACCAACCGCTCGGAGGCAATGATCATCGTGCCCAAACCCAACCGCGAAGACTTCTGGCTCATCACCCACGAAAACGGCTCGACCAATTACACTGTGTCGGAATTCGTTGAAGGTACGCTTGCCCCCGTCAACACGACAACCACAACACTCGGACTCATTGTCAACCCCGGCAATTTTTCAATTCATCCAGCCACAGGCAGAATCGCAGTCTCCCCTATGGAAGCCAACCGCGACGTGGAGATCGTCATGTTTGATCCCGCTACCGGAACACTGAGCTACATTCAACGCGTGCTCAACACCGCCGTGGCTGCCACAGCAAACCCGGCGATCTACGACACGGAATGGAGCAACAACGGACAATATCTCTACATCTCGCGACATGGTGAGGGCGGCATTTCCGGCGATGTGGTGCAGTTCGATATCGCCAGCCCCTCCACGACGCTGACATCCGTACTGCCTGCTCCCGTTTTCCAAAGCTATGGCTTGCAGATGGCGCCTGACAGTGTTATCTATCATTTGTATCAGGCGACGAGTGGCGGGCCCTTCCTCGTCGGCGCCTTGACCAACACTGATACCGTTGCCACGGCGGTACAATACGCGCCGGCCGTCTTTGGTACGGCAGTCGACTTCAACGGCAAACAATTTTCCGCTTTCGCCGCGAAAGACAGCATTCCCTTCACCGTTGATTTTATCACCGAAGGCGCATGCTCCAATACGCCCGTGTCGTTCTATCCTACTGTCGATCCCGCCGCTGACAGCCTCATCTGGAGTTTCGGCGACGGACAGTTTGGGAGAGGATGGAGTCCGGTGCACACCTACGAAGAAGCCGGCCCGGTGACGGTTCAGGTCATTGCGTTCCTCAACGGCGACACCGCCAGGGCAAGCCATCCACTCACCATCACGCAGTTTGACCTGCAACTCTCCCTCGTGCAGGATACCACCGCATGTGCGTGTGAGCTGCCCGTGAATGCCGCAAGTTGCCCGGATGGCATCACACCCTTCGAAGTCACGGTGCAGGCGCAGGGCGGCGGCATGCCTCAGTACCAATGGTTCGGGCCCGGTGGTCTCCTCCCCGGCCAAACGAGCACAACGCTGAGGCCCGACTCGGCTGGTTACTATTACGTAGCAGCAACAGACGGCACCTGTACGGCATACGCCGGCGTGAATATCAAAGAGTACGACTCACTCGACCAACGCGCTAACATCTGGTACTTCGGAAACAATGCGGGAATTGACTTTAACCCGTTGCCCGACAATCCCGCCGTGGCCATCGACGGGCCGCTGGTCACTCCAGAAGGCACCTCGGTGATCAGCGACCGCAACGGACAGGTTATTTTTTCTACGGACGGGTACAGCATCTTCGACAAGGAAGGAACGGACATCACCCCACCCGGCGGCATCGGCGGAGAAAACACTGCCACACAATCCGCCCTCATCATCCCCGTGCCTGGCGATGAAACGTTGTATTACATCTTCACAACCCGGGAGGTATACGGAACTGGCACATACGAAGTGCGGTATTCGCTGTTTGACCTTAAACTCAACAACGGCCTTGGCGGGCTGGCGAAATACAACCAGCTTCTCTTCGGACCGAGCACCGAGCGCATCACCGGCGACGACAACTGGCTCATCGCGCACGAATATGGAAACAATTCATTCCGCGCTTACCGCATCACTCCCGAGGGAATCAGCAATCCCGTAATCTCCGACATCGGATCCGATCACGCCGTGACCGCTGCCGAAACCGCGCAAGGCTATATGAAACTCGGGGCACAAAACAGGCTGGTGGTCGCACTCTCAACGCCCGGGACTTCCAACGTAGTAGAAGTGTTTGACTTCATCGACTCGACCGGAATGGTGACCAACTTCAGAACAGCCGACCTGGAAAGTACAACGGGGCAGGTATACGGCGTTGAGGTCTCGCCTGCCGGAAACAAACTGTTTGCCACATTGAAGGATGCGGCTGGCTCTACCCTCTATGAGTTCGCTTTCGATTCGCTCGGCAGTCCCTACCTCAAACAAGCAGTACCTCAGCCCGGCGAATTGGGCGCCATCCAGATCGGCCCTGATGGGCAACTTTACGTCGCCATCAATGGAAGTCCGACACTCGGCATGTTCTCCGCACAGGAAGACACGACGCAGCTTTCCTCCATTAGCACGCTGCAACCTTTTGACCTCGGCGGCAACACCAGTACACTGGGCCTGCCGAACTTCATCCAGACCATCTCCAATCCGACGACCTCGCCAAGTTTCACTTTCGTGGGATTGTGTCTCGGCGACTCGACACAGTTTACCGCCACCGGAAAAGATCCAGCCATCGACAAATTCGACTGGACCTTTGGTGACGGACAAACCGCCATCGACAGTGGCGCACAGATCGCACACCTTTACGCGATGCCCGGAACCTACCAAGTGGTGCTGACGATCCGGAACAAGTGTGAAAATCCGGTAGCCACCTACACCCAGGAAATTGTCATCAACGACGTGCCTCCGGATCCTTCGACAGCTGTAGCCATATGCGCCGATGGTGCCGTACTCGACGCCAACCCGCAAGACCTTCCCGACTTCACGTATGTGTGGTCAACCGGCGACAGTACCGAAACGGTTACGGTGAATCAGCCCGCCATGTACAACGTGACCATCACCGATGTGCGCGGCTGTACGACCGACGGTACCTTCATGACCGTCGACAACAGACCGCAGGTGGACCTCGGTCCCAACACGACCATTTGTGAGAACACCGCTATTGCCAATCTTGACGCCTTGAATCCGGGGGCGACGTTTGCCTGGGACATCAACGGCACGCCCAGCGGAACAACACAACGACAGGCGGTAGACACGTCAGCGCCCGGTGTCTTCGAATACTCCGTCCTCGTTACCGATCCGGTCACCAATTGCTTTACGCGCGATTCGACGATCTTTACCATCAACCCGGCACCTGTGTTCAATGTGACGAACAACAGTCCGATTGCCTGTAACGCGGCGAACGGGGAGATCACGCTGGATTTTACCGGGCCAGCGGGCGGACTATTCTCCTACTTCATCAGCGGGCCGACAACAGTGCCGCAAGGCTTCGACCAGGCCGCCGGAACCAGCATCAGCACGCCGGCTACACTGGCTGCGGGTACCTATAGCGTTACCGTTACCGATCAGGTGTCAGCTTGTGCCACTGTTACCACCAATAGTATCGACAGCGATGCGCTGACCGTGACGCCGGTCACGCAAAACGGCACTTGCGATCCTATTATGCTGGACGTTACCCTCAATGCAACGCCAGGGCCCCTAGCCTATCCGTTGTCGTACCGCATTTTAGACAACAACACGGGGGCCGAAGTGGAAACAGGTACCGTACCTTCCGGTACCACGTTCACCACTGATGCGGCAGGGCTCGCCAGCAACAATCAACAATATGTAGTGGAAGTGACGACAGCAGATGGATGTGTTGCCTCCAGCACACCCGTTGACGTGAATCATGATCCGACCGTGCCGGTCACGCTGGCCACCGATCCCTGTGTCGAGCCGATTACGATTACAGCCACCGGTGGCGATACGTGGCTGTGGACCGGCCCGGGAACGATCGAGAATGCCACCGCAGCGACAGTGGTGGTGCGCGATCTACCACAAGGCAACAACACGTTCAACCTTACCGTTACCGGCGCCGGATACTGTGCGCTTGATACGACCATTACCGTCAACGTCAACAACAACATCCAGGCGGCCTTCACGCAAACCGATGCGTGCGCCGACCAGGTGACTTTGTCGGCCAGTCCTTCCGGCCCCTATACGTACCGTTGGTACCGGAATGGCAGCCTCATCCCCGGAGGCCAGCAGATCGTCGCCGGTCTCGCCGACAACAACGCCTTATATCGCGTGGAAGTGGTGAACAGTGCCACCGGATGTGTGTTCAGCTCCCCCGAGGATGCAGTGGAGGTTTCGGGACAGCTCGACTTCACCTTGACAGCCACACCTCCTTGTGAGGGACAGCCCTTCACGCTCACGGCCACACCCAACCAGCCCGGCACCACCTTCGAATGGCGTCTCGATGGCAACGCGCTATCGGGAGAAACGTCCGCTACACTTGTCGACACGCGCGGCGGTTTGTACGATGTGACCGTGGCATCGGCAAGTGGGACCTGCTCGGTGACGAAAAACTTTAGCGTCGTGCCCTCTCCTGTCACGCCCGGCAGCCTGCCCACCTCGGGCATCATTTGTCCCGACCCGGCAAATCCGGATCCGCTGACACGTGAGGTCACCCTTGATCCCGGGGAGGACTTTATCGAATACAACTGGTACCGCGACGGACTTGACCTCAATATCGACACGCGCACGTACATCGCAACCGAGGCGGGCGTCTACTCGGTCGATCTCATCAATATTTATGGATGTCCGAGCTCCGACGAGACCCTGCTGATCGAGGATTGCACACCGCGCATCACGGGACCGAACGCCTTCCGTCCTTCGAGCACCGTGCAAGCCAACGGCGAATACGCTAACCAGAACTTCCGGCTCTTCACCTTCTTTATCGATGACCAGGATTTTGAAGTTTTCATCTTCAACCGGTGGGGGGAAATGGTTTTCCATACCAACGAACGCGACTTCCGATGGAACGGCGGTTACAACAACAACCCGGGCCGCCCGTTGCCACTCGGCACTTATACTTATGTGGTACGTTTCAGAAGTTCTTACCGCCCCGAAGATGGAATACAAGAAAAGCGCGGCGGCGTCGTACTCTTGAGGTAGCGGTCCCTGAGCTTGTCGAAGGGCACCGGTCCCTGAGCTTGTCGAAGGGCACCGGTTCGTGCATAGGTTGCAGAGTTCCAGGTTGCAGGTTGCAGAGTTGCAGAGTTGCAGGTTGCAGAGTTGCAAGTAGCAAAGTTGCGGGGTGCCTTTGTCAAACCAAGCGGGG
>CAYMWA010000040.1:21517-24285 GCA_964393795.1 uncultured Roseivirgaceae bacterium
GTTGCAGAGTTGCAAGTAGCAAAGTTGCGGGGTGCCTTTGTCAAACCAAGCGGGGTATTGCCTATTATTGTAAGATAAAGATCATAAAAGTCCTATTGAAGAAGCCAATTTTAAAATGAACAACGTATCTACTATGAAGTTTATGCCAAAAATGCTCGGAATCATGGCTGTGGTCCTTCTGATTTCGGGATTTCAAATCATCAAAACCACCCTCCACATCACCGTTCGTGATGAACTGGGCAATACCGTTCAGGATGCCTCCGTACAGTTATTCGAGACTGAAGAAGATTATCTGAAGGAAGAAAATGTCGTCGCACAAGACAGCACCGACAAGCGCGGCATTGTCAGGTTCAAAGATCTAAAGCCCATCTCCTACTACGTGATCATCCGCCATGGCGATAAAGACAACTCCGGCGGCGGAGAACGCACCGCCGAACTGGAGGAGCGACGGATTAATAAAGTGACGATTGTTATCCAGTAGTTGCCGGTTGCCGGGTGCGCGCTCAGGGTGTAGGAACGTTGTCGAAGTTTCGGCACGCGTATGAGGAGGGAAGGGCAACTTCCGGGAAGTTTTGAACTTCCCGGAAGTTGAACCACTCACCGGGATGTGATGAGCACCACGCCGAAAGCAATCACGACAATCCAGAATTTGTAGCTTGCAAGCGCGGGGATAATCACGATTTGCAATTGCATGAGTACGGCAAGCAGTACCAGGATGACAGCGATTGCCTTGAGAATAGACCTTGTTTTATTGCTCATTATTTGCGGTTTGATTTAGTTGTAAAACGTAAGCCGAGGGCCAGAACTTTCCAGTCACTATAACGAGCTTCGTCGTCGGATGATAGGCAATTCCATTCAGTACATCCGCGTTCGGATGGCTGCGCCTCGCATCCTGCACCAGCGGCGTCAGGTCGAGAACACCAACGACCATTCCCGTTTCAGGATCAATTTTGAGAATCCTGCTCGTTTCCCATTGGTTGGCCAGAATATACCCTTCCATATATTCCAGCTCATTCAATTTTGTAACATATCCGTTCTTATCTTTCACCCGCACCGTCTTTACCGGCTTGAGCGTCACCGTGTCAAGATAAATCAGTTTTTCTGTGCCATCGCTCATGATCAGGTGATGGTTGTCATGGGTAATCCCCCATCCTTCTGTTTCATATTTGAATTCACCGACTTTTTCAAAAGTTGTCAGGTCGTATACAAAGCCGACGTGATTTTGCCACGTCAGCTGGTATATCTTGTTGTTGAGTATCGTAATCCCCTCCCCAAAATATTTGTCATCGAGCACCACTTTCTTATCGGGTTCTCCCGTATGTACGTCCACAATACCGATGTAGGAATGCTTTTGTCCGGTGCTTTCGAACAGCTTCCCGTTGTGAATCACTAGCCCTTGCGTCCATGCGTCAGTGTCATGTTTCCACCGGGATTTAAGGGTATAAGCGATAGCCAGGTCATCGGATTTCGTGTCGTTACTACTTTCTTGTCCTCCGCACGACACTAAAAAACCAAAGAGTATCAGCGCGATCATGATGTTCACTGTCATTTTCGTCAATAGCATCTTCAACAAATATCAGTCGCCTTCCATCAGATTCGGATCAGCGTCATTCCCGGATGTCCACAAATGTACACAACCATTACAAAAATAATCGACGCTGCAAAAGACGCATAGCAATAATTGCTTCATAAGGCTTACTTTTGTGCCCATGAGCGCCGCAATCGGCAAAGATATAAAGAAAGCAAAGGAACTCCTTGAGGAAGGAGCGCTCGTCGCCATCCCCACGGAAACGGTTTATGGCCTTGCCGCCAACGGCCTCAACCCGAAAGCGGTGACACGCATTTTTTCCGTTAAGAATCGCCCTCAGTTTGACCCGCTGATCCTCCACCTGCCCTCAATCGATCGCTTGACGTTGTACGCCGAAGATGTTCCTCGCCAGGCGCTCACACTTGCACAGCAATTCTGGCCTGGTCCGCTGACGCTGGTGCTCAAGCGAAAAAATATCATCCCGGATATCGTCACCGCAGGGCTTCCAACGGTAGGCTTGCGGTGCCCCGACCATCCGCTCACACGCGCATTGCTCAACGCCATTGCGTTTCCGCTCGCCGCACCCAGCGCCAACCCGTTCGGATATGTAAGTCCTACAACAGCGGCACACGTAGCTGACCAACTTGGGAACAAAATTCCCTACATCCTCGATGGCGGACCATGCCGCGTCGGACTCGAGTCCACCATCGTAGGCTTTCCTGACGGCGTGCCTACCGTCTACAGACAAGGCGGACTGAAAATAGAAGACCTTGAAGCCGTACTTGGCAACGTAGCGCTCCGCGTGACCGCTTCCTCGGACCCGCGATCACCCGGTCAGCTCGAAAGCCACTATGCCCCTGGAAAAAAATTGATCATCGGCGTGATCGACGATCTGATAAAGCAGCATGCAACCGAAAAGTTTGGTATCCTTTCTTTCGAAAAATCGTACGACGTCGCCCATCAAGTGGTGCTGTCGTCCTCCGGCGACCTGGCCGAAGCTGCCCATCACCTCTTCGCCGCCATGCGAACACTTGACGCATCACCCATTGACATCATTCTCACCGAATATGTTCCGGACGTAGATCTTGGAAAAGCAATAAATGACAGACTTAGAAGAGCCGCGAGATAGTATTGGTAGTTGGTTGTTGGCAGTTGGCAGTTGGTCGTTGGCAGTTGGTAGTTGGTCATTGGCAGTTGGTCATTGGCAGTTGGTAGTTGGTAGTTGGTCATTGGAAATTGG
>CAYMWA010000040.1:24385-25619 GCA_964393795.1 uncultured Roseivirgaceae bacterium
ACACATGAACACATGAACACATGAACACACCAACACATCAACACACCAACACATCAACACACTAACACACATTCAACCATGCCTACCGCAACAAAGAAAATTCTCATTGCTACCGGAGGGGGCGATTGCCCCGGACTCAACGCCGTGATCCGGGCGATCTACAAGAGAGCACGGCACGAAAAAAACTGGGAAGTGTATGGAAGTATCGAGGCGTTCAACGGTGTCTTTCGCGATCCGCCCGAGATCGTTCGACTGACTGCGGCGAAGACAGCGGGCATCCATGTCAAGGGTGGCACCATTCTGAAGACAACCAACAAAGGAAATCCGATGAACTATCCAGTTGCACAGCCCGATGGTTCGGTGGCATTCATCGACCGCACACAAGCGCTTGCCGACAAGCTGAAGCAACTTGGATTTGATGCTGTCGTCAACATCGGCGGCGACGGGTCACAGAAAATTTCAAAGGCCCTGCACGACAAAGGAGTGCCCATCATTGGCGTTCCCAAGACAATCGACAACGACCTGGCTGCAACAGATGTGACCTTCGGCTTCAAGACGGCGGTACAAATTGCCACCGACAGCTTTGATAAACTTGTCACCACCGCCGAAAGTCATCACCGCGTGATGATCATGGAGGTCATGGGACGAGATGCGGGCTGGATCGCCCTCCATACGGCCATCGCCGGCGGGGCGGAGGTGTGCATCATACCCGAGATTCCGTACGACATCAAGAAGATAGCCACTCGCATCAACGCACGCTATAAGAAAGGCAGAGGGTTTGTCAACATTGTTATTGCTGAAGGCGCCAAGCCAAAAGAAGGAACGGTGTCAACCGTCGAAGGAGAAAAGGAGTCGGAACATGTTCGGCTCGGCGGCGTTGCATACGCACTCTCCCGCCAACTCAAGGATGCCGGATGTAAAGCGGAAATTCGCGAAACTGTTCTGGGTCATGTACAGCGCGGCGGGAGCCCGATTGCTTCCGACCGTATCCTGGCAACACTCCTCGGTGTGAAAGCATTTGAACTGGCGCTGGAGGGCGATTTCGGAAAAATGGCCTCATACATCGATGGCGCCGTTACATCCGTCACACTCGAAGAAGCAACAAAGAAACCGCGCATCGTGGATAAGGACTCCTATCTCGTACAAGCAGCAAAAGGGCTGGGCATCAGCTTTGGTGATTGATAGGCAATTGCTAAATTCGCACGGGGATAAGTTATTGGTTATTGGTCATTGG
>CAYMWA010000041.1:0-8538 GCA_964393795.1 uncultured Roseivirgaceae bacterium
CCAATGACCAATGACTAATCCCTAATGCCCAATCCCCAATGCCCAATCCCCAATACCAACACAAAAATGCCGCAAATGATTTAATCATCCCTCGTTCTGTTTCAGATTTGGAGAGGAATTCGTCCCACCTTCGCCCACTTTAAGTCTTTTTAATATGGATTTGTTGAGAATTGGCCCCAGTACGGCGTTTTGGAGGTGTTTTTCGTTGTGAGAAAGTGTCTTTGGTTCGTGGGAGGATGGTCTTGCGGGCGGCTTTTTTGGCTTTTTTGGCACATTTTGGTGAGTGAAGTCAAAAAAGTGGGGCAAAGTGGTTGGAAGTGGTACAAAATTGCTATGTTTGCTTAGGAGAACCTGTTTCCGGGCGTCATGTCTTGCGTCTAACGAGATGGCGAGCACGGCGTCGGAAATGGGAAGGAAAGACAACCACTACAGTCTATGACTTTCTTCACCAGTGAATATGAAAGCAAGCTTGACGCGAAGGGAAGACTTGTTCTTCCGGCGCGGATCAAGGCTCAGCTCCCCGAGGGAGGTAATGAGCTTGTGATTCGCCGCGGGTTTGAGCAGTGCCTCATATTGTATCCTATGGTGGAATTCCGGAAAGTATTTTCAAAAATTTCAGGTTTAAACGAATTCAATGAAGAATACAGGAAGTTGCAGCGCAACTTTTTGTCGGGCGTAGTGACCGTTGAACTGGATAGCAACGGTCGTTTTCTTATTCCTAAAAACATGCTGGCCTATGCGCAGATTGAAAAAGAGGCCATGCTGGTGGGAACGGGCAACAAGGTAGAGTTGTGGAATCCGGCGATATATGAGAAGCATATCATTCAGGACCCGGAGGAGTTGTCGAAACTGGCAGAGAAGTATTTGAATGAATAGCTATTGGCTATTGGCTATTGGCGGTTGGCTGTTGGCCAGGACGTTCAAGCCAATCGCTAACGGCCAAAAGCCAAGACCCGATGTACCACGAACCTGTCATGTTGCAGCAATGCATTGAGGCATTGCAACTCAAACCTGAGGGCGTATATGTCGACGCCACTTTTGGCGGCGGCGGGCATAGCCGGGAGATATTGAAGCATCTGACCACAGGGAGGTTGATTGCCTTTGATCAGGATGAGGACGCCCGCAGGGAAGCGGAAAAAATCGACCACCGTTCTTTCACATTTTGCCATGCCAATTTCATGTACCTCAAGCGGTACCTGAAGTTGAGTGGAGTCACGCAAACTGATGGCATCCTGGCAGACCTTGGGGTGTCGTCACATCAGATTGATTCTCCGGAACGCGGCTTCTCCACCCGCTACGATGGACCACTCGACATGCGCATGGACAAAAACATTTCACTGACAGCCGCGGCCGTGCTGAATACCTATACTGAAGAGAAGTTGCATAAAGTGTTTGGGATGTATGGCGAGTTGAGAAATGCGAAGACCGCTGCCAGGCTGGTGACACAGTATCGCGTTCAGAAGAAGTTTGAACGCACGGAGGATTTGAAAGATGCATTGAAGGACGTTGCTCCTCGGGGAAAGGAGTACAAGTATTTCGCCCAGGTGTTTCAGGCGTTGCGTATCGAAGTCAATGACGAGATGCAGGCGCTTGAAAATTTTTTGCACCAATGTGGCGAAGTGCTCGCGCCCTCGGGCAGGTTGGTAGTGATGTCTTATCATTCGCTCGAAGACCGCATGGTGAAGAACTATATGCAGAAAGGAAAGGTGTTCGGCGATGTGGAAAAGGATTTCTTCGGAAATGTGATCAAACCTTTTCAAGTGGTGACCCGAAAACCGGTGGAGGCTTCTGAAGCGGAGATTGAAGGGAACAACCGTGCACGCAGTGCCAAGTTGCGCATTGCGGTAAAAATATAAACAGGCGGGGTTCATGGCTGGGGCCAGGGATTCCTGTCAAAACAGAAAGTGTATGAGTCAGAACAAATTTAAAGTAGGCACACAGGGAGGAACTGCATCAGGTGGTTTCAGTCTGTTTTCGGCCATCGAAAGATCGCTGAAGCTTGAGAACTATTTTGAGGCAGGGTTTCCGGTGCACTACCTGCCTAAGGTGCTTTTTGTTCTTTGCCTGGGGTTGATCTATATCGGCAACACGCATTACGCCGAAAAAACGGTGCGGAAGATCAATCACATCCAGGTTGAAGTGGAGGACCTCCGGGCGGACTACACCACCCTTAAGGCCGACCTCATGTTCAGCAGCAAGCAATCGGAAGTGGCCCGAAAAGTAAAAGCTTTCGGATTGAAGGAAAGCCTGACTCCACCCCATAAAGTGATTGTCGAGAAAGGTGAATATTAAACGATCCATATTATTACGTGTACGGGTAGCATTCATTTTTGTAATGCTGTTCGCGATTGCCGTCGTGGTGAAGACTGCTCACATCCAGGTTGCCGAGGGAGAGAAGTGGGCGGCCATGGGCGAACGCATTTCTTTTGATTACAAGCGTGTAAAGGCAACCCGTGGAAATATTTATTCGGATAACGGAAGTTTGCTGGCCACCTCGCTTCCCTTTTATAAGATTGCGTTCGATGCCACCATTCCGAAGGATGAAGTGTTCAAAAGCGGCGTGGATTCTCTGGCGTGGCATCTGGCTACTTTTTTCAAGGATCGCTCGAAGAGCGAGTACAAGCGAATGTTGATCGATGCGCGGGACACGGGCAAACAATACATTATTCTCAATAGGCGCAAGGTGAATTACCAGCAGAAGAAGTTGATGATGCGCTGGCCAATACTCCGGGAAGGGCGCCTTCGCGGCGGGGCGATTTTCGAGAAAGTCGACGTGCGCTACATGCCGTTTGCCAACCTGGGCCGGCGAACGATTGGCTTTATCAATGAGAATGACCGCGGTGCGGGGCTGGAGTACAGCTTTAACGAGCACCTCGCCGGACAGGACGGTTACGCCTACTATCAGAAGATTGCCGGCGGTGTATGGAAGCCCATCTTCGACGCCAATAATGTGAAGGCCATCAATGGTTTAGACCTTCAAACCACACTCGACATCAACTTGCAGGACGTCGCAGAAACGGCATTGCACAAAGCGATGGTGCAGCACGACGCCGACGACGGTATGATCGTGGTGATGGAGGTCAAGACCGGTGAGGTGAAGGCGATCACCAACCTGAGCGCCGACGGCAATGGAAACTTCAGCGAAAAACTGAACTTCGCTGCACGACTGTACGAACCCGGGTCAACGTTTAAACTGGTGACGATGATCGCCTTGCTGGAGGATACACCCCTGAACCTTGCCGACAGCATTGATACCGGCAATGGCGAGTACCTTTTCTACAACGAGAAAGTACGTGATCATGAGGAGGGAGGATTGGGCAAGATCACCATTAAGGAAGCGTTCGAGCATTCCTCGAACGTTGCGATGGCCCGGCTGGTCGATCAATACTTCGGCCTCCGTCCGGGAGACTTTGTCAGCTATCTGGACAAGCTGCATCTTTCGGAAAAACTGGGCATTCAGATAGCCGGCGAACCACGACCCAAAATTAAGCGCCCGGGTGAAAAAGGCTGGAGTGGTATCAGCCTTCCGTGGATGGCATACGGCTACGGGTTTGAAATTACGCCACTCCATACACTGGCCTTGTACAATGCGGTTGCAAACAACGGCGTAATGATCAAGCCCGTCATTGTGAAGTCGGTAAAGAAGGCGGATGAGGATGAAGAAACATTCAAGACGGATGTGATCAGCAAGCGGATTTGTTCGAACGAAACGTTGAAGCAACTGCGCATCCTGCTCGAAGGCGTCGTAGAAAACGGAACCGCAAAAAACATCAGAGGCACACACTATCGCATCGCGGGGAAAACGGGTACGTCGCAAATTCTCGAGCACGGGCGGTACACGAAGAAATACATTACTTCCTTCGTCGGATATTTCCCTGCTCACAATCCGAAGTATAGTGCGATGGTGTTGATCAAGAATCCACGGGGTTGGTATCAATACGGCAGCAATGTTGCCGCACCGGTTTTCAAGGAAATCGCTGACAATATTTATGCGCGTGACATTCAATTACAGGATGCCATGCCACTCAATAAATATGTCAACAACGATGTCCTGCCTTTCATCAAGGCGGGCAATCAGGAAGAGCTGACGCTGATTTGCAATGCGCTCGGCATCTCCAACCATTCAGCCACGGAAGCCCCATGGGTGCGCACCTCGCGCGTTGGTAATGGCATCGACTGGACGAAGAACCTTCAGGGACCGGGGCTGGTGCCCAATGTTTTCGGAATGACGCTTCGTGACGCGCTGTACCTGCTTGAGCAATCGGGTCTGACGGTCTTTCATGAAGGGAAGGGTCGGGTCGAGAAACAGTCGCTTCCCGCGGGACGGCGCGTGACCAAAGGCGACAGAATTTATTTAGAACTGGGATAAAAAAAGAATATTGCCTCAATTAAAGAACATATTGTACAAGGTTTCCCTCACATCTTCCTTCGGTGACATGGATGTCGATGTGGCGGGACTTGCTTTTGACTCGCGCAAAGTGCAGGCCGGCTTTGTCTTCATAGCGGTCGCCGGTACTGTTTCCGATGGGCACGAATTCATCAGCGGGGCAATTGACGCCGGTGCCCGCGCCATCGTATGTGAACGTTTGCCGGAGGCGGTGAATGAACAGGTGACGTATGTAACGGTGAAGAACAGCGCGCAGGCCCTGGGTATTATGGCCGCGAACTTTTTCGACAATCCCTCCAGCAAGCTCAAGTTGATCGGGGTTACCGGCACCAATGGAAAGACGACCACGGTCACGCTGTTGTATCAACTGTTCAGCGCCCTGGGTTATAATGCAGGACTTATTTCCACCGTTGAAAACCGGATTATCGACGACCTTGTTCCGGCGACGCATACGACGCCGGATCCTATCCAGTTGAATGCGTTGCTGCAACGCATGGTCCACGCGGGATGTCCTTTCGCTTTCATGGAAGTGAGTTCCCATGCCGTGCATCAGGAACGGATTGCCGGGTTGAAATATACGGGCGCCATCTTCACAAACATTACGCATGACCACCTCGATTATCACCTGACGTTTGAAAACTACATTCGCGCCAAAAAGAAATTCTTTGACGAGCTGAGTGGTGACAGCTTCGCATTGGTTAACGCTGACGACAAGCGTGGAATGGTGATGCTCCAGAATACGAAGGCGTCGAAGCATACCTTCGGGCTCAAGAAGATGGTAGACTACAAGGCGCGGATCATCTCGAATTCACTTGACGGCCTTGAACTGGAAATAGGAGGGAAGAGTGTGTGGTTCAAGATGATCGGCGACTTCAATGCCTACAACCTGGTGGGTGCCTACGGAGCCGCGATGTTACTTGGGGAGGATTCTGATGAGGTGCTTGTCCAGCTTTCTGCCTTGACAGGCGCACCAGGAAGGTTTGAGCGCGTGCTGCCGGGATCGAAGATCACCGCGATTGTCGACTACGCCCATACCCCCGACGCGCTGAAGAATGTGCTGGAAACAATTGGCACATTTCGTACTGGTAACGAGCAGGTGATTACGGTGGTGGGTTGTGGTGGAAACCGTGACAAGACCAAGCGGCCGTTGATGGCGTCGATTGCATGCAAGATGAGCGACAAGGTGGTGCTCACATCCGATAACCCGCGTGACGAAGACCCCATGCAGATCATTCGTGAAATGCAATCGGGTGTCCTCCCGACGGAAGCACGGAAGACGCTGGTTCTCGCCGACCGTGAGGAGGCCATCAAAACCGCATGTATGATGGCGAAGGAGAATGACATTGTGCTGGTGGCAGGCAAGGGCCATGAGACGTATCAGGAAATAAAAGGTATAAAGCATCCGTTCGACGATCGCGAGGTTGTAAGACGGATTCTCAAATTGTTAAGCGAAAACGACAATTAGTCCGGTATGCTGTATTACCTGTTTGAATATTTGAATGAGATCGATGTTCCGGGTGCGGGAGTGTTTCAGTATATCTCCTTCCGCGCGGGGATGGCGGCCTTCCTTTCGCTGCTGATTACGATTACGTTCGGCAAGCATCTCATTCATTATCTTCAACGCAGACAGGTGGGTGAGGACATCCGCGATCTTGGACTACAGGGGCAGATGAAGAAGAAGGGCACGCCGACCATGGGTGGATTTATTATCATCGCCGCTATCCTCATTCCGACATTCCTGCTCGCGCGGGTAGACAACGTTTACATCGTACTGCTGATCATCACAACGGTATGGCTGGGCTTGATTGGTTTTCTAGACGACTATATCAAGGTATTCAAGAAAGACAAGCAGGGCCTGGCCGGGCGTTTCAAGGTGGTGGGCCAGATCGGCCTGGGCCTGATCGTCGGGCTCACGTTGTACTTCAGTGAAGATGTGGTCGTTCGTGTTGCGGCCGCCCCTACAGAAATTAATGTCGTTCAGGCCGACGAGATCGAAGGAGGCGAAGACGCAAATGTGAAGTACAAAGACGTCAAGTCGATGCGTACCACCGTGCCGTTCATGAAGAATAACGAACTGGACTACAACAATATCCTGCCCATTCTTCCTGATCAGTACACGTGGATTATTTACACGTTGATCGTTATTCTGGTGGTCACCGCGGTGTCGAATGGCGCCAACATAACCGATGGCATCGATGGTCTCGCCGCCGGTGTGTCGGGGATTATCGGGATGACGATTGCTATCCTGGCGTACCTGTCGGGGAGGGTTGACTTCAGCTCCTACCTGAACATCATGTATATTCCCAACCTGTCGGAGTTGGTGATTTTCTGTACCGCCTTTGTTGGGGCGTGCCTCGGTTTTTTGTGGTACAATACGTATCCCGCTCAGGTTTTTATGGGCGATACCGGAAGCCTCACCCTCGGGGGCGTTATAGCTGTACTCGCGTTGGCGGTACGCAAGGAGCTTTTGATACCGTTGCTGTGCGGCATCTTTCTGATTGAAAATTTATCAGTGATTATTCAGGTCGCCTATTTCAAGTACACGAAAAAGAAATACGGTGAGGGGCGGAGGGTGTTTCTGATGTCGCCGCTCCACCACCACTACCAGAAGAAGGACCTCCACGAAGCCAAGATCGTCACACGGTTCTGGATCGTCGGTATTCTGCTGGCAATATTAACATTGGCTACGTTAAAGCTGAGATGAAGGAGAAGATCGTCATACTGGGCGCAGGAGAAAGCGGAACGGGCGCAGCCTTGCTTGCAAAAGCAAAAGGCTACGACGTCTTTGTGTCGGACAGCGGCACTATAAAAGACAAGTACAAGGCTGAACTCGTCGCGAACGAGATTGCCTTTGAGGAAGGCGGACACACCGACGAAAAGATCGTCGATACGCGACTGCTCATTAAGAGCCCTGGTATTCCGGATAAGGCGCCGGTCATACGGATGGTGGCTGGCCGAAACGTGTCTGTCATTGACGAGATCGAGTTTGCGTTTCGACATACGAATGCACACATCATCGCGGTGACGGGCACCAATGGAAAAACAACGACGACGCTACTGGCCTATCACCTGTTGAAAACCGCCGGCTTCAACGTAGGCCTTGCCGGCAACGTCGGCCAAAGCATGGCGCGCCAGGTGGCCACCCATGACTTTGATTGGTACGTGGTGGAACTGAGTAGCTTTCAGCTTGACGGAATTGAATCGTTCAAGCCCGAAATCGCGATTTTGCTGAACATCACTCCGGACCATATGGACCGGTACGACTATACAATGCAAAATTATGTCAACGCCAAGTTCCAGTTGGTTGAGAATATGACGAGGCAGGAGTGCTTCATCTATTTTGCAGATGATGCAGTGATCGCCCGGGAGTTGAAGACGCGCTCGATTGTTCCGGTTCAGATTCCGGTATCACTGCAAGCGCATGGCCATACCGCTGTCCATTTTGACGGGCGTGAAATGGTCTTCAACCTTCGGGAGCAATTTAGAATTGTGCAGTCAGACACAACCCTGAAAGGTCCGCATAACCTGATCAACACGATGGCAGCGGTTACTGCGGTATACCACGCAGGGGCAAAGCCTGCTGCAATCAAAGAAGGCCTCAAGACATTCGTCAACGCGCCCCACCGTTTGGAACCGGTTGGGACTGTAAAAGGTGTGACGTTTATTAATGATTCAAAAGCAACGAATGTCGACTCGGTCATGTATGCCCTTGACAGCTTTGATGGTCCGTTGGTGTGGATCGCAGGTGGGGTTGACAAGGGTAACGATTATAACCAGATCAAGGATGCGGTAAAAGAAAAAGTGCGTGCATTGATCTGCCTTGGCAAAGACAATGACAAGCTGAAGAAAGCCTTCGGCGGCGTTGTACCGGTCATCCGCGAAACGCAAAGTGTCAAGGAATTGATCAGTATCGCGCTCGAGGTAGCCAGGTCCGGAGATGTTGTCTTGCTTTCGCCTGCATGCGCGAGTTTTGATCTGTTTAGGAATTACGAGGATAGAGGGGATCAGTTTCGGGCTGCGGTTCGTGCGTTTGGTTGAGAGGATGGGAGAGGCTGTTGGTTATTGGCTGTTGGTTATTGGCTTTTGGCGGTTGGCGGTTGGCTGTTGGGTACTAAGGCATTGGGCATTAGGGATTATATGCGGGAACTAAG
>CAYMWA010000041.1:8638-25108 GCA_964393795.1 uncultured Roseivirgaceae bacterium
CAATTGTCAATTGAGCGCTGGCATGCGCGCGGGATAAGGTTGTTGGTTGGGGAAGCGATGGTTTGAAAGGATGAAAGGTTTGAAAATTCAATAATTAGAGGTGATTTGTGATAACCGGATCGTTGTGCAGGTAGCCCGACTCACGATTCACGATTCACGACTCACGATTCACGATTCACGGTTTGCGATGGTACAATTAAAGGAATGGGTAGACAAGAATTTGCAGGGTGACAAGGTCATCTGGGCTGTGGTCTTCACGCTGGCGATGATCAGTGTGCTTGTGGTCTACAGTTCAATCGGCACGTTGGCGTATAAGCGCATGGCGAGTCCGGAGAGCTATTTGCTCAAGCATACGATTACGGTGTTCGTAGGACTTGCGGCGATGTGGTTTGCGCACAAAATCGACTATCGCTATTATTCGAGATTGTCGAAGCTTGCCTTGTGGTTGAGCATTCCCCTGCTGATTTATACGTTCACCCATGGCACGACCATCAATGATGCGGCCCGGTGGATTTCTATTCCGATCGTCGGATCGTTTCAGCCCTCGGATTTTGCTGCCCTTGCGCTGATCGTCAATCTTGCCAGCATGCTGGCGAAGCGCCAACAGCATATTGACGATATCAAAGATTCGCTCATTCCGATTCTTTTCTGGTGCGGTATCATTTGCGGGTTGATTGCTCTGACCAATATGTCGACGGCCATCCTCCTCCTGCTGACCTGCTTGCTCATCATGTTCATCGGTCGGGTGCCGATGCGCTATCTGATGATGCTGATGTTTGTCGGCGTGCTTTTCGGGGCGCTGGCGTTCAAGTTTGGTGTGCGGGGTGGTACGGTAAAGTCGCGCGTGCACGATTTCACCGCGGTCATTAAAGGTGACCAGGAGCTTCCGTTTCAGGCGAAGCACGCACGCATCGCGGTGGCTACGGGGGGTATCACAGGCAAGGGTCCCGGCAACAGTGATCAGCGCAATATTTTGCCTCATCCGTATTCTGATTTCATATACGCGATTGTCATTGAAGAATACGGTATGATCGGTGGCGTTATTCTCGTCATTCTCTATCTCGTGTTGCTGCATCGCGGTATGAAGGCAGCGTATAACAGTGAGCGGGCTTTTGGCGGGTTACTGTCGGCGGGGTTGAGCTTTGATATTGTGTGTCAGGCGATGGTAAACATGGGTGTCGTGGTCGGCCTCGGGCCTATCACAGGACAACCCCTTCCACTCGTCTCGATGGGTGGTACCTCCATGGTGTTCACTGGTCTGGCCCTTGGCATTATCCTCAGCGTGAGCCGGGGTGAACAGGATGCGTCATGGGCGAAGACGGACAACCGAAGAAATCATCAAAACGCGAAAGCTACTTGAGCAATACACAACCATATCGCCTTATCGTCAGCGGAGGAGGAACCGGAGGACACATTTTTCCGGCCATTGCCATCGCAAACGCTTTTCGGCAGCGACATCCCGATGCGGACATTCTGTTTGTTGGTGCCAAAGGGCGAATGGAAATGACGCGTGTACCGGAAGCGGGCTATCCGATTGTCGGACTGTGGATCAGCGGAATTCAGCGGAAGCTTACGCTGTCGAATCTTTTGTTCCCGGTGAAGCTTCTTGTCAGCTATTTGCGTGCCACGCGACTAGTCAAGGAATTTCGTCCCGATGTTGTCGTCGGTACGGGTGGTTTTGCGAGCGGACCGGTCATGATTGCTGCGACACGGTTCAGGATTCCCACGCTCCTCCAGGAGCAGAACTCCTTTGCCGGGCTCGCGAACAAACAGGTGGCGGAGAAAGTGAACACAATATGCGTGGCCTATGAGGGGATGGAAAAATATTTCCCGTCGTCCAAAATTGTCATCACGGGAAATCCCGTTCGAGGTGACATCCTGAAGACGGATCAAAAATCCGACAAGGCCAAAACGCATTTTGGTTTTGATGACGCGCACAAGACGCTGCTGATCATTGGCGGAAGTCTTGGCGCGCGAACGATCAATGAGAGTATTCTTGCCGGGATGGACAAGCTGTTGGATGCGGGTGTGCAAGTGATATGGCAGACGGGCAAGGTGTACTATGAGGTGATTCGGAAGCAGTTGGAAAAATACGATAAACGCAGGATGCGCGTGTTTGATTTCCTGACGGAAATGGACGTTGCGTACGCGGCGGCGGATGTTGTTGTTTCAAGGTCGGGTGCGCTTGCCGTTTCGGAGCTGTGCATCGTCAGAAAACCGTGCATCCTTGTACCATCGCCGAATGTAGCGGAAGACCACCAGACAAAGAATGCGATGGCGCTGGTCGAAAAGGATGCGGCTATCATGGTATCTGACAAGGAGGCACCCACAGCGCTCGTTGACACCGCGCTGCGGTTGTTGTTCGATGAAGATCGCGGACGAAAACTGCGCGAACATATTGGCAGCCTGGCCCGGCCATCTGCTACTGAAGACATTGTGGATGAAATCGAAAAACTATTGACGCCCGAACGGTGAAGTTGTCGCAATACGATATTATCTATTTTCTGGGGATCGGCGGGATCGGAATGAGTGCGCTTGCCCGGTGGTTTCTGAAGAAGGGTCTGAAGGTCTCGGGATATGACCGCACAGCCACTGCGTTGACTGCGGCGCTTGAGGCGGAAGGGGCACAGATTCATTATGACGATGCGGTAGATTTGATACCGGAAGAAGTGCGCACGAACAAGGCACGCACGCTTGTTGTCTATACGCCGGCTGTGCCGGAGGGTCACAGTGAGTACCGCTTCCTGAAAGAAGAAGGATACACGCTCGCAAAGCGGTCGGCGGTACTTGGCATGATCTCGAAAGATCACGCCACCGTGGCCGTAGCCGGTACGCACGGCAAGACGACGACATCTTCTATGGTGGCGCACTTGCTCAGCCAGGCTGGGAAAGATATGGTCGGATTCCTGGGCGGCATCACGGCGAACTACGCGTCGAATCTCGTGATGAACGGGGTAGTTTCGGAACGAACCATCGTGGTTGCCGAGGCGGATGAATTTGATCGTTCATTTCTTCAGCTATTTCCCAGGATTGCGATTGTCACCTCCGCCGATGCCGACCACCTCGACATTTATGGCGACCATGAGAGCCTTATCAATGCTTTCAGGAGTTTTATCAAGCAGGTTGATCAGGATGGATATCTCGTGATCCATGAGTCGGTCGTCGACAAATTAGCGGCTGACCTTGACTACTTGAAGAAAGATATTTACAGCATGAGCCGGGGACAATTTTTTGCCGGCAATATTACCGCAAAGCGCGGATTTTTTGAATTTGACCTCCACGGATTTGGAAAGGTTGAACACATCAAGCTAGGCGTCCCCGGTTTTCATAACATTGAAAACGCCATCGCGGCATCCATCGCTGCGTGGCGTTGTGGCGTGTCTTTGTCTTCGATCAGAAAAGGACTGGAATCTTTTGCTGGTGTGAAGCGCAGGTTTGAATTTATCATCCGGCGCGACCGCCTCGTATATGTGGACGACTATGCGCACCATCCAACGGAGATTGAAGCTTTTCTTCGGTCAATGAAGTCGATGTATCCCGGAAGGAAACTAACGGTGATATTCCAGCCGCACCTTTACAGCAGAACGCGCGATTTTGCCGCGGAGTTTTCGAAAAGCCTGAGCGTGGCGGATGAAGTGTTTCTCATGGATATCTATCCTGCACGGGAGTTGCCGATCGCAGGGGTCGATTCCGACATCCTGGTCGATGCGATCACGAGTCCGGTGGTGGTCCGTTGCGGTAAAGCCGACTTGCTGGACAAATTAAAAGATCACGATATAGAAGTGCTCGCTACCGTTGGTGCGGGAGATATTGATACTTTTGTGGAACCGATTCACAGAATGCTGGAGGACAAGTATGAAATTTAGGTTGAACATCAGGCGTGAGTTGACAATTGTCGGGGTACTGGTTGTGCTTTTTGGCATCATCGCGTTCACCGAACGGATGAAAGGTGATGTGACGGTGAGTGCCATTCGCATTTCGATTGAGAATGTGCACGATAACCATTTTCTTGAAGAGGATGATGTGATGAAGCTGATGCGTCTTGATCCGGAGCAACTACGTGGCTCAAATCTGAGCAACGTCAACTTCCGCGCGGTGGAGGATCGCATTCGGCTGAGTCCCTATGTGCAGAACGCTGAAGTCTACAGTGATCTCAAGGGTAACCTGATAGTGAGGGTGATGCTTCGCCGGCCTGTTGCGCGCATTGTGCAGAGCAACGGATCTGATGCGTACATCGGTGAAGACGGGACGATCATACCGGTCTCGCGCAAGTTCTCGCCGCGTGTTATCCTCGTGAGTGGCGCCTTTGTCCCTGAATTTTTGAAGCTCGGCAATGTGCATGAACGTGAGGAAGGAAAGCAGCTGATGCTGATGCTCGAGACGATACGGAAAGATCCCTTTTGGAATGCACAGATCGCCCAGGTGGATATTGACGCCAAAACCAATATCGATCTGTATCTTCAGGTAGGTGATGAAGTCGTGGAGTTTGGCGAACCCACTGACATTGAAGCGAAATTCAGGAAGTTGACCATCTTTTACAAAGAAGTGATGCCCAGCGTGGGCTGGAACAAATATGACAGAGTGAATGTGGCGTATGAAGGTCAGGTAGTTGTTGAATAGAAATTAGAAATTGGAAATTAGTCATTAGAAGTGGTCATTGATGTGTTGCTTGAGATAGGCGGCCAATTTCCAATTTCTAATGACTGACTTCAGATACTGATGAAACTTGAATAGTAAAAAAATATATAAGATCTGTAGCAACCAGAAATACACCAACTATGGAACAGGAAAAAATAGTCGTCGGGCTCGATATAGGAACCACTAAAATTTGTGTTATCGCGGGCCGCAAGAATGAATTTGGCAAGCTGGAAGTACTGGGCATGGGCAAGGCCGAGTCGGAAGGCGTCGTTAAGGGTATTGTGTTCAACATCGATAAAACCGTTCATGCTATTGAGAGGGCGATCCGGGAGGCAGGTGACCAGGCGGGTATCGACATCGGTGTGGTCAATGTTGGCATTGCGGGCCAGCACATTCGCAGCTTTATTCAGCATGGTGGCATTACCCGTAGTTCACATGAAGATGAAATTACGGTAGCCGACGTTGAGCGTTTGACGCAGGATATGTATCGCATGGTCGTACCTCCGGGCAGTCAGATCATTCACGTGATGCCACAGGATTATATGGTGGACTATGAAGAAGGCATCAAGGAGCCGGTGGGTATGTCGGGGGTGCGCCTGGAGGCTGACTTTCATATTATCACAGCGCAGACGAATGCAATCAACAACGTCAACAAGTGCGTGCGTCGTGGAGGGTTGGAGATCGAGGATCTTATACTTGAGCCGTTGGCGTCAAGTCTGGCCGTATTAAGTGACGAAGAGAAGGAGGCCGGCGTTTGCCTGATCGACATCGGCGGCGGGACGACCGACATTGCGATATTTTACGACAACATCATCCGGCACACAGCGGTGATCCCGTTCGGAGGAAATATTGTGACCAATGACATTAAGCAAGGGCTGAGCGTTCTTCCGTTGCAG
Organism: uncultured Roseivirgaceae bacterium; assembly: GCA_964393795.1. Taxonomy (GTDB): domain Bacteria; phylum Bacteroidota; class Bacteroidia; order Cytophagales; family Cyclobacteriaceae; genus Chryseosolibacter. The sequence goes on from CAYMWA010000041.1 coordinate 14,173, forward strand.
GCCGAGCAATTGAAGACGCGGTACGGGAAAGCGATTGCCGAAGAAGCGAGTCCAAATGAGCTGGTTTCAATTCCGGGCATTCGCAACCGGGCGGCAAAGGAAATTTCAGTGAAGAATCTTGCTCACATCATTCAGGCGCGGATGGAGGAGATCATTGAGATGGCGCATACCGAAATTATCAGCTCAGGTTTTGAGAACCGGCTTGCTGGCGGCATCGTCATCACCGGAGGAGGCGCGCAGTTGAGCAACCTGAAGCAACTGGTGGAGTACATGACAGGCATGGACACGCGTATCGGCTACCCGAATGAGCATCTCGGCAGAAGCAAGGTCGAGGCGGTGAAGAGTCCGATGTATGCGACGGCGGTGGGATTGGTGCTTGCCGGCTACCGTTCGCTGGATGAGCGTTCCGACCGGTACAAGGAGGCACGTGAAGTAATGAAGTCTGCCCGCACGAAGAAGCCGATGTCTTCACGTAATTTCTTCAACGACATCCTGAACAAGACGAAGAGTTTGCTGATCGACGACCTCGATGGGAAGAATGAATATTGATTTTTGCAACCACTAATCACACACTATATGTTTGAAACAGGATCATACAAATTTGAAATCCCCAAACATAGCCAGTACAAGTCTATCATCAAGGTGATCGGCGTCGGCGGGGGAGGAAGCAATGCGGTGAACCACATGTACAAACAAGGCATCAAGGATGTTGAGTTTGTTGTCTGCAATACGGATAATCAGGCACTAAATGGCAGTCCCGTGCCGAACAAGCTTCAAATCGGTGCGAACCTGACCGAGGGACTGGGCTGTGGTGCGAATCCGGAGGTGGGAAAGAATGCCGCGCTGGAGAGTAAGGATCAGATCAGGGAAACGCTGATGGGGGCGAAGATGGTTTTCATCACCTCGGGAATGGGGGGTGGCACGGGAACGGGTGCCGCACCGATCATTGCGAAGATTGCGAAAGACATGGATATCCTGACCGTCGGAATTGTTACCGCGCCGTTTTCGTTTGAGGGAAAAAAGAAAGCCGCCCAGGCGGAAGTCGGTATTGAAGAGTTACGGAAAACCTGCGACACCGTGCTGGTCATACTCAATGATAAGCTCCGTGAAATTTTTGGTAACCTTAGTATCGGACAAGCTTTTGCGCAAGCTGACAACATCCTCACCACTGCTGCGAAAAGTATAGCGGAGATCATCACGCTCGCCGGGTATGTCAATGTCGACTTCCAGGATGTCCGCACCGTCATGCTGAATGCCGGCGCCGCGGTAATGGGATCGGCTGAAACGCGTGGTGAAGCCCGTGCGCTGAAAGCGGCCGAAGGCGCGCTATCGTCCCCGTTGCTTGACAACCGCGATATCATGGGCGCCAAGAAAATTTTGCTTTCCATTATCTCGGGTGTCGAAGCGGAACTACAGATGGATGAACTTACCGAGATTACAGAATACATACAGGAGCAGGCAGGTGATGAAGGAGAAATGATCTTTGGTCATGGTGTGGACCCGGATCTCGGCGACCGCATCCGTGTGACAGTGATCGCTACCGGATTTCCCGCAGAGCCGAAGCTGCCCATCTCGAAGAACGACGGCAAGAAGGTGCACGACCTTGATCGGTCACAGGGATGGCTCTTCGGTTCAGGTGCAGATAACTCCGTTAACGAATCGAAGGACATTCAGGTGAGGTCAGTGCAACCGGAACCGGATAACGAATCTGAAGAGAAGAAGCCGAACGAGCGTGAACTGATATTTTCCGGGCCATTCAACCGTATTGACGACGGCGAAGGAGACGACAGCTTGTTCGGTGAAGATGAGTTCGACCCGGCCGCCGAAAAATACGGCGATCAGCGTATCAATGAAGAAGGCATGATGGAGTTGCGCAATACGCGGGAAAGGCTCCAACAACAGGCGAAAGAACGAAAGGAGCAGCTTAAGCAGTCGCGCAAGCATGAGATGACCAAAGAAGAGTTCAATGAAAAGTGGTCGCTGCCGGCTTATCTGCGCAGGGGCATCAAGATGAATGACGTTCCACATTCGTCCGAGCCCTTTATTTCTAAATACAATCTCAACGACGACAACGCTTTATTGGGCAATAACAAGTTCTTGCACGATAATGTCGATTAAAGATAACATTTCCGGCACGACTGGTTTTTACTCCATTCGTAGTGGTTGTTGGTGTAAATATTTTTTGCCGGTGCCGGAATGTTTTTAAAAAAGGTGCAGGTACCCCTGCCGGACGGGAAGGAAACGTACTGCATCATTTTTTAACCTCAAAACCTCGCATTCGCGAGGTTTTTTTTTGAGCCCGGCTACCGCCATGCCACCGTCTCACAAAAATCCGTTATCGAATTGTTGTAGCGATCCCTCACGCGATAGTTTAGTGTAAGCTCACCATGGGCCATCGAACCGGAACCTTCAATCTCGTAGCCATCCACCACCTGGAAGGGTATACGGATATTGTTAAAGCTTACTCTGGCATACACCCGGAGATCTACCGCATAAAAATTGTCGATATATACTTCCCCGTCGTAACGCGATTTCGAAATTCTTATTTCGTAGCGGGTGATGTCACCATAAGTTTCGCTGTACTCTTCTACGTCGTAATAGCCAGTAAACCTGTTGCGGTCATCATAGCGCGGTTCTACATCGTAAAAGGTACACGATGTTGCCACCGCAAACAGAGCAATGAATGGGATGAGCTTTTTCATGGCGATTTACAATTGGTTGAAGAGGGTATTGCAAGTTTGAGGCCAGAAAAAATTAGTTGACAATTGACAGTTGACAGTTGACAAAGGGGAAGATGCAATTACGAATTACGGATTACGGATTACGGATCCCTAATGCCTAATGCCTAGTGCCTAGTGCCTAGTGCCTAGTGCCTAGTGCCTAATGCCCAATTTCCAATGACTAATGACTAATGACTAATGACTAATGATTAGAATCGCATGGCGAATTCTGTTCCTTTTCCGAGGGTGGATTTGACCGTGAGGGTGCCGCCGTGCTGGCGCATGATTTGGCGGGAGAGACTGAGTCCGATACCGGAGCCGGACTTCTTCGTTGTATAAAATGGAATAAAGATACGCTCGAGGGCTTCGGAATCAATACCGCTGCCGTTGTCGCGAACACTGATGACCGGACGTGACTTTCCGGTCAGGAAGGCTTTCAAAACAATCTCCTTATCGGTTTCTTCGTCGAACGACTGCATGGCGTTTTTCAGTAGGTTGATGATGACTTGTTCGATCATGTTCTTGTCGGCCGTGAGCGTCAGGTCTTCCGGGTACACGGAGATATCGAGGTGGATCTTCTTTTCCGTCAATTCCTTTCTGTGTAGCATACCGAGCGCTTCCAATAGTTCCTTTACATGGATCGTCGTTAGCTTGGGTTTAGGGATGCTCGTCAGGCTTCGGAACTCTTTCACGAAATGAATCAAACCTTCACTGCGTTTGCTGATCGTCTGGACAGACAGGTGGATGTCTTGTAGTTGGTCGCGTGTGAGCGGTTCTGCCTGTTGTGACGCCAGCTGTTGCTGCAGTTCTTCTTCGACGATTCCCGCAAGGGAAGAAATGGGTGTGACCGAATTCATAATCTCATGGGTCAACACGCGCACCAGGTTTTGCCACGCTTCCATTTCTTTTTCCTCGAGTTCGGTTTGGATATTCTGTAGCGAGACCAGTTTGACATTCTCTCCGCGTAGTGTGAGTTCGATCGCATAGACCGAAAGTTGTATAACGTCGTCTCCTACCTGCACGCGCACGAGCGCGCGGCCGCCGGTCTTTAGTTGGTGAAAGACGGATACCAGCTGCGGACTTACCTCCGCCAGGTCATCTATTTGTTGCGGTCGGCCTGTTTTCAGCAGTCTGCGTGCCGCGCTATTGAAAATTTCTATGTGGCCGTTCTCTTTGAAGATGATTAACCCGATGCCGATGTGCATCACTATATTTCTGAAGAACAGAAACTCGGAGTCTTTTTCCTGACGAGCACTGCGCAATTTCTGTAGCGCCTTGTTAAGCTCCAGGTGAAGGTGTTGTACAGTCGGGTCGTCGCTTTGTGTTTTAAAGGAATAGGACAAGTCGTCAAAGCTGATGGAGTCCAGGAAGGTGGCGATGTTCTCATGCGATCGGTCGAGATACTCGATGAGCAATTTTACCTGGTAGATGCTGATACCGAGAAAGAACAGGGCGTAGATCCATTCACCTCCCGAAAAGGCGAAAAAGCAAAACAGAAATATCGTCGCGGCGAGCATGACGACCCGGGGAACGATCGGTGACCGCCAGTTAAAGCCCATATTTTTCCATACGGCGATAGAGCGATGCCCGCGTGAGCCCCAACTCCTCCGCCGCTTTTGAAATGTTGCCATTGTGCATTTGGAGGGCTTTTGCTATGGCCGCCCTTTCCACCTCATCGAGATTCAGCTTGTTGACAAGTGGTCCGCTTGACAAGGAACGGCTGAACAGGAAGTCGGTTTCCTGCAAGGTGGCGGAGTCTGTCATGATCACCGCGCGTTCAATCGCGTGTTGCAGTTCACGGATATTTCCCGGCCACGCGTAGCGTTTGAGTTTGTCCATCGCCTCCTTGGCGATAGTGGTTACGGGCTTGTGATATTTCTTTGCATAGTGCCTCAGGTAATGGTCGGCAAGTAAGGGAATGTCTTCGACGCGATCGCTCAGTGGAGGAACGTGTATCTCAACGGTGTTGATGCGGTAGAGGAGGTCCTGACGAAAGGTACCTTCCTCGACCATTTTCTGAATAGGCATGTTCGTCGCGCAAATCAGCCGGATGTCTACGGCGATGGATTGGTTGGATCCGACGCGTGTTATCTGTCGCGATTGTAAAGCGCTGAGTAACTTGCTTTGCAGCGCAAGGCTAAGATTGCCGATTTCATCCAGGAACAGCGTGCCGCCGTTGGCGAGTTCAAAACGACCGGGCCGGTCCTCGCGCGCATCGGTGAAGGCCCCTTTTTTATGACCGAAGAGTTCGCTCTCAAAAAGTGTTTCGGTGATCGCGCCCATGTCGACCGAGACAAAACTGTTGTTGCTGCGCAGTGAACGTTGATGAATGGCTCGGGCAATCAGTTCCTTGCCTGTTCCGTTTTCTCCGAGGACAAGTACGTTGGCGTCGGTCCGTGCGACCTTGTTGATCAACGCGAACACATCCTTGATGGCGCCACTCTCGCCGATGATTTCGCCAAAAGGCTTGCTGATCTGTTCTTCCAACATCTCTTTTGCCTTCTTGAGCTTGTCTACTTCGTTGTAGCTCTGCTTCAGACGTATGGCCGTGGAGATCGTCGCGACCAGTTTTTCGTTGTGCCACGGTTTCAGAATAAAATCGGTAGCACCTTGTTTCAACGCTTTTACCGCCATCTCTACATCGCCAAAAGCGGTGATGAGGATCACCACCGCATTCGGATCTTTTTCAAGGATTTGGCCGAGCCAATAAAAGCCCTCCTTACCGCTGGTGGTATCCTTGCTGAAGTTCATGTCGAGCAGGATGACATCGTAGTTATCGTTGTTGAGAAGGAATGGAATCTTGTTTGGATTTTTTTCAATGATTACGTGATGCCCCTGTTTCTTCAGCAGCATCTTGGCGGCGAGAAGTACGTCTTCATCGTCATCAATCATCAGAATTTTACCGCCTTGCTGGTCCACTATAAAAAGGTTTAGATGTTAAAAGGAACGCAATGGAAAAACTGTGCCAGATCGACAGGCCTTCCATGTGGTGTTGTTTTCGGGCATACGGTTTTTTCAAGCCTACAAATATGTTCAAAATTGAACACATTCGTAAGGATTACGGACGAAACGCGTAAACGTCGATCGTCGTCGGCGTGAAAAGGATCATCCGTTCATCTGTCAGCAGGGCCTGGCGATACCCGTGGGGGATGGCGATTTCACGGGTCTGCGCAGTAAAGAGATTGAACAATTTCAACGTGTTCCCTTGCAGGTAGTACAACTCTTCTCCGAGAAAGTTGAAGCCCGCGATGGACCCTGTGTCGATGGTCCTGATCTGTTGTCCGAGCATATTGAATACAAAGAGACCCCGATCGGAGTTTAGGAGGAAGAGGAAGTTCTGGTATTCGCGCATGATTTCGAACGCTTCCGGCTGTCCAATCACTGTTGAGTCGACCCACACTTCGACTTCTACTTCGGAGGCTTTGACGTTTATCTTTTTAAGACTCTGGTCAGCGTTGTCGAGGATCCAGAGTTTGTGATCGCCTGAAGGGCAGATCAACCAGGGTTGAATCGCAAAGGCCGAATCGATCTTGTAGGAAGCCATTGGCTCGAACGAAGGTTTGAGCAACTGGTACGTCTGATCTTCGCGTGAATACGTGAAGAGGCGCGCACCGTCTCTCGGATCAAATACCGTTGGACGCCGTTCCGCTTTGAAGAGCAAATTTAGTTTTCCGTTCTTATCGAAACGCTGGATCTGGCCACTGTTGGTGATGGCATAAACTTCGCCTGTGCGGTCAATGGCCGTGGCTGCAATGGTATCGCTAAGCGCGATCGTGGTAATCTTATCGCCGACCTCGGCACGCTGTTGCGCCTGGAGGGTAAGGCAGCATAGTGCGATCAGGTACAATGTGGTGATCGTTTTCAAGGGCGAGGGGTAAATGTTTTGAGTTCAAAGTTTTCGCCGTCATACACCCCGTAGGTCTTGAAGTGCACCCATTCTCCGAGGTTAATGTAGGTGCTGTTTTCGCCGACTTTGAGGTTCAAGGGCAGGTGCCGATGGCCAAAGACGTAGAAGTCGTGATGGTCGGTCTTCTCCACGGCGTTGCAATACACCCAGAGAAATTCATCTGCTTCCTTTTCAAATTTCTCCTGGCGCTGGCTGCTGGTAATCCTGCTTTTGCGCGACCATTTGTTGGCGATGGCTATTCCAAGATTAGGATGTATTCGCGCGAACAACCACTGGCATATTCGGCTATTGAAAAACTTTTTCAGGATCTTGTAAGTTTCATCGCCAGGGCCGAGGCCGTCGCCGTGACCGACGAGAAGTTTTTGGTTGCCGACCTCCAGTCTGGCGGGTTCGCGGAATACCGGGATATCGAGTTCAGTCGGGAAGTAGTCGAACATCCACATGTCGTGGTTTCCTGTAAAGAAATAGATGGGGATGCCGGCGTCACGGAGTTCCGCGAGTTTGCCGAGCAGTCGTATATACCCTTTCGGGATAGTGTATTTGTACTCGAACCAGAAATCGAAAATGTCGCCAAGCAGGTAAATGGAATGGGCGTCGTCTCTGATGAATTCAAGCCATTCAACGATCAGCTTTTCTCTTTCGCGACTTGACTGATAGTCGGGCACGCCGAGATGGAAGTCTGATGCGAAATAGATCTTCTTATTTTGGAGAGGCGGTATTTTTGTGTCGGTCACTGGTTTTTATCGGGTCGATTTTCTGTCGATGTCAAGAACCGCGCCCGAATTTTACCGCAAAGGCGCTAAGACGCAAAGGCCCGCAAAGAAAAGACATTAAAAATCTTAGCGCAACTTTGCGTCCTGGCGCCGTTGCGGTAAACGAGAGGAGGCGCTATAGGCTCAATGTTCGTCATAAAAAAAACTCAGAGGTTTGCACCCCTGAGTTTCAAAAATAGCATTTTTAACGTTCATGAGCCAGAAGCGACCTTGCTGTTGGGCACGTCACCTTCCAGGGTGGGCGTTGGATCGACGCCGGGTTGTTCAGCTTCGTGCTTTTTCTTTTCGTATTTCCCCTGGCCATTGGTGTATTGCTGATAGGTCGTCGGCTTATCGAAGGGACGTTTGCCAATCAGTCGTTCAAGGTCGGCCTGGAACAAGATTTCCTTTTCAAGCAACTCCTGCGCGATGATGTCAAGGTATTGGCGATGTTCCGTGAGCAGTTTCACCGTACGCTGATACGCTTCTTCAATGATGCTCCTTACTTCCTTATCAATTTTCTCCGCCGTCGCATCCGAATAGGGTTTCTGGAAGCTGTAGTTGTCAGCCTGTTTCGAGTCGTAGTACGACATGTTGCCGATGGCCTTCGTCATGCCGTAGATGGTCACCATGCCATAGGCCATTTTGGTGATGCGCTCGAGGTCGCTGAGGGCTCCGGTCGAGATCTTTCCGAAGACAATTTCTTCGGCTGCGCGGCCACCGAAGGCCATACACATCTCGTCCATCATCTGTTCCGTTTGATAGAGGAACTGCTCTTTGGGCAGGTACTGCGCATAGCCCAGGGCAGCAACGCCCCGCGGAACAATGCTGACCTTTACCAACGGATCGGCGTGCTCCAGGAACCAGCCTGCTACAGCGTGACCGGCTTCGTGGAAGGCGACGATCTTCTTTTCTTCAGGAGAAATGATCTTGTTTTTCTTTTCAAGTCCTCCGATGACGCGGTCGATTGCATCCTGAAAATCTTCCATGTCGACGGACTTCTTGTCGCGGCGGGCGGCGATGAGGGCAGCCTCATTACAGACGTTGGCGATTTCTGCTCCGGCAAAACCCGGTGTCTGGGCAGCGAGTTTTTTCGAATCTACCGTACTGTCAATCTTGATCGGCCTGAGGTGCGTTTTGAATATCGCTTCCCGGCCGACGATATCAGGCTTGTCAATGCTGATCTGACGGTCGAAGCGCCCCGGGCGCAACAGCGCTGAATCGAGAACATCTGGCCGGTTTGTAGCTGCCAGGATGATTACGCCGGAGTCGGTGGCGAATCCGTCCATCTCCACGAGCAGCGAGTTCAGCGTATTTTCGCGTTCATCGTTCGCTCCAGGCATTTGCCCCCTTCCGCGACTGCGGCCGATAGCGTCGATTTCGTCGATAAAGACGATACAAGGGGCTTTTTCTTTGGCTTGCTTAAACAAATCCCGGACACGGGCGGCACCAACGCCGACGAACATTTCGACGAAATCGGATCCCGAAAGGGAGAAAAACGGCACTGCGGCCTCGCCGGCTACAGCTTTTGCCAACAGCGTTTTCCCTGTTCCCGGAGGGCCGACGAGAAGCGCACCCTTCGGAATCTTGCCGCCGAGTTTGGTGAATTTGCCGGGGTTCTTCAGGAACTCGACAATTTCCTTCACTTCTTCCTTCGCTTCGTCAAGGCCTGCCACATCCTCAAATGTGATCTTGACCTTGTTTTCCGCATCGAACAGCGCCGCTTTCGATTTGCCAATGTTGAAAATCTGGCCTCCGGGACCACCACCGCCGGTCATACGGCGCATCAGCATCCAGAATCCGAACAGCAGGAGAAAAAGGAATCCCCACTGAATAAAGACACCGAAATAATCTTCCCGCGTTTCCGATGTGTATTCCGGAACATTCGCTGTGGGCATGTTCTTGATCAGCTCTTCATATTTTTCATCGAAACGGTCAATGGAGGTCACCGTGAGCTTATAATGAGGACCACTGCCTTTCGCGCTGAGCGGTCCGTCTTCGAGGTCCTGGCGGTATTTGGCATTCTGAAGTGCTTCTGCTTTCAGCGTGATTTCGACGATGTCTTTGTTCTTGATCAAAGCGACCTTCTTGACGTCGCCTGCTTTGACCATCTGCTCGAACTGATAGTGGTTGACCTCTTTCAGGTCGTTCGAGTTGTTTATATACATGACCCCAAAGATCACCGCAATTGTCGCCAGGATCACCCACACCTGGTAGTTACCCCGGGGTGGTTTATTCGGTAACAGGGGTTTATTATTTTCTTTCTTGTCGGCCATCGTATTGTTTATGTGTCGATTAAAAATTTGTCGCTTTGCTGGTAATGGATGTGGGCGCCGGATGTAACGCTAGTGACTGTCAGCGATTTCGGTGATGTCTGCATCGCCCCATAACCGCTCCAACGCGTAGAATTCCCGCTTGTCTTTTCGAAATACATGCACGACCACGTCTATGTAGTCGAGCAACATCCACTCTTTATTGTTTTTTCCTTCCGTGTGCCAGGGATTTTCCTTTAATGCTTTGTACACCTCCTCGTCAATCGAGTCGGCAATGGCATCCAGCTGTTTATCAGAATTTCCAGAGCAAATTACGAAAAAATCAGCTACGGCATTTTTTACTTTCCTGAGGTCGAGGACTACGATGTCAGTCGCCTTTTTCTCCTGCATACCCCTTACAATGACTTCACTCAATTTCTCGGAACTGACGCCCTTCCTTTTCCTGGTCATCAAGGTATCTTCCTTTTTTATACTTTGGTCCCTGATATCTAACAAACTGATATAATGTAACTAACAAAATTAACTAAATACTTTGTATAAAATTCCTGCCAACACGCTTTTCATGGGCAAGAATCTGGTTTTTGTGCCAGAATGTCCTTCCACCAACGCCTTTGCACTTCAAATCAGCCAGCAGCAGCGCGCTGAAGAAGGCACACTGGTCATCACTGACCACCAAACTGCCGGGAAAGGGCAGCGCGGCAACACCTGGGAAGCCGAGCCAGGGAAGAATCTTACGTTTTCACTGATCCTCAAGCCGGCGTTTCTGGCAGTAAACAAGCAGTTTTTCCTCAATATTGTGATCTGCCTGGCGCTAAAGGATTATCTGACGGAGGAAACACCTGACGATACCTACATAAAGTGGCCAAACGACATTTTAGTTCACGAAAGAAAGATTTCAGGCATTTTAATCGAAAATCAGCTGCAGGGAAACACGATAGTGACGGCGGTGGCCGGTGTCGGGCTCAATATTAATCAGCAACGCTTTTCTGTTCCCCGTGCAACCTCTCTATCCCTCATTTCCAGTCGTGACTACGATTTGCAGCAAGTGTTGCATACGGTTCTGGGATATATCGAAAGTCGCTACCTGCAGTTGCGCAGTGGTCGTTACGAATCATTGAAAGACGAATACCTGCAGTACCTGTACCGTCGCAACGAAAGTCATACCTTTGTCAGCGGCGGTGCCTCGTTCGTCGGTGTCATTGAAGATGTGGATGAAGTCGGCCGCCTGCTGATCAGAACCACGGAAGGGATGAGGGCATTTGGAGTGAAGGAGGTGGGGTTTGG
>CAYMWA010000042.1:0-24812 GCA_964393795.1 uncultured Roseivirgaceae bacterium
TGCATCAGCCACTGGACCTGCTCGACGGCTTCGCCCTTCTCATACCGTGCATTAAGGCTTTTCAGGTTAATCAGCACGGTTTCCATCGTTTGATGGTTGGTCAGCGCTTCCTGATTTGGCGGCATGACATCCTCCAGGCCGGTCTTGGCCAGAAGTTCAGCAATCTCCTGCATAATCTGATGTTCCATGAGTCTACCATTTAGGTTCAGTCAATGGAATTTTAAATTACCATGCCACCTGCCCATGATGCCGGTATGCGCATGCCACCTGGACAAGAAGTTTCCCGCTGGCGGCATGGTTTTGTACCCTGCGCCATACAACCTAAAATCCACTACCATGAAAGAAGATGAAAGGAAGAAAGTAAAGGAGCCGTATGATCCGCACAAAACGCCGAGTCCTCCGCAAAACCTCCATCCAGCAGACTCAGACAAGGCTAAGGAGGACAACCGCGTCCCTGCGAAAAAGGATGAGGACGGCAAGGGAGGCAGCGGACGCGCGAGCGGACACCTGCTCAACGAAGATGCCGAGATTGATGACGAGACAACCATTTAGCCGAACATCCGTCAGCTAGAAAAAAAAATCGTTTACCTCAGGCAAACGATTTTTTTTGCGTTTTGCAATATTAGTCGAGAATGTCAAGACCGAGTGTATTCTCGTTGCCTTCCGGGGGATTCACAAATCCACGGCTGACAATGGTATAGAATCTTCCGGAGCGAATCTCAATCGATTCAGTTGTGACAACCGGATCGGCGGAACCGGCATAGCGAACTTGAAATGTGTAATCGTCCGCATCAATCTCCTGGAACGCACTGGCCTCCTTGAAAGCCTTACCTTCAAAGAGGGCGCTCGCCTCGCCGTCTATGGCGACGTCAAATGCTGGCGCATCCGGCGAAAGATTGATAAACCGGACCATTGCCTTTCCCGTAGCAGGCGCGGCTGCACTATCCGTCACCAGCAACGCCTCCACACCTGACGGTGTATTGACGGCAAACAGCGAATAGGCGTTACCGTCCTCGAGGTTGAAAGTAGTATCGATCAGGGTTTTATTCTGATCAGCGACCTGAAACAGGATATCGCGGTTGCCGGTGAAGAAGTTGAGGTATCCGGAATAGGACGTGTAATCGAATGGATTGCGATTGATCCTGCGCCCATCGACCACAATATCAAGCGGCGCCGTCTCCGGAGCAGCGTGATAAATGGATACATACGCGACCTCTACCGGCTCAGTAACCAGGTTGTCGTCGTCATCAAGGCACGAGGTCAACAATACGAGCAAAGCGACGCTAAAGAAAATGCTACGCCACCGTGAAAAAAAATAAATGATCTTACTGCGATTATTCATGCATTTAGGTTTAATAAGTTCAAAGATGGATTGATGACAGCCAGAAGGGGCCATCATTTTTATCGTACAGCACTATAACGTAGGAAAACCAAATATCGTGCAGAAAAAAAACCGTTATCTTTAAGCAGCAATAGGGTAATTTTGATCGCCGCTTCCAAATGATTGATCTGTTACACGATCTCGTAAAGAAACCCATCCGTTATCTTGGCCAGAAGCTGTCGCCGCGCCAATTTCTCATTGTGTCCAGCATTCTCGTTGGACTCACGTCCGGGCTGGCCGCTGTTATCGTCAAGTACGTAGTCCATGTGATCGGCGAACTCGTGACTTTCTACTCTGACACGTATCAGGAGTTCTTTTTATTTGCGCTGTTCCCTACCATCGGTATCCTGCTCACCGTCTTTTATATACGGTATTTCATCAACGGGAAACTTCCGAAGGGCAATCCGGAGATTGTCTATTCCATCACCAAGAAATCGAGCAGGCTTCCGGCGGAGCAAACGTATTCGCACATGATCACCAGTGCGCTGACGGTCGGCTTTGGCGGATCGATGGGACTTGAGTCGCCCATGGTCAATACGGGTGCCGCCATCGGCTCCAACTACGGATCAACGTACCGGCTGGGGTACCGCGAGCGAACGATCCTGCTCGCCTGTGGAGCGTCTGCAGGTATTGCCGCCGCTTTCAATTCCCCCATTGCCGGTGTGCTCTTCGCCATTGAGGTCCTGCTCGCCGATGTGAGCTCCGCAGCGTTCATCCCGCTGATTATCGCCGCGGCTTCAGGTGCCCTGATGTCAAAAATCATTCTGGCAGAAGGCATTACGCTGTCATTTTCCCTACAGCAACCGTTTGACTACTACAACGTTCCCTATTACGTCGCACTGGGTATCGTCGCCGGGCTGATATCACTTTATTACACACGGGTTTTCACGCGGGTGGAGGCGCGCATACACAAGATGGACAACCTGTGGATACGTGCCGTAACCGGCGGGCTTATGCTATTTGTGATCCTCCTGATCTTTCCTCCGCTGTTCGGCGAAGGATATGAAACGATCAAGCAGCTGGCCGAACTGCGGTCGGACGAGCTCTTTCACAACAGCGTGTTGTTTCCGTTCCTGGAGACCAGCGGTCAGGAACTGTTTCTGCTGGCCTTGCTCATCTTTATTAAACCCGTTGCTGCCGCCATCACCTTCGGCAGCGGTGGAAACGGTGGAAATTTTGCGCCCTCACTATTCGTCGGCGCCTATGTCGGATTTGTTTTCGCAAGAGCCATCAACCTGACGGGAATCACTCACATCCCCGAAAGCAACTTCACACTTGTCGCCATGGCCGGCATTCTCAGCGGCATTTTTTACGCGCCACTAACGGCCATCTTCCTCATCGCTGAAATCACCGGCGGCTATGAGTTGATGATCCCGTTGATGATTGTTTCCGCGCTCAGCCTCACCGTGGCCAACCTGTTTGAGCCACTCTCGATGGATGCCAAGAAAATCGCAGCTATGCTACGGGGCAGTATTGAGACCCGCGACAAGTTTCTCCTCAGCCGGCTCGACGTCAGCGAACTGATAGAGACAAACTTTTCCACGGTCAAGGCCGATGACGATCTCGCCACACTCATCAAGGCAATAGCAAAATCAAACCGCAACGTTTTTCCCGTGGTCGATAATCAACAGCACCTGATCGGTCTCGTACACCTGGACAAAATCCGCTCGGTAATTTTTGCGCCGTCGCATCGGCGCGACGTGACCGTCAGTGAACTGATGACACCTCCCACGGTTGTCATTCAACAAAACGAGAACCTGCATCAGGTGTTGAACAAATTCGAAGAGACAAAGCTGTGGAACCTTCCCGTAGTCGCCGATGGAAAATACGTCGGCTTCCTGTCGAAATCCAGCATCCTCACACGGTACAGAAATGAATTGATGGAAAGTACGTAGCTCAACCGTTGTCGACAAATCCCGGGTACAGCAGCATGCCGCCATCGACAAAGAGCGTTACGCCATTGACATATTCCGATTCATCGGATGCCAGCCACACGGCTGCCCTTGCAATGTCTTCCACTTCTCCGATGCGCCTGGAAGGAATGAGTTTCAACAGCTGTTGGTAAGCGTCAGGTGATGCCCATGCGGCATGGTTGATCGGCGTGCGAACAGCACCAGGACCAATACTGTTGGCGCGTATCTTTAAATGCGCGTACTCCTGCGCAATACTTTTCATCAACATCATCACACCGCCTTTCGAGGCAGCATAGTTTACGTGGCCCGCCCAGGGAATCACCTCGTGGACCGAACTTATACAAATGATCTTGCCTGCAGACTTTGAAATATTGGGTACTATACCACGCCGCATAAATTCACGTACCGCTTCGCGTGCGCACAGGAACTGCCCTGTGAGGTTGATGGAGAGCACGCGATTCCACTGGTCAAGCGTCATTTCGTGAAAGGCGGCATCCTTCTGGAGTCCGGCGTTGTTGACAAGGATATGGACAGAGCCATAGCGGTCGACGGTTTCCTTAAACATCGCTTGCACATCTTCCTCCCGACTAACGTCGGCCCGACAAATAAACCCTTCACCGCCCGCGTCCTGTACCTCCTTAAGCACCGCCTTTGCACCGTCTTCGCTCTTTGAAAAGTTAATCACAACCCGGGCGCCCGCGGCTGCAAGGGCCACCGCAACCCCCGCGCCGATGCCGGAGCTTGCGCCCGTGACGACGGCGACCTGTCCTTCAAGTTGTCGGGACGTTTTAATCGTTTCCATAAAACCAACGTTTATTGATTGATTGTGCGTCTATTTGTGTGCGCAAGCAAATTTGCCTTTCCATATGCAAATGCCATCCCGCGATAACAAGTCACTCAGGCAAGTCCCACGGTTATTATTAATCCCATTATGAAAGAAGGCCGTAATCTACCGCAGTCCGATTTCGGCAAGAACGGCGGAAAACTGACCAGCGTCCACCGGCTTGATCATATAGGCATCCGCTTGCAAATCAAATGACTCAACGTAGCGCTTTCCTTCTCGTGACGATATCAGCGCAACGACAGGAATCATACGCTTTTCAGGGTCGCTCTTCAATTTACGGAGAATCTGGATACCATCCACACGCGGCATTTTAAGGTCAAGGAGTACAACGGAAGGCATAGGCGCATCACCGAAGAGAAACTCAAGTGCTTTCTCGCCATCGTCGATGTGTTGAATAGGATCGCCATCTGCGAATTCGCGTAGCGCAAGGATCGTCAGTTCAGCATCATCCGCATCATCTTCAACCAACAAAATCTTCAATGAAGAAGCCATTTCCTAATTTTCGATGCACGCCAAGCAGGCAACAATTAAATAAAGGCAATCAGCACACCTATTAACACGATTACCGGTGAGCAGTCGTCCAAACATAGTCACAAACAAACGCCAGAAAATCCATTTCACAAAGCTTCACAGCAAAAAACGAAACGCCGGCAAAGGTCGCATGGCTATCCTGGATGCCACGGCATAGTTTTTTGGCTCATTGTATAGCGCATATCGTCTGCATGCGCTTTCAGGCACGGAAAATCAACAGTATATGGACAAGGACAAAGAACAAGAGGAAAAGCGGCAAACGCCCATCGTCGACGGCGATGCACGGCCGGATATACCTTCAAATCCCGAGGACGCTGGCTCACCGACCGAAAAAGATTCACGGAAAAAGGAAAATCGTAATCCCGGAAAAACCGGTAACAAGTTCGAGAGTGAAAGGCAGAGTGATCTAAATTCGCTCGAAGATTACAAGGATGCCAAATAGCCGGCAACCGCAAATGATACAGCGGCATTCCTCGCCCAAATTTAAAGCGGGCATGGCTTTTTTATTTTGCCTGATTATTAACCAGTATTTATTTTAATCGTCCATCATGAAAGCCACCCGATTCCCGAAAGCCCTCGCTCTCCTATTGTTGGTTATGACAGCCTCACCCGTCTTGGCCAGCTCCGCTCCCGAACCAATACAAATCAACAATGAAGTGAGAGCAGTTGTCCTTCAAAACAGACTCGTCGAAATTGAAGCAATAGACAAGACGTCGCTTTCTAAAAGTGAAAAGAAGGCCCTTCGCCGGGAAGTCAAAGAAATAAAAAAAGAACTGGCCGCTGTAAGCGGAGGCATTTATCTGAGCATCGGTGCCATCCTGCTTATCGCCTTACTCCTTATCCTCCTGCTATAATTATTGTTTCAATACGGCGGCGTATTGTTCAATAATTGATCTTTTTCCTTTTCGCGCTCCCTGGCACGTTTGTTCTTGTTCCACAGGTTTTAACGGTCCCTATACACGTCAATTATTCACGGATATCGTGTAATCGGTTCCTTTTCGAAACAAAACCTGTATTCTGGCGTTCCCTTTTCTCAGCGTATTCAACCGTTGCCAGGCCGCTTGAACGAAATTAGGCGGTATTCGTTGACGTTGATACTCATTTTATGTGCAAATTGAATTTCATATCGAGATGCCGCATTCCCAACCGTTCATAATAAAATCGGCAGAATGGCGTCGAGGCTGGCATACTTCGGCACATTCAGCCATTACTACCCGGCGTTGGCATGATTTTTTTATGCGTAAACACTTGTCCCAGACGGTGCGCAAGCCGACGGACGAAACAAAGGGTAATACCTTACCTGATATCTGATTGACGTTTTTTTTTAACCATACCCTATGAAAAAGAAGCCCAGTCGCTCCTCTCCTGTGCCCAAAAAGGAAAAGAATGACTCAAATGGCAGCGCACCCCATCATGCGGCTGTCATGCCGGTGCAGGCCACGAGAAAAACGAAAAAACTAAAACAGGTCGCTGACGGCGACGACTACGGCACGTCGCAGGAAGATCAGTTGAGCGGAGTCATGAACAATCGCGAATTGCTTCGGGTATTGACCGAAGTAAAAAATGGCAATTTCTCCGTACGCATGCCGTTTGATCAAATCGGCATCAGTGGAAAGCTCTGTGACACCGTCAACGAAATTATTGCGCTCAATGAGCGCATGATCCATGAATTTACCAAGTCGGGACATATTATTGGAAAACAGGGAAGGCTAAATCAGCGCATCGAAGTTCCCACTGCACGTGGTGCGTGGAGTCACGGTATAGACGCCATCAACACGCTCATCTCCGACCTTGTCCATCCCACCAATGAAATTGCGCGCGTGATCGGCTCCGTGGCGAAGGGAAATCTTTCACAAGAGATGCCACTGGAAATCGGCGGTCATCCACTGCAGGGCGAATTCGCACAGATTGCAAAAGAGGTAAATGACATGGTGAAACAGCTCAATCTGTTCTCCATGGAAGTCACGCGTGTTGCCCGTGAGGTTGGGTCGGAAGGGAAGCTCGGCGGCCAGGCGAAAGTAAAGGGCGTCGCTGGTGTCTGGAAAGACCTGACCGACTCAGTGAACCAAATGGCCGGAAACCTGACCGACCAGGTGCGGAACATTGCAGACGTCACCACAGCGGTCGCAAAGGGCGACCTCTCCAAGAAAATCACCGTCGACGTAAAAGGCGAAATCCTCGAGTTGAAAAACACCATCAACACTATGGTGGACCAGCTCAACTCTTTCTCTTCCGAGGTAACGCGCGTGGCGCTCGAAGTGGGAACGGAAGGAAAGCTGGGTGGACAGGCGCAGGTGAAAGGTGTTGCCGGCACGTGGAAGGACCTCACCGACTCGGTCAACCAGATGGCCTCCAACCTGACGGGCCAGGTACGGAACATCGCACAGGTTACGACTGCGATGGCGCGCGGCGACCTTTCCCGTAAAATTACTGTCGATGTAAAAGGGGAAATTCTCGAACTCAAAGACACCATCAACACGATGGTGGATCAGCTCAATTCGTTCGCCTCCGAAGTAACCCGCGTGGCGCGCGAGGTGGGCTCGGAAGGGAAGCTCGGTGGACAGGCCACTGTGAAAGGTGTTGGCGGTGTATGGAAAGACCTTACCGACTCCGTGAACCAGATGGCCTCCAACCTGACGGGGCAGGTGCGAAACATCGCGCAGGTGACAACCGCCGTGGCGAAGGGTGATCTCTCAAGGAAGATCACCATGGATGTCCGGGGCGAGATCCTCGAATTGAAAGATACGATTAACACGATGGTTGACCAGCTCAACTCGTTTGCGTCCGAGGTTACCCGTGTGGCGCGCGAGGTGGGCTCGGAAGGGATGCTTGGTGGCCAGGCCGATGTACCCGGCGTTGGCGGAACGTGGAAGGACCTCACCGACTCTGTGAACAAGATGGCGGGCAACCTGACTTCCCAAGTGCGCAATATTGCCGAAGTGACCACGGCGGTGGCGAATGGCGACCTGTCGCGGAAGATTACTGTGGATGTAAAAGGTGAAATCCTCGAATTGAAGAACACCATCAATACGATGGTGGATCAGCTCAACTCCTTTGGATCGGAGGTAACGCGCGTGGCGCGCGAAGTGGGTTCGGAGGGCAAGCTCGGCGGGCAGGCAAGCGTGCCGGGCGTTGCCGGTACATGGAAAGATCTCACCGACTCCGTCAACCAGATGGCGGGCAACCTGACCGCGCAGGTGCGGAACATCGCCGAGGTGACCACAGCCGTGGCGAAAGGTGACCTGTCGCGAAAAATTACCGTTGATGCCAGGGGTGAAATTCTTGAACTGAAGGTCACTATCAACACCATGGTGGATCAGCTGAATTCGTTTGGATCCGAGGTAACGCGTGTGGCACGTGAAGTAGGTTCGGAAGGAAAACTCGGCGGCCAGGCCGACGTGCCGGGTGTGGCGGGAACATGGAAAGACCTGACCGACTCAGTGAACAAGATGGCGTCCAACCTCACCTCGCAGGTACGGAACATCGCCGAGGTGACAACCGCCGTGGCGAACGGTGACTTGTCACGGAAGATTACCGTAGATGTGCAAGGCGAAATTCTGGAGTTGAAAAATACGATCAACACCATGGTGGACCAGCTCAGGGGATTCGCCTCCGAGGTAACGCGTGTGGCACGCGAAGTGGGTACGGAGGGAAAACTTGGTGGCCAGGCGAGCGTGCCAGGGGTAGCGGGTACCTGGAAGGACCTGACCGACTCTGTTAACCAGATGGCGGGCAACCTCACTGACCAGGTCCGGAACATTGCCGATGTGGCTGTGGCGGTAGCAAACGGTGACCTTTCGAAAAAGATCACAGTTGATGTACGTGGTGAGATCCTCCAACTCAAAGAGACGCTGAACACGATGGTCGATCAGCTGCGTGCCTTCGCCTCGGAAGTGACGCGTGTAGCCCGCGAGGTAGGTACAGACGGAAAACTTGGCGGCCAGGCCTTTGTGCCCGGCGTGGCAGGGACCTGGAAAGACCTGACCGATTCCGTAAACAAGATGACGGGCAACCTTACCGACCAGGTGCGGAACATCGCACAGGTGACAAAAGCGGTGGCCTCCGGCGACTTGTCGAAAACGGTCGCCATCGATGTGAAAGGCGAGATCCTCGAATTGAAAAACACCATCAACACGATGGTGGAACAGCTCAACTCCTTCGCCTTTGAAGTAACGCGTGTGGCACGCGAAGTGGGCACGGAAGGGAAACTCGGAGGCCAGGCCGAAGTGAAGGGCGTTGCCGGGACCTGGAAAGACCTTACTGACTCCGTGAACATGATGGCGTCCAACCTTACCAGCCAGGTACGCGGCATCGCGAAAGTCGTGACATCGGTTGCCGCGGGTAACGTGCGCCAAAAACTGTCGATCAACGCAAAAGGAGAGGTAGCCCAGTTAACGGATACCATTAATGAAATGATCGAAACCCTTGCCGTCTTTGCCGACCAGGTGACGACCGTGGCAAGGGAAACCGGCGTCGAAGGAAGACTGGGCGGCCAGGCAAACGTGCCCGGCGCGTCGGGCATCTGGAAGAACCTTACCGAAAACGTGAACCAGCTCGCACAGAACCTCACCACCCAGGTGCGGTCAATCTCGGAAGTGGCTTCGGCTGTGACGAAGGGCGACCTGACCCGTACCATCCGCGTTGAAGCGAAAGGCGAAGTAGAGGCACTGAAAGACACCATCAACCAAATGATCGCCAACCTGAGGGCAACGACCTTGCGCAACAGGGAAACGGATTGGCTGAAATCAAACCTCGCCAAATTTACCCAGATGCTTCAGGGCCAAAAGGATCTCAACGCGGTGACTACCCGCATCCTGTCCGAACTTGCCCAGGTGGTCAACGCACACTACGGCGCCTTCTATATTCTTCGCCAGGAAGATAAGACAGCGCCACCGATACTGTCGCTGTTCGCCGGGTATGCTTACAAGAAAGAAAAACATATCGTACCTGAATTCAAGATCGGCGAAGGCCTGGTAGGACAGGTCGCATTGGAAAAAGAAAAAATTCTGCTCACTAATGTACCGTCAAACTATATCAAGGTAAGTTCAGGACTCGGAAAGACACGGCCGTTTAACCTGATCATTCTGCCTGTATTGTTTGAGAACAACGTGAAGGCGGTCATTGAGCTTGCCTCACTCGACGCTTTCAGTCAAACGCACCAGGATTTTCTCAGCCAGCTTACCGAATCTATCGGTATCGTCCTGAACACCATTGAAGCGAACACGCGCACGGAGGGGCTGCTCACACAGTCACAGTCGCTGGCGAGTGAATTGAAAATCCAGCAAGAGGAGTTGCGCCGAACCAACGACGAACTACAGGACAAAGCACTCCTGCTCGTCAAACAGAAAGAAGAGGTGGAAGCCAAGAACAAAGAAGTGGAAGAAGCACGCCGCTCTCTTGAAGAAAAAGCCGAACAACTTCAGCTTACTTCAAAATACAAATCGGAGTTCCTTGCCAATATGTCGCACGAACTTCGAACACCGCTTAACAGCTTACTCATTCTCGCGCAACAACTGTATGAGAACGCCGAAGGAAATCTTTCGGAGAAGCAGGTCCGCTATGCGAAAACCATTCACTCCTGTGGTGATGATTTGATTCAGCTGATCAATGACATTCTCGACCTTTCCAAGATCGAATCCGGATTCATTTCCACCAACATTGCGCCTGTCAATATCAGCGAAATTGCGGCCTTTGTAGAAACCACTTTCCGGCCCATTTCCGAAGCGCGCAACTTGCGCTTTGTGGTTGAGACGCCGGATGACCTTCCTGGAACTATCGACACGGATATTCAGCGGTTAAATCAGATTCTCAAGAACCTCTTATCGAACGCATTCAAGTTCACCGAAAAAGGGGGCGTCACCTTGCGCATGTTCAAAGCCAGTGGCGGCTGGAAACCGTATACGACGCTCGACACAGCCAAAATGGTAATCGGCTTTTCCATCTCCGATACCGGCATTGGCATTCCCATCGAGAAGCAATTGATTATTTTCGAAGCCTTCCAACAGGCGGAAGGGTCGACAAGCCGCAAGTACGGAGGAACCGGCCTGGGGCTTTCTATCAGCCGTGGGCTGGCAGAGCTTCTTGGCGGAACCATCGAACTCGAAAGTAACGCTGGAAGCGGCAGCACATTTACCCTCTACCTGCCAATTGACAATGTTTCGCCCTCCCAACGGGTAAGCGACGGCGGTCCGTCAATCGTTGAACTCGAAAGAGCGGATGCCGACACCGAAATCAGCAACCTGCTCAACCAACTGCACCTTACCCACGAAGGTGGGGAACCCACCAAGATGGACGTTGTCAGTGAATTGGTAAACGAAGCGGGCGATGACCGCAACAACATACAACCCTCAGACAGCGTGCTACTTATTGTGGAAGACGACTTGCGGTTCAGCAAGATCATCATGGACCAAGCGCATGAACACAATCTGAAAACGGTGGTTGCCGTCAATTACCTGGAGGTATTCGATTTCATCAACCGTTTCTCCCCTGTTGCGATTACGCTCGATGTAAAGCTTCCTGACACAAGTGGTTGGAAGGTAATTGACCTGCTGCGAAACGACCTTAATTACCGGCATATTCCTGTCTATGTGATTTCCGGCGAAGAGAACCGTGCCCTCGCGATGAAACGCGGTGCCCGTAGCTTTATGTTGAAGCCGCTCACCAACGAGGTGCTCGATGCCGTATTTAAGGATATCACGAGCTTCTGCAGCAAGACGAATATGAACGTCCTGGTGGTCGAAGACAACGAACTCGATTCTTCACAAATCGCAAAAATCCTTGGCGATCAACGCGTCACTGTCCATATTGCAAACGCTGGAAAAGACGCATTGGAAATGATCCAAAACACGTCTTTTGACTGTATCATTCTGGATTATACCTTGCCGGATATTGCTGGCGACGATTTACTGAGGCAAGTAGACCGGCTGAAAGATCCGCTTACGCCGGTAATCGTTTACTCCGCCAAAGACTTTAACCGGAAAGAGCTGAACCAGATCAACCTCACTTCAAACGCGGTGCTTACAAAGGGCGTGAATTCCATAGAACACCTGCTGGAGGAAGTGGTGACGCATCTGCATATTCCACACAAGGATTTGCCGCCTGGCAAACGGCGCATCATTGAAAACGTCCGTAGCAAGGAGGACATCCTGACCGGAAAGAAGGTACTGATCGTCGACGATGATGTTCGCAACCTCTTCGCACTGACCACTGTGTTCGAGCGTTTTAATATCAACGTCATTACGGCAGAAAGCGGACAGGAGGCCATTGACATCCTGAACGAAGAAAGTCAGGTCGATATGGTGTTGATGGACATCATGATGCCGGAAATGGACGGCTACGAAACAACGCAACGGATCCGGCGGGAAAACAAGAACAGTACGTTGCCGATTATTGCGGTAACGGCTAAAGCAATGAAGGGTGACCGTCAGAAATGTATTGAGGCGGGCGCTTCCGACTATATTACGAAGCCGGTAAAAATTGATCAGTTGCTTTCGTTGATGAGATTGTGGTTTTTTAAATAGTTGAAGCGCGATGCATCCAAAGATTTTGTTGGTAGACGATCGGGAAGATAACTTACTTGCCATTGAAACCATCTTTGGGCCAGACGACTATCGGTTCGTTAAGGCAAACTCCGGCAGGGCGGCGCTTAAGATTCTCTTAAAGGAGTTCGACTTTGCATTGATTCTCATGGACGTAAAAATGCCGAACCTCAACGGATTTGAAACGGCTTCGCTCATTTACGCCCGCGAAAAACTCAGGCACATTCCCATCATTTTTATTACCGCCAACAACTTTGGCGATGAGAACCTCTACCGCGGCTATCAGGCAGGCGCGATCGACTACATATACAAGCCGATCAAGCCGGAGGTGCTGCGCGCAAAAGTGTCGGTGCTCATCGACCTGTATCGCAAAAACCGGCAGTTGGTCGCGCAGGAGCAGCGGCTCGTCGCGATTAACAAAAGCCTCGAAATTGAAATCAAGGAGCGCAAGGCAAGCGAAGAAAAAGTCAAACACCTTAACCGACAGCTTTTGGAAAATATTGCCAGTCTCGAACAGGCAAACAAGGAACTCGATCGCTTCGCCTTCATGGCTTCTCACGACTTGCAGGAGCCTTTGCGCAAAATCCGAATGTTCAGTGACCGGCTTTCCCTGCGTTACAGTGACACCATGGACGACGACGGCAGAACGAATATTCAAAGGATTCATAAAGCCGCCGAACGAATGCAAAACCTCATTACTGATATTTTGACGTTCTCCAAAATCTCGGTTGACAACCCCTCCTTCGTGGATTGTGATCTCAACGGATTGCTCAGGGAGGTGTTGCTTGATCTGGATGAAGAAATTAAGGCAAAGAAAGCAAAGGTAGTCATTGACCCGCTGCCGACCCTTAGTGTGAACCCCAGTCTCATCAAGCCGCTGTTTCACAACCTGATCAGCAATGCACTCAAGTACGCAAAAAAGAATGTCGCCCCCCGGGTACAAATTTCCTCGGAGACAAGCGCGCGCATCAACGGCATTGTCACACAGGGAAGCCGCGCCCGCTTTTGTCGCATCTATATCAAAGACAATGGTATCGGCTTTGATCAAAAATACGCCGAGGAGATTTTTGGTATGTTCAAGCGACTCCACCATACATCGGAATTCCAGGGCACCGGCATTGGACTCGCATTGTGCAAAAAGATAGTTGAGCAGCACGGCGGGTACATTTCCGCCCGCAGCAAGATTGGCGAAGGCGCCACTTTCATCATATCCCTTCCCTTAAAACAACAAAAAGAAAAAACGGTAAGCACCGGTCGGGATGCCTAGTGTCTATCCACGCTCGCGTTTCCGTGCGGCGCGACGCTGCTTTCGCGCTTCACGTTTCGTAAGCCGCTCCTCCTTTCTGATTTCCTTTTCTGTTTTCTTCGCTTCCATTTTGTCAAGGTTGTAAGCGGATTTAATGCCCGATAGAATTGACTTTATCCAAAAGTTAAAGATCGACCTGGTGTTATCGCGCACATAGCCAATTGTGCCGCTGCGCTCCTCCTCCGGAACGTCTTCATCCATGTTGGTCCGGAAGATGAACGTGTTCATCATGAAAGTCTTCAGGTTATCTTTGTCGGCATCGCCGTCTTGATTTTCCTCTTCTTTAAAGACCACAAGCTTCAGGTCCTTGTACTGCAGTTCGAGGGAGCCATCGGAACGAATCCGGTCAAACTTAAAGTCGAACGAGAGTTTTTCCATATTGCCGGATTCAATTTTAATATTGCTGGAAGGCACGAGCATTGAATTGATTTCCGGGATGTCAAAATTGGTGAGACTGCCCTCCGCGGTCGCGCGCCGGCCGGCTTCGAAGGGCATCACCACCCTTAGATCAATTCGCCCTTTGCCCTGCAGGTCTGCCCGTGCGGCAAGGTCTATGGCTCCCGTTGAAGAACGGTTGTTGATATGGTAGGCGGAAGCGTAGAGATTGTCAAAATATACTTTTCCGGAATTTGCTGCGCCCTCCGGGTACTCTTCATATTCGACATAACTTTTTCGGATTTTCAACGAGTCAACTGTCAGCACAAAGGGCAACGCTGCAAGCTGATCTACCGGCAGCAACTTCATTTGTTTCCGGAATGGCAGATTTTTGTCGCGGAATATCTTCAAATAGAACTGCACCTCCACGGCACCTGCCGTCACCCGGGTGGAATCCAGAAACGACAGGGCAAACGGGCGGCATTCCACGAAAGGAATCAGCCCTTCGAACCGGTCGACTTCAAATCCGCGCGCCTGACCGAATGCGCGTTTTCCCAATAACGGCATCACCTCAATAGAATCGATCCGCAGGCATGCATTGAGAAAATCCATTCGCAACCGCGCCATTCGGAAGGCATACTGCTTCCCCGGCTGTGTGATTTCCGTCCTGTCCATTCGCAACCAGTCCGCCTGCCATGCCACCGGGCTGTCAGTCAAAAAGTCAATGGTCATTCCATCGATGGTTACGTTGCTCTTCACGGTTGCCGACGTGTCGCACATGGCGCTATCCCGGTAGATGAAGTTTACCGCGGTAAAATAAGTGTGATCAATCCGGAGCGTAACGTCCTTTCCTGCTTTTTCCCCGGATGAAGTATCTCGTATAAGGGGTTCACCTGATCGGATCGCTATCTGTGGTTCATCCACGTAAATGGCTTCAAAGCTGAGCACATTGTTGAAAAGCAGCGGCAACATCCGAAATCCCTCGCCCCGAATCCGTTCGACCGAAATAAAATCCGGATATCTACAGGCGGTATCCGCCCTTGTTTTTTCAAGGGAGAAATTTCTGATTTCGATCAGATTCCTTCTCCAATTAAACGAAAGGTCTTTGTAGTGAATCTGAATGTCATCGGACTTTAGCGATTCAATTTTTTGGGTAATGCGTTTTTCGATTTTGAAAAAGATAAAGGACCGGATTCCAAGGAAGGCGACGAGACCCAAAACCGGAACAAGGAGTATGAGCAGTACATGGCGTTTCTTGAGTCTCATCGGTGGCACTATGCCTATTGCGGGTAAAAGATAGTGCCCGGCGTTTCAGCATAGTGGCTGCACTTATGGAGTCAACGTAGCGGCGATACTGCCGGTTAAAAAATCGCTTAGAGGTAGTCTTTCAATTCGTTGAGTCGCAAGGGTTTCTCAAGAATGTTCACCGTGCGGTCTTTGCGGTTTCTTATTTCCGGGGGCAGATAATCGTACGCGCTGATCAGATTGATCTTGCAGGACGGATACTCTTCCAACAGGTAGGTCATTTTCTCCCAGCCGAGGCCGTCAGGCAGGTTGTTGTCAATGAAGATCACGTCGGGACTCACTTCCTTTATGAGCAAAAGGCCGCTTCCCAACGTATTGGCTAGAAAAACATCATGATCCAATTCCAGAAAATAGGTCTTCATCAAATGACATAGGTCTTCCTCATCATCAATGATCACTATTTTCTTTCTGGACATCGTCTCAAGTTATTACTTATCACCAAAACTGGCAAATTCAATTTGGCAAAACATTTGCCCTTACAACTGAAAATACTGTACCCTTTCGTGTAGAATCTCCGGCACGGCAAGAAAGCCGGTTAAAGGGAACAGTTTTTTATCAAAGCATCTGTATAAAAATAAAAAGCATAGCACTATGAACTCAACAAGCAAGACAATTCTGGCAGTTATGGGTGCCGCAGCAGTAGGCGCCGTCATCGGCATGCTGGTTGCCCCGGAAAAAGGAAGTGATCTGAGAAGGAAAATTACCGACGCTACCGGCGATTGGTCGTCGCAGTTACAAGACCTCATTGCGCAGGGCAAAGAACAGCTCAACACGCTGAAGAACCGCGCGAAGCATGAGGCTTCCGATTACGCTTCCAAGGCGGAAGACCGCATCAACACGATGAAAGAAAAAGTGTAATACATTTCACTAAAGCTGTCCTGGAAGGAGTCGCCGCAGCGCGCACTCCTTTTCCGGCAGTCTTCTGATATGAAAACGCGAGATCCTCGAAAACCGCCGAAAAAGACGGGCAAAGCGCGTGTCCCTGCCGATGCGCGTGGCGCGAGTCGCAACAGTGACCCGAGTGGCGAAAAAGCGGCCAATAGCGATGATCTTCCCTCCAGAGAAGAAGTGGTCAATCGTACCCGCGATCCGGTCACCAATCAGGATGAACAGGAAAAGATCACCAACAGTGGTGACGACGATATTCCTGTACCAAAGAAGTGACGTACGCAACAGCGGCTTCCTACGCCTGATTAAATGCTATAATAAAGGTCGTTCCAGCCCCGACCCTGGATTTCACCTCGATGGCTGCATTGTGCGCCTGTACAATATTGAGCGTCGACGCGAGGCCGAGGCCAATTCCGTTTCGCTTGGACGTAAAGTACGGTTCGAACAATTTGGAGAGGCTTTCCTGTGGAATCCCACACCCGTTGTCGGCGATTTCCAGACTATAGCTTTCCTCATTGGGCACAACGGCAACCGCCAACTCGCCCTGCTCGTGGTCGATGGCCTCAATCGCATTAATGATGATATTGAGCAACGCAATTTTCAATTTCTCCTTATCAGCGCGGATATAGCACGGAGCGTCCGGGTAGTTTACCTTGAGCTTTATTTGTTTTAGCGTAAGCCTGTCTAATGCAATTCCGATCGTTTCGTCGACGATGTTTTGCAGTACGATTCTGTCAAATACCATTTCTGTCGGCTTCGACGAGGTAAGCAACTCGGTAATGAGGGCGTTAATCCGTTTTCCGTTCCGATCAATGATGTCGATATAAATGTTTTGTTCCTCGTCTTTCACATAGGAGCCCAGCTGTTCAAGCGACATGTGGATGTTGCTTAGTGGATTGCGGACTTCGTGCGCGAGCGTCCGCACGAGCCTTCCTGTAGCCGCCAGTTTTTCCGCCAGCAATGTGGCGCGTTCCGTCTTCTTTTGATTGGTGATGTCGTGGAGAATCCCTTGTACGTAATAGTCGTTGTTGCTATCCAGCTCCGTGGAGAGGTACAGGATGCAATTGCGCCGCTTGCCCTTCGCACTCATCACCTCGAGTTCGAGGTCGTTTACCTGTCCTGTTTCTTGCAGTTTTGCCCGAATGGCCGATCGGATATTATCGTTGTCAATGAAGTGATAAAGCGTGTAGCGGGTCATCTGGTCCTTCTCCGTCCCTACAAGATTGACCATGGCAGCGTTTACATCCTTGAAAACCAGCGATTGATCGGTGGTGAAGACAGCCTCTTTCGACTTCTCAAAGATATTGCGGTACTTCCGTTCATTGGCGCGCAGCGCTTTCGTCGAAGCGGCGCGCTCCAGCGCATAGCGGATACAACGCTCGATTTTTTCCGCGGTCAGTTCCGATTTGATCAGGTAATCGACGGCCCCCATCTGCATGGCCTGCTTATCAATAGCGGAGTTCCCCTTGCCGGTAAGCAGGATGATGGGCTCCTCGCAGTTCATCGCCATCGCCTCGCCAAGAAGGTCAATGCCCGTCTTCGCACCAAGCCGATAGTCAACAAAATAAAGGTGAAAGTGCTTCGAGGCGATCTGCTCGAGCGCTTTGTTGTAATTGTAGCACCACTGAATGTCAAAAGTACGGTCTTCGATGCTGTTGATAAAGCCGCTGGTAAGGATGAAGTCATCCTCATCATCGTCGATAATCAATATGCGTACTGGTTGCGATGTTGCGTTCACAGTATCAAAATTGTTTTTCGGGAAGGACGATCGTAAAAGTCGCCCCAGCGTCCAGATCACCTTTCGCGAAAATCAAGCCATTGTGTTTTTCGACAATCTTCTTGCAAATCGCGAGGCCGATACCTGAACCGGGGTATTCGGATTTCCCGTTGAGTCGCTGGAAAATCTGGAATATGCGATCGGCATACTGATTCTCAAAGCCAATGCCATTATCCTGTACGTCGACTCTAAAATAAGTTTGCGTGATTGGCAGGCCGAGCACCTGCTTCTCCATCTCGCTCAGCTGGGTAGCGGAAATATTGATCTCGGCAGTTATGTCAGGTTTTTTGAATTTGATTGCATTAGAGAGTACGTTGCTGAAGACCTGCGACATCTCGGAAGCAACCGCTTCAATAACGGGAAAATTTCCGGAAAACCGGATGGCAGATTTTGTCTCTTCAATCTTCAATTCGAGTTCGGACAATACGCTGTCCAGCACCGCCCGCAGGTCGACCTGCTCGAAATTCTGCGACCGGCGGTTAGCTCTCGAAAAATCGAGCAGGTTGTCTATCAGTGTGCGCATATTAGCAGCAGACGCGAGGATGCGGTCCATAAACAACTCCGCTTCCTTATCCGGTGCTGTCTTGTCGTGATGTGCTTTCAACCGTTCGGTAAACATCGAAATTTTTCGCAACGGTTCCTGTAAGTCGTGCGACGCGATGTAGGCAAACTCTTCCAGGTCGCGGTTTGACCGGTTGAGCTCGCGGATGTTCCGCTCCTGTTCTTTTACAAACGTCCGTGCTGCTGTGACATCGCGGTTGATACAGAGCAACTTCAGCACGTCTCCGTGCGCGTCTTTCAGCAATTTCCCCCGGGAAGAAATGGTCTTCAGCGCACCTGATTTCGTTCTTACCACATATTCATATGTAAAATCCTCCCTTCTTTCTGTCGCTTGTCGTATGATTTCGCGAAAAGATGACCGGTACTCGTCAAGGACGTGTGTGAGATAAAAGTCGAGGCTGACGGTATTGGCACCGTCCGCAGCGTCGTATTCGAGCAGGGTGTAAAGGCCGCTCGTCCACGTTACGCTGTTCGTTCCCAGCTCCCAGGTCCAGCTCCCAAACTGCAGTAATTCCTCCGTCTCGTCGAGTAGTTCCCGGGCTGTTTCTAATTCGTCCTTGCTCTTCAGCACTGCTGTCTTTCGTTCCATAACGCAACAGGTCTTTGATTCTAGTGCAAAAAGCGTCCGGCAAGTGTGGCACTTGGGCGCTTTTCGGCGGTTCGCTGCTTCGAAAGATTTCGCTTGCGCTATGCGCGGCGTCTACAGTTTGTGATACTACAGTTCGTGATTATTGAGGTCCTTGTATTGCTTGATTTTGTTGTACAGTGTTTTACGATCGATCTTTAGCAGCTTGGCTGCCTTGCTCTTGTTGAAGTCCACCTTCTTCAGTGTCTCCAAAATCCATTCATACTCCGCATCGATACTCACACTCTTCAAGCCTGGCTCACGTACAGCAGATGGTTGTGCTGTTGCCTGCGTCGTGTCTCGTCCGGACACCACCGGTGCCATCTCGCCTGTATTTTCGAACTGTAGTTTTCGATAATTGACAAGTTCAAAAGGGATGCTCTTGATATCGATCACGCTGCTGTCTGCCATCAGGGTAGCGCGCTTGACCACATTCTTCAATTCCCGCAGGTTGCCATGCCACACGTATTTCCGAAACACGTCTTCCACTTCCGGCGAAAAGCGTTTCACGTTCTTGCCGAGTTCTTTGTTCGTCTGCTGAAGGAAGTGATTGGCGAACACCATGATATCGTTGACGCGTTCGCGCAGCGGCGGTACGGTAATCTGGAATTCATTGAACCGGTGATACAGGTCTTCACGGAATTGTCCGCCGCGGGCCGCATCCCAGAGCTTTTTATTACTCGCCACAATGATGCGCACGTCCAGATCGATGTCTTTGATACCTCCTACGCGGCGCATCTTCCGCTCCTGCACAACCCGCAACAGCGTTACCTGCACATCGTAAGGCAGGTTTGAGATTTCATCCAGAAAGATCGTCCCTCCGTTGGCCAGTTCGAAGCTGCCCGACTTCTGTCCGATGGCGCCCGTAAACGAACCTTTCTCATGTCCGAATAGCTCACTTCCCGCCAACTCGCGTGAAAGCGTTCCACAGTCGATCGCAATAAACGGTTTGTTGCTACGGCGGCTTCTTTTGTGAATCTCCTGTGCAATGACCTCCTTGCCACTGCCACTTTCACCGTAAATGATGATGCTGTAGTTGGTAGGCGCCACCAGGTCAATCTGGTTCAGAATATTCTTGAAGTCAGGGCTGTCGCCGAAGATGTGCGCACTGGTGTCTGTATAGCGCCGTGTATTGGCCGCCCCCTGCGACCGATCGTCGCGTGACGTCGTACTTTCTTCATCGCTTTCCGACGACTGAACCGCGGCCGCTTCTCCTTTTTCCTCAGCACTCTTGCTCAATGCCTTTCGGATGGTCAGCAAGATTTCGTCGGGAAGAAGCGGTTTTGTTACATAGTCCATTGCACCAAGCTTCATCACTTCCACAGCCGTCTTGATGTTGCTATAGCCAGTGATGATGATCACCGGGACGGACGGATTTTTTTCTTTGATCTTTTTGAGGATAGAACTTCCGCTCATGTCCTCAAGTCGGAAATCGCACAAAATCAGGTCGGGCTCCACCCCTTCGAGTATTTCAAGGGCGGCTTTTCCCGAAGTCGCCTCAAGGACCTCAAACCCGTGTTTTGAAAGAAATCGTTTTAATACAAAGCATAAATCCTTATCATCGTCAATGATCAGTATTTTTTCCATGGGCCTATCAGTCATCTATCAGAATAATTGTTGTCGTGTGTTGTATGGTTAAGCCAGAAAAGCCCGCATTTGTGCCGCGGGAATGTGCAATTGCTCACGGTACTTTGTCACCGTTCTGCGTGCAATTTCAAACCCGCGTTTCGCCAATACTTTGACCAGCTGCTGATCAGAGTAAGGGCACTTCTTATCTTCGGCTTGAATGACTTCTTCAATAGTTTTCTGAATAACCTTATTACTCACAACTTCACCCTTGTGATTGGCAATCCCTTCGGTGAACAAAGATTTCAGTAGAACGTTCCCAAAATGCGTCTGCACATATTTGTTGCATGTAATGCGCGACACCGTCGAAATATCAACACCCACCATGTCGGCCACGTTCTTTAGTATCATAGGCTTCAATTTGGTGATGTCGCCTTCCTGAAAGTAGTCGTGCTGCAACCGCACAATCGCCTCCATCACCTTGAGCATCGTAGACTCGCGCTGGCGAATGGCGTTGACGAACCACTCCGCGGCGTTCAGTTTACTCTTCAGATACTGCTTCGACCGGTTGTCGGTGTGGCTCTTCTCGGTGTCATACACCATCTTCTTCCAGGACGAACTGATGCTGAGTTTCGACGACCGCTCACGGGCGAGGGAGACATGCATGATGTCATCTTCCTGCACAAGCAAAAAATCAGGCAGGATCGTCTCCGTCTGGGGTGTCACGGACGTGGCGGTTACAGGCTTAAGCTTCAACGTACTGAGCAAGTGGAATATCTCTTTCAAATCCTCTTCACCGATCTTGAGGTCATTGATAATCTTCTCAAAATTCCGGTGCATCAACTCATGATAGTAATTGTCAAGGATCCGCTGCGCCAGTTTGACGTCCTCCGTTTGTGGCATGTTTTTCAGTTGTAGCGACAGGCACTCTTTGATGCTACCCGTAGCCACACCGATGGGCTCAAGCTCCTGAATGATGGCCACTACTTTTTGAACCAGGTCAGCCTCTATCCATTTGCTGAATTTCATCGAATAATCGTCGGCGAGGTTTTCGCATGAAAACTCAAGGAAGCCTTCATCAGTCAGGCTGTCGATAACGAAATTTCCCACTTCGATTTCCTGCTGGCTGAGGCTTTGCAGCGCAAGCTGGTTTTTCAATTCCTGCCGGAAGTCCTCCACTTCGACAATAGGCTTTTCAAGCGGTGCCTGCGACTGAAAGTGTTGCGCGTTCTCCGTCTTGTAATCCGGTATGTCGTCGTAGCAATACTCCTCCCAGTCTTTGTAGTCCTGCACTGAATCCTGTGCACCCGTTTCAAAGGCGCCATCATCGTCGGTCTTCTCCTCAATCAGTGGATTCTCCTCCAGTTCATTCTGAATACGCTGCTCAAGTTCGATGGTATTCAGATGCAAAAGCTGCAACATCTGCAAGTGCTGCGGATGAATCTTTAACTGCTGTTTTTGTGTCAGGTTCTGGTAAAGCATAATGTCACAGGGTCGGTTAATACTACCTACCCTTTTGCAAGGTTGGCACCAGTTTCCAACAAACAGCAATATTTTTTCTAGGCCCCTGTTCATCAGACACTTATGAACACAAAACTTTTCCTCGCGTAAACTATTTTTAATCGAGTGTAGAATCATTTCCCACTCGCTATAGAATAAATGTAATGTCTTGTAGACAATTTTCCACACCAATCGCGAGAAATCTGAACTTTCCGATCAAAAATTGCATGTAGGGCACCCGACCCCCGCATTCACCCGGTTAAACCATCGCTCAGGGGATCGCTGTCGCCGGTATCAGCCGCCTCGTGGGTTTGAAAAGGCGTCGAGCAAACATAAGATGTGCGGTCACCTTGCACCTCGAAACGCCACTCCATCAACCAACAGAGGGCTGGTGCTATGAAGCGACCTACGCGCTTCCAGTTAATCAGATAAACACATAGTATTTCGGTACCGGCAGATGTGCCCGGCAACACATAGTTGTCAAGTGAACTTTTCAACAGGCTTCTCACGAACACAACGCCCCGGCTTCGCATGATATCAACGTTTACGCTTGCTGGAACAAAGGAAGTGCCGGCGGTTGCAACGGCCCTGATGGCGGCAACCGGGTAATTAATTGCCCATCGACGTACCGCCCGTGCGCGCGCAGGAAACGCAAAGGCGGTGGCACGTGATTAGTCTGCAAGGGTTGGAAACAAACGAATTTCAATATGCTACGCTGGACAATCACATTTTTGGTCATAGCCCTCATCGCCGCAGTCTTCGGATTTACCGGGATAGCCGCCGGGGCCGCATCGATCGCGAAAATTATCTTCTACATCTTCCTGGTGTTCTTTGTCATCTCTTTGATTACAGGCGCATTCAGACGGTCGGATTAGAAGCAACAAGAACCGAAAGCATGAAAATGAAAAAAGTGCAGTAGTTGCTGCACTTTTTTCATGCTTCATGCCTTCCGGCGAACAATGGCCGTCGGCCGATATACCCGTCAGGGTAGTTCGTTCGCTTTTACTTTTTGAATCTTTTTTACCTCGACAATAAATTTCGAGACATTTTCGTCAGCATAAGCACCGTAGCCATCGACTAGCGTTCCCTTGTGACCATCTTGCGTCTCGATCACGTATAGTACGGTGTTATCGCCCGGATCCGATTCTCCTTCGAACCGGTAGAAACTGACGATGGAAACTTGCTGGGGTGTCCATGTTTTGCTTTTGTCAAAGGGCGCAAGCCCCTGGTCGGTGACTTGAAAGTCTTCCTTGTACCCCTCTTCCTTCATCCGGTTTACGCAAGCGGAAAGGTTCTTGAGCCAGGGTATTTCCGGTTTATCAGATGTGACTACTGATTCCATATTCATGTGTGTTTATCACGGCGGCAATATTATCCGGCGCTTGGAGTTATGAAACGTTAAGAAACAGATTCGTGGAGGTCGCGGTATCGTTTTATCACATCGTGCGCATTTTTCAATGCCGTTTTTTGCTCAACGATAATTTGACGAATGTTGGCTGGCATTTCGGTGTCGGATTCAAGGGCAAGATTGTAGGCCTTCTGTGCGGCATCTTCACCAAATTCGCACAAGGCCAAAACCGATTTCCGGTCACGGGCGCCAATGCCCGACCGGATATCCATCCATACCCGATACAACTTTCCCGACTGCGTCGAATCGGTGGCCGCCGTGCCGCCGAGGTTGCGCACCTCTGCTGCTAACGCGTTGCCGTATTGCACACTGGTAGTGGCCATGTTAGAAAACATTGTCTTCAAATCGAGATCCGTTGGTCTGAGTTCTTCGACGGCCTTGTGGTAGCCTTCGGTCCGGTCATGGTTGATGCGGATCAGATCGTTAAGCACTTCAATAAGATCTTTGTTGACATCCATTTCTTTCTGTTTTATGGTGATTGAGGATAGAAAACTATGCCAATGGCAGCAATCCGCGACTAAATGCATACGCTGGGCAGCAGCTGTTCGCAGACCAAAAGCCCCACCCTGTGGAATCTTCTCTACACTTTAACGAACAGTTTGATCAATCATTGCCCTAAACCGCTAAAACGGCAGTATGCGCCGGGTGGCACAGTTTTGCATGATAAACAGGTAGGAATACAGGTTTTTAGTTGCAAGGCCTCCAATGGAAGCTACATCAAACAGGCTCAAGATAGTTGTTCTATAGTCAGGTTTTAGCTAGTGGGGTTTAAAAGTCGTTGCCGTTTACGGTAGCGGCTTTTTTTTTGTGCAGAACGCTCAGTCCCCGCCCGCCGAACATCGCATCGGCGGGCGGGTTTCAAGCGTACCGTCGACCATAGACTGTAGTCGCGATGATCGCACGATTACAAGCAGGAACTTTCCTTCGTCACACCTCCTCCTGGCTGGCGATGCGGTTGATGTTGTTCTCGGCCAGGTGGGTAAGCAATTCATCCGCTTCCTTCTCTTCATCAAGCGTTTGACCGAGCAATTCCTTCACATCGTTCTTGCCCATTGTTTTCGCAAGTGTTGCCAGGCCCCCGTATGCTGCGATTTCGTAATGTTCGACTTTTTGCGCCGCAATGATCAACGCTGCGTCGCGGGTATAGGTACCCTCTTCCGTATCTTCCATTACCGATTCAGCCTCCTTTGAAAGCCCTTCCATCGCCTCACACTTTTTGCCCCGGGCTTTTTCCCCCATCAGCTCGAACACTTGTTCCAGTCTGCTCACATGCTCCTGCGTCACCTCCAGGTGT
>CAYMWA010000043.1:0-24750 GCA_964393795.1 uncultured Roseivirgaceae bacterium
GCTTTGCATACAATCACAATTTTTTCCTTATATTTGCACTCCTTTGACAGCAGTCGCTGGAATACACTGCAAGCTCAGCACGTACACGATTGTCAACTGCCAATTGTCAACTGTCAACTGATTAAGGGGGATTAGCTCAGCTGGCTAGAGCGCTTCCATGGCATGGAAGAGGTCATCGGTTCGACTCCGATATTCTCCACTTTCCTTATTATTTCCGGGACAGGTTATTCTTCGGCCGCCATAGCTTTAGCGGCGGCGGCTAAATGCTGCCTCGGCAATGGCGCGGGTGGTTCGTACGCGTTGCGGGTCGACCGTTCTCAGCTGATACTCACTGTTCATCTGCGTTCCCATACCCGCAATATGCTCATTTAGGTACTTCATGGCACTGTCACGGTAACCCATAGCTGAAGAATGGACTGCGCGGACACCGGATGTCAGCACAATCTCTTCGACTGTTTCTTCGTTCACGCCGGAACCGGCCATAATCTCGATCCTTCCATTTGCCTTCGTCACCAGTTCAGCGAGCAGTGGGGCGCCCTCCAATGCGGTGGCGCGACCGCCAGAGGTGAGGATGCGGTCGAAGCCCACTGAAATACAATCTTCAAGCGCCTCCAACGGATCACGCGTCATGTCGAAAGCGCGGTGACAGGTGACCTTCAATGGCCGCGCCCGTGCGATGAGTTCCGCACAGCGTTCCCTGTCGATTGTGCCGTCCGCTTTCAGGATGCCAAACACCACACCATCGACGCTCGCTTTCTGGCATTGGACAATGTCGCGCTTCATGGCGTGAAAGTCGTAGTTGGAATAATGAAAATCGCCGCCGCGCGGGCGGATCATCACGTAGACATCGATACTCAGGTTCTGCCTGACCAGTTCGATGGTTCCGGCAGAGGGCGTTGTTCCGCCTTCCCCGGGGTTATCGCACAGTTCGATGCGGTCGGCGCCTCCCTCCTGCGCTTTTAACGCAGCGTCAATATTGTAAACAACTACTTCAACAGTCATGTGCCCGGTGCAAAAGGTAAAGGTAAAATTAAAAATAGCATGTACTAAAGACGCTATGGCTATTGAATCACACGCCTCGCGACGCGAAACCGCTTCTGATAGTAGTCCGCATACATATTGGTCTCGACAACGCCCAGCGACGATGACGCGTGAATAAATTTCACATCACCCTTGCCCCTGACCTCCGTTACCATTCCCACGTGCGTGATCTTCCGTTTCTTTTTTCCCGTCGCAAAGAACACGAGATCGCCAGGCTGAAGGTCTTTCATCCTTACCTCTTCACCAACCTTGCTTTGCGCCTCGGAGTTTCGTGGTAATTGCACATGGATCGCTGTGAACGCGTTCATCAATAACCCCGAACAGTCCATACCTGCTCGCGACGTTCCACCGTATTTGTACGGCGTACCGATATACGTTCGCGCTGAACGGATCACTCGGTCTACTTTGGATTCGCGCACACTTGCCCGTTTGCTTGTCGCACAGGAAACGAGGAAGAACATCATCAACACCCCGACCTGAATGAAGCGCGCACGATGGTTTGATAAGTCAAAAAAATGCTTCATGGTGCGAAAAAAATATCACGAAATATACTAAGTTCATGCCATTCTAAAAAAATCCCGCTTCGTTTAGCCCTCCGGATGTCTTGTCGCCGGATTGATGGCCAAAAAAGCACTTGAAGCGTGCGTGAATGTCAATCGCAACCAATTTCCCACCCCTCCATGCTTCCAGATCTAAAACTTAACACTTAACACTTAACACTTAAAACTTAAAACTTAAAACTTAGAACTTAAAACTTAAAACTTAGAACTTAGAACTTAACACTTAAAACTTCTATGTGTGGAATCACCGGCATCATGGCTTTCAATCTCGTTGGCAAGTTCAACAAGATCCACATCACCCAGGCGACGATGTGCATGGAAAGGCGAGGGCCGGACTATCAGGATATCTATATCGATGAATGGGTCGGACTCGGGCATCGGCGTCTCGCCGTGATCGACACGTCCGAACATGCACATCAACCGATGTGGGACAAGACCGGGCGCTATTGCCTGGTGTATAACGGTGAAATATTCAACTTCGAGGCGTTAAAGAAAGAGCTCGAAGAAAAAGGCATCGCCTTCCGCTCCCACTCTGACACCGAGGTGCTACTTGAACTCTTCATCAACGAAGGTGCGCAATGCCTCCGAAAGCTCAATGGTTTTTTTGCGTTCTGCATTTACGACAAGCAGGAACAATCGTTCTTCCTGGCACGTGACCGGTTCGGTGTCAAACCCCTGTTGTATCTATTCGACGAAGACAAGTTCATCTTTGCTTCGAACATGGACGCAATGCTGCGCTACGGCATTGAAAAGCAGTTGGACTACACATCGCTCGTCACCTATCTGCAGCTCAACTACATTCCCGCGCCCGACACCATCTTCCGCGAAGTGAAAAAACTATTGCCCGGCCATTACGCCACGCTCGCCGGTAGAAAGCTCGACATACAGCGCTGGTACACCATTCCGTTTGATCGCGAACGCGCCGAGAACAATCCCACAACCTATGTGGAAGCGCAAAAAACGTTTTCTACCCTACTTGAAGAAGCAGTCCGGCGCCGGCTTGTCGCCGATGTTCCGCTGGGCGCCTTTCTGAGCGGCGGCATCGATTCATCGGTGATCACCGGACTCGCAAGCCGTTACAAGTCAGGCCTCCACACCTTCTCGATCGGTTTTCCGGATGAAAAGTTTTTCGACGAGACTGCGTATGCCCGTCTCGTTGCGAAACACTTCCAAACCGAGCACACCGTCTTTTCTCTTAGCAACCGCGCACTTTACGAGCACGCTGAAGCCATCCTCAACACCATCGACGAACCCTTTGCCGACTCTTCCGCCATCAATGTTTACATCCTCAGCAAGGAAACACGAAAACATGTAACCGTTGCCCTGTCAGGCGATGGCGCTGATGAGTTGCTGGGGGGATATCACAAGCATGTGGCATTGAACAGCATGATGCATCCGGGAATCAAAGAAAGGGCTGTCGCGTGGCTGAGTCCTTTGTGGAAGCGACTTCCGCATTCGCGGAACAACCGGATCACGAACATCTTCAGACAGGCGCATCGGTTTGCTGAAGGATGGCGGTTGCCACCAGCAGACCGATACTGGCGCTGGGCCGCTTTCGCGGATATGGACGACGCCCTGTCACTCCTTGCGCCGGAAACCGCTGCGATGTTTGCTGCCGAGGTGTATGCGGATCGGAAGGGCCGCATCTTGTCGTCCCTCGACGGCGATCACGACCTCAACAGCATTTTGTTGACAGACATGCAACTCGTTTTACAAAACGATATGCTCGTCAAAGTTGACAGTATGAGCATGGCGAACGGATTGGAAATACGCTCGCCTTTTCTCGACCACTACCTCGTCGACTTCGCGTTTACCCTTCCTTCGCGGTTCAAGGTGCAGGGCAGCAAAAGAAAGAAAATACTGCAAGACACCTATCGCGACTTGCTTCCCAAAGCGCTTTATAACCGTCCCAAAAAGGGGTTCGAAGTGCCTCTGCTCAAGTGGTTCAGAAAAGAGATGAAGAGCCTGATCGTCGATGACCTTCTTTCACGAAAGCATATTGAAGCGCAGGGACTATTTGACCCCGAAGCAATCGAAAAATTGAAACGAAAGCTGTTTTCAAATAATCCGGGCGATGTGCACGCCCGCGTCTGGGCGCTCATCGTCTTTCAGTGGTGGTTCAGAAAGTATATTTAGCGTTAACCTGACCCTGCAACTTCCGGGAAGTTTGAAACTTCCCGGAAGTTCCGCGCCTCTCAGTCTCCCCCGGGCGACAGCCCCACCCCATTAAGACAATATAACCTTTGTCTGTCCCTACTCCCGTCACAGATACAGAGCTACACCCCCATTAACACATTAACACACTAACACATTAGCACATTAGCACCCCGCATTTTACCCTATCTCCATCGTTTTCGTAACTTTTTTTGACATAGTAGGGTATTTTTTGACCCTAATATTCGAATATTTACATGTTTTTTTAAGAAACACGGTTCAATTTTAAACCCTTAAATTCAAAAACTCATGAAAAAAGCGACTTTGCCATTTGCTCTGCTTCTGGCCGTCAGCGTTCTGGCGCTGTTCTACCCGGCGGTCCCCCGGGAGATCGTAACGGAAGGGATCAATCCCGGGGATGTGGCCTGGATGCTGGCTGCTGCGGCCCTGGTCCTGTTGATGACACCGGGACTGGCATACTTCTATGGCGGAATGATCGATACGAAGAACATCATCTCCACCATGCTACAAAGTGTCGTCGCCATGGGCGTTATCAGCGTTCTGTGGATCGTAGTAGGCTTCAGCCTCGCGTTTGGCGACTCGCTGGGTGGCTTTATCGGTGATCCGCGAACGTTCTTCATGTTTCAGAACGTACTGGACGGCAATCCCTGGGTGATGGCCCCCACCATTCCGCTGGTATTGTTCGCGATATTCCAACTCAAATTCGCCATCATCACGCCGGCGCTGATTACCGGTACCTTTGCAGAAAGGGTAAAGTTCAAGTCCTATATCATTTTCCTGGTCTTGTTCTGCCTCTTTATCTACGCTCCGCTTGCGCACTGGACGTGGCACCCCGATGGTTTTCTTTTCAAGATGGGCGTGCTTGACTTTGCCGGTGGTACCGTCGTGCACATGTCTGCGGGGTTTGCTGCCCTTGCCGCTTCTATTTATCTGAGAAACAAATCGGAAAAGAAAAAGCACATTGCACCTGCCAATATTCCCTTCGTACTGCTTGGAACAGGCCTCCTCTGGTTCGGTTGGTTCGGGTTCAACGGCGGAAGTGCGATGGGTGCCAATCCCCTTGCCGCATCAGCCTTTGCGACCACCAACACCGCCTCTGCTGCCGCCGGTCTTTGCTGGATCTTGTTTGACGCGGTCAGGGGCAAGAAACCTTCCGCCCTCGGCTTCTGCATCGGGGCAGTCGTTGGACTTGTCGCCATCACCCCCGCTGCCGGATTTGTAACCATTCCGTCCAGCCTGTTCATCGGCACCATTGCTGCCCTCATCAGCAACCTCGTGGTATACTGGAAATCGAGGACTTCTCTGGAAGACACGCTTGACGTTTTCCCGTGCCACGGCGTGGGTGGTCTTGTGGGGATGGTCATGACCGGCCTGCTGGCACACACGGCAGTGAACAGTGGTAATACGACGGGCAACGGACTCCTTTTCGGTGAGACCGCACTCTTTCAAGTACACATGATTGCGCTTTTCATCGTCGTGGTCTTCACGTTCGTTGGGTCATTTGCCGTGCTGAAGCTAACGGACCTGATCTCATCGCTGAGGGTAACACCTGAAGAAAAAGAAGTGGGTCAGGACCTGAGCCAGCACGGTGAAAATGTCTATCAGTTCGACCTGACGACTGCAAAAGAGGCTGTGTGAGAATC
This sequence comes from uncultured Roseivirgaceae bacterium, assembly GCA_964393795.1. Taxonomy (GTDB): domain Bacteria; phylum Bacteroidota; class Bacteroidia; order Cytophagales; family Cyclobacteriaceae; genus Chryseosolibacter. The sequence continues at coordinate 5,420 of CAYMWA010000043.1, forward strand.
CGGTTCAGTCAGACAGTTCCAGAATGGTGATTCACCAAAGCATTCCACGGCGGGTGGCGAGACCCGCCGGGAATACCTTGACTATTGTTTATTCAACACATCCAAAAATATGAAAACAAAAACATTTTGTACCACAATTTTTGCCGGCATATTGCTGGTTTTCACCGGCTACGCGCAAGAGATGCCGTTAGCCTCTAATGAAAGCGCGCCTGCCGCACAGGCGGCAGCTTCGGCTACTGATGAGCGATTGGGAACCGACGCTTCGACAGGCTCAGCGACCGATTCGCAGGAAGGCCCCGTCTTTACCCTCTCGGGTTCGATCGACACGTATTTCCATTCCACCTTTGGCGCAACGAATGCCTATTATGGAGGCATGCACGCCCCGGCCTCCGCGTTTGCTGATCTGAAAGGCTTCGGGCTGGGCATGGCTAATGTGGTCGCCTCCTATTCAGGTGACAAGGCGGGATTTGTTGCTGACCTGGTGTTTGGTCCCCGTGGTCGGGCCGCCGTTTTCGCCTCCGAGCAGGGTATCGTCAATCAACTGTACGCCTATTACAAGGTGTCGGACAAAGTGACTTTCAACATGGGGCAGTTCAATACATTTGTCGGATACGAGGTGATCTCGCCGACGGTAAACTTCCACTATTCAACTTCCTATATGTTCTCCTACGGACCGTTCAGTCACACAGGGTTGCGGGCGGACTTCGATCTGGGTGGTGGAATGGTGGCCAAGCTCGCCGTAATGAACCCGTCCGACCTCGTGGAATTCAACCCCGTCAACACGTATACGCTGGGTGCTCAGGTAGGCCACTCCAACGATGCCGGTGGCATCTGGCTGAACTTGCTTTATGGCGATCAGGATGGCAACCTGAAGGCTGATGACGCCCAGTACATTTACGATGACGGAGGCAATGTCATCGGCCTAAACAGTTCGGCAGGTTCGCTTTTCCAGGTAGACCTGACCGGCGGCTGGAATCTCGGCGAAACGTTTTATCTCGGGCTCAACACAAGTTATCAATCAGTTGCAGCAGGGGAAGCCTTCAATGAAGAAGGGCAGCTTGAAAAACTGGATGCTGACGCCACATCTTTTGTCGGCGTTGCCTTGTACCCGAAAGTATCCCTGTCTGACGCGTTCGCCCTTGGGGTTCGCGCCGAATACTTCTCCGTCGCCAATGGGCACCTCGGTATCTTCGGAACGGATGAACAGGACCCGATGGGTAATGAGATTGGAAAGGGAAGCGTGATGGAGTTCACGTTGTCGGCTAACTACCGGATCGGAAACCTCACGCTTATTCCCGAATGCCGGATGGATGTTACCTCAGAAGACTCCTTCGTCGATTCGAACGGTAAGGCTACACGCCGACTGCCCAGTGCGAACTTCGCGGCAGTGTACAAATTCTAGGGACATGCCGATAGCTCATCGTCCGGCATCACGGACTTTGGGCTATCGGCTTATCGGCCATCTTACTGCCGATAAATCGCATTAACTCGTCTTCCACTTTCTCCCTGTCCTGCCACAAATTCCGACTGAAGACATAATGATAGTTCCAGTTGCGGCGCGCCATCAGCGCGGGCTTATACGCAAAGAAATCTTTTCCGGAGAGACTGGAATAATAGTGACCATCGTCTGTGATGACAATGCCGAGATAACCCTGGTCGTCTCTGACATGAAGGTCAGCATGCGGTAGTTTGTTGACTTCGAAGGCGTATTCGGGGAAATGCGTTTCCCCCCATACTTTGATGCGCTGATTGAGGTACCACGAACTTTGCTGTTTCCCGTTTTCCCTCACCGTAGGCACAAAGCGACGTTGGTCCACATCGCGCGCATATTCCAGATATTTCTTCAGCAGCTTCGGTCCTTCGTTCTTCAAATCATCCGTTCGTAGCTGTTCGGGCTGGATGCTTGTAATGAGGATGATCTTTTCACGGGCGCGGGTAACGGCCACGTTGAGCCGGTTTTCGCCACCTGCCATGTTGAGGCTTCCAAACTGCATGTTCATTTTCTTTTTCTTGTCGGGCGCATAACCGACCGAGAAAATGATGACATCCTTTTCATCACCCTGTACATTCTCAATGTTCTTGACGAAAAGAGATGATGGCAATTCCCTGCCTTCGGCCGCAAGCCTTTCTTCGAGCAAATCGAGGATCAAAGTCTGCTGTGGTGCGTTGAAAGTGACCACGCCAATAGTCTTTTCGGGATCGGCGGTCAGCAGGTCGGAGACGCGCTCCAGTACCGCATTTGCCTCAGCGGTATTGGTATTGTTCTCCCATACACCGTCTACCTGTTGATACTCGATAGCGGGTTGTTGCTGATTCAAAATGTTGCGGTCTGGCAGCAACTGAAGTCGCCCATCGTAGAAGTACCGGTTTGAAAAGTCGATCAGTTCAAGCGACTGGCTCCGGTAGTGGCCTTGCAGGTGGACCGTAGGCAGGTAGCGCTTGGCAAGGTCGAGCAATGAATCCACCTCCAGGTCGGGGTGGTCGGCGTCTTCTTCTTCCCATCGTGTCTGATACAACTCGTTCGGCTTAAGCTGCATGTCGTCACCTGCGACGAGCACCTGGCGACCGCGATACATCGCCGGAATCCCCCGTTCGGAAAAACATTGAGAGGCCTCGTCAAAGATGACGAGGTCAAAGAGCGCCGTCATCGGAAAAATGGCCGAAGCCGCTTCCGGTGATACCATCCAGCACGGCATGAGGTTGAAGAGTTCATCCTGAAAATCGGTGATCAGTTTGCGCAACGGCCAAATCCTTTTCTTCTTGGTCGCCTGATGATAGAGGTCTCGGTACGTCACCCTGTTGTTGAGCCGATTGTACTCGATATTCTCGTACACCCTTTCACGGGCGCGCATCAGCAAAATGTCGTGGCTGAGTTTCTGCTTCTCTTCTACCAGGGCCATCAGCTCCTCGCGTTGCTTTTCCATCTTCTTAGACGACACGGCACGGAGGTCAGGGTTCTTCGCTTCGATATGGCTTATCCACGCCAGTCGGAGACTGTTCTGAAAAAGGGATTCAAGAGCGCCCGGTTCCCAGTCGCCGAGCTTGTCGTGCAGCTTGCAAATGACATCGTTCTCATAGCTGGCCAGGTTTTCCCGAATGCGGTCGAAATCGCACAGGCTCTCAAAGTCGGCCCGCAGCGTTCTGAGGTATTCCGCTGCCAGCGTCGGGTCGGCGATCAGTTGGCGAAGTTGAAAAGGCGTAATGTATTTCAGCCAGTGTTTCTTGCGGTCTTGTAACTCGGAGACTACACGCAGGAGCTCCTTCATCAGCGACAGGAACTCCGTTCTCGTCATTTTCTTCGGATGCAGCCCTTCACGCACTTCGCGGAGTGTGTTCAGGATAAGTTTCGCCCGGATCGCGAGTTTTTGACGGGTGAACCAGGTCTTCAATTTGACTTCGTCATAGTCGGTGGGCAAGCCGATGAGCCAGCCCTTCTTTTTGATGGCCGTCAGGTGATGCTCAAGGTTAAGCCGGTTGTCAATACGCTTCTCCAGTGTACGCAGGCCTATCCTGTTTTTCGGCAACCCGTTCGCCGAAAGCACATCGCGAATCCATTGCTTATCTTTTGAAAAGAGTGCCCATCGAATCAGTCGAAACAAATTACCGCGGGCGTTCATCTTTCGCTGCAGTGCTTCCTGGAACCTTCCAAGTCGATCGGCCGCAAGCGAAATTTCTGCTCCCACATCCTCAAAGCAATTCATCACGACGCGCTCCATATTGGTAAACCAGAGGAAGCTCGTCTCGTCATCCTTTTCGTCCACCATCGCCTGCATGTACTTAAAGATCACTTCGGTCTTTAACAGCGCCATCATGCCCAACACATCGTCTTCGCGTGCCCGGAATCCGTCTGCATCCTCCAGGTTCATCGAGACGTTGATCAACGCTTGAATCTTCGATGCCGTTTCTTCCTGGAATGCCGGGATGTCTTTAACGACCTGTTCTATTTCCCGAAGTTCATTCAACTCGAACCGCGAAAAGGAGACGCGGTTGTGCCACACATAGTCCAGGCGTTCAAAAACGCGGGCATAGCTTCCGTACTGCCGGAGTACTTTAAGAAACTGCGGCAGCGTAGTGAACGGAAAATATTGATATTCCTGTCGGATGTTGACGGTTTCACCACCGATATCGGAAGTCAGGTACAGTTCCTTCACACTTAGCCCACATTCGGTATCGTCGAACAAGGTTTGTTTAAATTCTTCCAGTTCTTCCGATAACCGGTCGATGGTTCGACAGACCTGGAAGAACCGGCGTTCCATCTGGATGACATCAAGGCTGCGATTGAAAGCGCGGAAATCTTCGATGCTGTCTACCTGCCGCGCGATCTTACCGAATATCGTCTTGCGTTCATTTCTGAAATCGTGTACGAGTCCTACAAAATCGCCCAATTGTTTTTCCTGCAGTCGTGCATATACCACATCAAGCGCCGCACGCTTCTGACATACGAGCAGTGCACGTTTGCCTGAAGCAATCGCATCCGCCATCAAATTGCAGATCAACTGCGATTTGCCCGTTCCGGGAGGGCCCTGCACCACGATCGACTGCCCTGTTTTGATGGCCTTGATCGCATTTTCCTGCCAGGCATCGAGCGTGAAAGGTGTGTGTAGCTTTTCTTCTTTCAACGCATTGCTGCGAAGGATTTTTTCAATCCCGCTGTCGCTGTCAAGCATCATGGCATTTTTGGCGGAGAAAAAAGCTTCGAGATCCGGCACGGTGCTTTCGTCCAATAACGACAAATAGTCGGGTACAAGCTGCGAGCCCGCCTGAGGAAATATGCCCAACACGGCTTCCGGAAAGAGTTTCAACTCGCCAGTGCGATGGGCCTGATCAAATGCATCTTTTCGAAAGGTTTGAAAAGGAATGAGTTCGTCGCGGAAATTGTCGGGGTTAAAGTTGATCTCCAGCTTCTCCTTTAAGAGCTGATAAAGCTGTGTGCGAAAGACCGTGCTGTCCGTATCGAAATCCTCAAAGCTTGTATCGAGCAATGCTTCTTCCAGCGAGACCTTGTTGTAGTAGGCGTAAGCGAGCAGAAACGATTTGTTGAAGGTGATGCCCGCTTGTTGGCGAAGGTGCAGGTACCAGCCGTTGTTTTCCTGCACGAGCGATACCGGGAAAAACAACAGCGGACAACGTACCGGTGTGCCATCGGAAAATTTTCCGCGAACAAAGGGCCATCCGATGTGCAGGTCGTACGTTCCGCGTTCTTCGAATAAAAAGTGATCTGCGCGCTGAATTTTTTTCAACCTCTTGCTCGCCTCATTGTTAAACTCGACACGGCTGTCGAGCACCTGGCATAACTTGATGGTCTTCCCCGCAATAAGTGCCTTGATGGCTTCAAATGAAGGCAATCCGTTAAGGATATTCACATCGTGCAAATCCATCAGCTGCTCCGCATGCAAACGCAGCAGTAACAGCGAGCGGTTGTTGCCCGACAGGTTGGTCAGTCGACGCAAATACGATTGAAGAATACTTTTCCCTGGGTTCGTTACCACACGTATCGGTTTAATAGTTAAACGGGTTCATGCATTACATCAAAGCCCTCCACCAACAGCACTGTGCGCCTCCACAAGGGCGATTTAATTCGGGTCAATCCTTTACTTTGAGGTAAGGCAAAAGACGACTTATTTCTTCCGGATTGAGCCCGGACATTTTTTTAATATCGGCCACATCTTGAAAGTCACCGTGTTGAAAGCGGTACGCTACCAACACCCGTGCCAGACGTTGATCGGCGTAGGGGTGTTGTGACAAATCGAATGCACTGACCGTATTGATATTGATCTTCCGGGGAACAAAATCCGATTCGATAAAACATTTCTTCAACAAACGGTCTACAACAATTGAGTCAAGCCCGTAGACCTCAAACAGTTGTTGTGGACTTACAAAGCCTCCAAGGCGATTGCGGAACTTCACAATTCGCGCCGCGAGGGTCGGTCCGATGCCATAAACGGCTTTCAGGACGGTTGTATCGGCGCCGTTGATATCGAAATCCACCTCGTTGGCCCGGCGACGGCCCCGCTCTGCGGAAGTCTTTGATAATGATGCACTTGTCGGCTTCTTTTCCGGCTCAGGGCTGGCTAAAGGCCGTGCCGGAAGCGAAATATATGGGTAAAGCCGGGTATATAACGCAGAATCGAGCGCATAGATCTTCAACAAATCCGGTTTTGTCCGGAATACGCCTCCTTTCCGCCGATAAGCGGCAATACGGTTCGACAAAACAGCCGAAAATCCAAGACGGCGAAGGTCCCTGACGCTGGCCACGTTCGGATCGAATGCAAAAAGCTCGGGCAGAGATACTTCCTCTCGGTTGACAGGCTTCGGAGTGTCCCAAAACGAAGCAAGGCTGTCCAGCTTTCGGAAATCGGCCGCGTGATCGCGCGGACGTATGCTCGTCCAACGTTCATACAGCGGTTCCGAAAAAACGAGTACCAACAGTATGGGCATCAGTATCAGAAAGCCGTTGATCTCGTTTCCGGAAAATCCAAAAACGTTCCGTACCCATTTTCGGAGGTAACGCATAAGAGAGGGTTTTGATACAAAATAAGAAATCTCCGGAACTTTCACCGGCCGATCGTGTATTTAGAGATAGCATTGACTTCTTTCTCTATTTAAAATCGTTCTAAATTAATTTTCGTCTGACTTTTGTCATGAACGATACTTTCGCAGGATGTATTTTTGTGATCCGAGATGACCGAAAACTTCAAATCACTTGCATTAAGCTATAAGACAGCGCCGCTGAAGGTACGTGAGCAGGTTTCACTAAATGAGGCAGGTTCCAAACAGCTTTTGCAATTTCTGAAAAACTACACGACTGCAACGGAGGTCCTGGTGATCTCTACTTGCAACCGGACGGAAGTCTATTACACGGCCGACAGGGATCTTTCCCATGATATTTTTAAAGGTCTCTCGCTGATCAAGGGTCCCGCGAGTGGTTTTGAGCAATATTTCGTCCAGCATCAGGGATCCGAATGTATACGGCACCTGTTTGACGTAGCGATCGGTCTTGATGCTCAGGTTATTGGCGACCTTCAAATTTCCGGGCAGGTGAAAAGCGCGTATCAGTTTAGCGCTGATGAAAGTATGGCCGGTCCTTTCCTGCACCGGTTGATGCACACGATATTCTTTGCCAACAAGCGCGTTGTTCAGGAAACGTCCTTCCGCGACGGTGCGGCCTCGATTTCCTATGCGGCGAAAGAGCTGGCAGAGGACCTGACAGCCGGCATCCGCGAGCCCAGCGTGTTGGTTTTGGGTGTTGGCGAAATCGGGAAGGACTTTTGTCTCAACCTTGTCGAATCGAAATTTGGCAACGTCACCATTCTGAACCGCACTGCAGAAAAGGCACAAGCGCTCGCGGAAAGGTGTGGATTTCGCTTTAACACGATGGACAACCTGATGGCGGAGATTACCGACGCCGACATTATCGTCAGTTCCGTTTCCGGCGATGATCCGCTCATCACACGGGCCCTTATGGACGGCATTCGCATTCACTCCCACAAATATTTTATAGACCTTTCCATCCCCAGAAGCATTGAGCCTTCTATTGAAGAGATTCCGGGGGCCATCGTATACAACCTTGATGACATTCAGGCGAAGACCACCGAAGCGGTGAAGATGCGCAAGGCTGCTGTTCCCCAGGTACAAAACATTATCCGTGAAGCCATGGAGGAATTTGAAGACTGGTCAAAAGAAATGGTCGTGTCGCCGACCATTCAGAAGTTGAAGAATTCGCTGGAGCAAATCCGCCGCGAAGAACTGGCGCGATTCCTGAAAAACGCCGGGCCGGAAGAAGCACAGAAACTCGAAGACATGAGCCGCTCGCTCATGCAAAAAATCCTCAAGTATCCCGTACTCCACCTCAAGGCCGCTTGCAAACGCGGTGAAGCAGAGACACTCTCCGAACTCCTGCAAGACTTGTTTGATCTCGAGAAAGCTCCCGAGAGGAGATAGGAGCGTGGAAAGTCCACAGTCCACGGTCCACTGTAGGGCGTAGTCCTTGACGGGCGTGCGCAATTGCAAATTTCTTAAGGCATTCTGCGATGGCGCACGCCCATCAAGTACTACCCCCTACCGTGGACCGTCGACTGTCAACCGTGGACTCCCCATGTAACTTTCTTTCACTACCTTCGACATATCCAATATAAGAACCTCTGTGACCGGGGAAGAAGAAAAATTTATTCAACTGATAACCGCGCATCAAGGCCTGATTCACAAAGTGTGTATCATGTATGAAAGTGACCGGGAAGCGAGGAACGACCTGTTTCAGGAAATCGTACTTCAGCTCTGGAAATCGTTTCACACCTTCAGAGGTGACGCCAAGATCACGACGTGGATGTACAGGATTGCCCTGAATACCGCTATTTCAGGATACCGCAAACAGTCGCGCCATGTAAAGACACAGGATCTGGACGAGTCGCACCTGAACATTTCGGATCAGCAGCAGAGTGAAGACCGCGAAGAAGATGCACAACGGTTACAATGGGCGATCAGACAGCTTTCGGAAATTGAACGCGCGATGGTTATGATGGCGCTGGAAGAAATTCCCTATGAAGAAATCGCCGAAACGATCGGGATCACCCAAAACAACGTGCGCGTACGGATGAATCGCATACGGGAAAAACTTAGAAAACTAATGGCTGTGCAGAATGGAAATTGAGGACCTGAAACATATCTGGCGAAAGCAAAACGAAGATTTCACGCCAAAGGCAGAAACCGAGCTGGCCACCATGCTCAGGGGCAGAAGCCGGTCGATCATTACGCAGCTGAAACGCAACGTGTGGTCGGAAATCGCTTTTACCCTGGTCGGCGCGATCGCGTTAATATTTTACGCCTTGCAACTCCCCGACGGTTACCTCAAGTGGACGTCGATATCAATTCTTATTCTGTTCGGCCTTTATTCGACCTATTACCTGAAGAAGCTGACTGTACTCAACAGGTTTGATTCAAACCATGAGAACCTCAAGGCGAATCTTGAACAACTCATTGTGAGCCTGAAGGGGTATCTGAAATTCTACAAGCGGAGCTATTCCATATTGTACCCGGTGTTCTTCCTGCTCGCGCTGCTCTTTATTGCTATTGAGCATGGTGCCACGGGATTTTTTCACAAAGTAGGCCGGCCAGAGGTGTACCTGATCCTGCTGCCCGGTGCTGCGCTATTTTTTGTATTCAGCACGAAACTCACATCGTGGTACCTGAAGAAGTTGTATGGCAACCACCTCGAAAAGCTTGAGCGGCTCCTCCGCGATTTGAAAGTCTGACTTGGCGACCACGCCGACTGATCAACGCATCACCTATCCGAGAAACATTTTGTTTTGCGCCAGGCAATCGCACAGTCGCCGGTACACCGAGACGATGTGCTCCCTGGATTGGTCAGCGCCGAGCGACCGGACAATGCGCTGCGCCAATGTACCTTCGCGAAAGATGACGTCGAGTTCGGGACGCGCCGCGGCAACCGTCCCATGACCCGACTTTACCAGTCGGTCTGCAATATACGTCCACAACCGACCTGCCGAGACGGGCCGCTCTGAACTGACTCCAAACACTTCCAGAAAACCGGGATGGTCAATGACCGCATCCTGCGCGTGCGTGCTCGTCTTATCCAGAAGCTGTGCAAGAAAATCAGTTTTCCACTTCATCTGGTTCTCAAAGTCGATGAAACGTTCCTCCACCAGTGCTTTTATTGTTTCCGTGACCAGCGTCACAACAGCAAGGTCAGCCTTGGGGCACTCCTGGATATCCATGATCCGGATTTCAATCGAACCGCGGTCAAACCGCGGAATGGCTCCACGTGAATTCACCCATATGGGATTGAGCACGTGGCCAGTGTCGAAGGGTGTGATATCGGCTTTAATCTTCTCGTAAATGGTGTTGAGGTAATTGCGTTTTGAAAACACAGCCTCCGGAATCACCCGTCCCGTGATGGAAGGAATTCGCGCCTGATTCGTTTTGTAATACCTCATCCGCGCATCGAGCATGTCCGTTACCTTTCCATCAAAAATGGGAGAGCTTGCACAAAGCGCCGGCAACAGCGGGAGGACAAGCCTAATGGCCGCATGCAATTTTGCAAATTCCTCGTCGTCGTAAAACGGAAGGTTCACGTGGGTACTCTGGAGATTCGACCAGCCGTGGCCGCGGCAATCAAAAATTTTGTTATACACCTCGTACACTTCGTTGTTCTCATGGGGCCACAACCGTGTTTCGGTAAGTGGATCCATGAAGGGATGTGCTGCCGTCGGCATCAGCATCGCATTGGAAGATGCAAGGAAGGCGTTAATACGTTTTATATCTTCAGCAAAGGCATTCTCCAGCGCGTTGAAATTCCGCTCGGGCCTTGTGGACTTCAATTCCACGACATGCAATACCAATTCGTTTGACCATGTGACAATGCCATTTTCAAAATCACTTTGATACGCACCGGTTTCGTGTCTGATCAGTTCATCGGTCAGCGGCTTGACCTGTAAGGTATCGCGATCGACGAGCATGTATTCCAGTTCTATGCCAAAGCCCTGAAATAAATGAATGCGCAGCGGCTGTTGTGTCATCTGTCGGATTTGATCTTGTTCAAGAATACTTCCATGATCGTGGAGTACAATTTGTCCTTTAGGATTTTGTCTTCCGTTCCGGAATCTATGTTAGGGTTGTCGTTTATTTCGATGACGTAGAACTTTCCGCGGACTTCTTTCATGTCAACGCCATACAGGCTTTTTCCGATGAGCGACGTCGCCTTGAGCGCGGTTTTTAGCAGGCCGGCAGGCGCCTGGTCTGCCGAAATGGTTTTCACATCGCCCTCCTTGTGTTTTTTGGAATTCCAGTTAACAATCTGCCAATGGTGAGATGCCATAAAGTACTTGCAGACATACAGCACCTGACCGTCGATGATGCCCACCCGCCAGTCGAAGGGTGTCGGCAAGAATTCCTGAGCGATAAGCAACTCCGATTTCTGGAACATGGCCGAACAGGCCCGTTTGAATTCACTGACATTGTCGATCTTGTGTACACCCTTACTAAAGGCGCCGTCGGGCTGCTTCAGTATAAAGGGATAACCCAACTTCTCGGGGAGCGTCTTGTAATTCTCCTTGCCGATCACAAATGATTTTGGCGTGGGTACCTTGTGGGCGTTGAGCAACTCATTCAGGTACACCTTATTGGTACACTTGAGGATAGAGTCAGGATCGTCGATCACGGCAAGTCCGAGCGACTGCGCCTTTTTTGCGAAGCGGAAGGTATGGTGGTTGACGAACGTGGTTTCGCGAATGAAAAGGGCATCGTATTGGATGAGCTCCCCAAAGTCGTTCCTCGTAATCAGCTCAACATTGAATCCCGCCTGATCACCCGCCTTTATGAACTTCTGGATGGCCTTTTCGTCGGACGGCGGATTCTTGTCGGTGGGATTGACGAGGATCGCAAGGTCGTACTTCTTTTTATCCGGCTTGGTTTCCCGCTTGCGCGCGAGGTATTTCTCGACGGCAGTGAGGAGCAAGGGACTTTCCTCTTGCGGAATCTCTCCAAGGCTGAGGGGTTTGATACTCTGCAGCACCCACTTGTTTTTCTTCGAGAAGGTCGCACTCAGACAGGGTGCCTGGATGTACTGAAACAGCTGGCGCGCCAGTTTGTTGAGTTGTTCATCCTGCGTAATACCAAAGTAGATGTCGAACTCAACCTTGTCTGTTTGTACACTTTTAAATGACGATTGAATCAGTTCATCAAAATCCTGCGAGTCTTCCCGAAGGATCGACGGAAAACGCAAATCCTGAATCGTGCTGATACCAGGCAAAACCTTGTGTCTTCGCGCTTCCGCCAGCAGGGACACGTAATACCCGAGGCTTTGATACTGATATGACTTACAAAGGTTGATCACCTTTACTCCTTTTGTATTTTGATACTCCTCGGCGGTAAAATATTTCGCTGGCGTGACCACCTCGACGTCTTCCACATTGAACTTCCAGCTGTCCGGGTTTTCAACTACAATTAACTTGTGCATAAAGAGAAACTAAGGCGCTATCTGAATGAATCTCTGGTTTATGGTTTTTTGGGTTCAATAATCAATAGGTTGGCATCATACGTCAGGATACCCAGCATAATGCTGTTGATCAGGCGGGTGAAGCTAACGCTGTAAAGTTTGTCTTTTCCAAGGGGATTGGGTTCGACCGGGTCTGCGACATACACAAAGTTCTTCTCTTCGTCGTAGCCGGTAATCACTACGAAATGACCCGAAGGCTCTCCTTTGATGCTGTCATAAATATCATATTCCGGAATTTCACGGGCGGTACCATACAGGTACGTCGCACTCAAACCGGTAAGTATCGGAATTGAACGCTTAAGGTAACCTTTGATCAGCCCCTCGTCCAGTTCCGCATAATGCAGCCTGCCGCCCAGTTCAAGGAATTTGATGTACGCCTGCGAAACCGCCTGCAATTTTCGCTTCTTGTTTTTGAACTCCATCTGCTCTTTGAGGAATTGCGCGATCTTTTTAGATGGATGTTTGAACCACGTCGGGTCGAAGATATTCAGGTTGTACGTATAGATGTGGGCCCGGTAGCCGCGTTGCAACGCATGGTTGGCAAGCATGACCGCCATGGTACCGCCAGTTCGCAATTGTTTTACTTCCCGGATAACATCTTTTAGCGGCTGGGGATCGTTGTAGTATTGATAAACCGCTTGCAGGCAGGTAGGGCCGCAAGTTACATCGTCCGGCTGTGCCTGAATATCGAAGGCAAGGTTGGTATCTTTTCGTATCAAACGTTGAAGAGCTTCGTGATGAATAAATCAAAAACCTCCACGAGGATGAGCAAAATAATGATGGCTTCCAGCAGGTTGCTTTCGCGCTGGTTGATCATTTCCCTGAAAACCCTCAGGTTGTCGCCAATGATTCGAAGCGTATACTCAATTTCACTGAAGCGCACCTTCAGGTCGAAGTGTTTGATCAGGCCCTTGTGAAGTTTGTCCAGTTCTTCGTTCTCCCAGGTAAGGTCCGGCGCGTCAAAAATATAGATATTCTCGGCAATGTCGTTTTGCGTATGAAGCGCCTTTCCGATAAACCGATGCATATTCTTGCGACTGATTTTCAGCTTGCCGGTGTGTTCCAGTTGAAGTGCGAAACCCTTCACCTCGGTGAGCAGGTCCTCGCTGCTGCTGTGGTAGTGGTCAAGCGCTACCGACTGGGCAAGGTTCAGCATCGCCACTCGCATAACCATGTTGTCCAGCTTCCGGACCACCGCTTCGGAGAATTCGAATGAATTTTCGGCATCAGGGTCTACACGTATCTGGAATTCGTCCCTAAGCCAGCCCGGGTCAGGCTCTTTGAGATGAGCGCCAACGGCCTCAATAGCTGCTTTCATTTCAGGCTCCGTGTATCCTGAAAACACCACCACGCCATAATTTGAAAAATACGTGAACTTTCCGCCATCGCCGTAAAGCAACTCGGAAGATGAATCAGCCAGTGGCTTGGCTTCATAAACGGATTTGATACCCTTTAGATCCGTTTGATTCGCAACAAGGAAGGCGTGTAATTTGACAATCTGTGCCATCGTGCAGTAAGTGTAAATATAAACGTAAATTGACCTGGTTCAATTCGTGTTCGGCGTAAAATGAAGATTTTCATGCTAAAACGGTGGGAATGCCCGCTGCCCGCCAGGCGCGCGAATCGGCCGGGTCGTATAACTTCCCCGGAAGTTCGCAACTTCCCGGAAGTCGATACGCAAAAGCGGTACGCCGCTACGCGATTAGCGGAGTCGTCATCCCGGGAAAAAGAATATCTTGCTCCATTAAAATTCAGCGACTATGCAAAAACTCTGTTTGATTTTCGTTCTGTTCCTGGTCGGCCGGGTACAGGCACAAGAAGTGACCTATGCTGAAAAGCTGGGATTTCCCAAAGGCGCGAAAGTGCTCATCCTTCACGTCGATGATGTAGGCATGTCATGGGATTCAAACCAGGGTGCGATACAGGCGATGGAAAAGGGTGTGGCAAATTCGCTGAGCGTCATGATGCCCTGTCCGTGGGTGCCGGGCTTTGTACATTACCTCAAGGAGCATCCTGAGGTGGACGCCGGCCTCCATCTCACCCTTACGTCTGAATGGAAAGACTATCGCTGGGCACCGCTTTCCGGGAGACCTGCCGTGCCGGGCCTGGTGGATGAGGAGGGTGCGATGTGGCGCTCCGTCAGCCAGGTGGTGAAACACGCCTCCGCCGATGAAGTCGAAACCGAAATCCGTGAACAGGTTCACCGCGCGCGGGCCATGGGGTTTGAACCCACGCATCTCGACTCACATATGGGTACACTGTTCGCCACCCCACAATTCCTTGAACGCTATGTTAAGGTGGGAATAGAAACACAAATTCCGGTGATGTTTCCTGGAGGACATAACAGCCTGATCAGCGAACAGCGGGAAGTGACACCGGAGATCAACGAACAATTACGGGCGATTGGGAAAAAACTCTGGGCGGCCGGATTGCCCGTACTCGACGACCTGCACAACGTAAGCTACGATTTCGAATATCCAAAGGAGGAGAACCTTTCAGACCGCGAGCTTCAAAAGATTGCCACGTCGAAATATATCGAAACCATTAGCCGGCTGAAGCCGGGGGTGTCTATGGTCATCATGCATTGCACCGCACCAAGCGAAGTGTTTCCCTACATCGCAAGCTCCGGACGTTTGCGCAAAGCCGACATGCTTGCCATGCAGGATCCGTCATTTAGAAAATTTCTTAAAGACGAGCACATCATCCTCACCACGTGGCGCGAATTGAAAGAGCGACGTGACAAAATCAGAGGCAATTAATTTTGCTCATCACGCCCTTCTGACATGTCTTCCTTGCCGGGCGCGACATATGCGGGTCCAATCCGGCGATAGGCGTAATGCAGTGCTTCCTGGCCCGGCGACTCATCCATTGGCGTAAGCGTCATCTGGCGCTCTTGCAACTCGAGGTCATATTCCCTCGGGTTCCCCTCCAGATCGCTTTCCAGGTAGATGTTAGTTAATTGCTCGTTCATCCGGTAGGAGCCGCTGTCAACAGGCGTCGTTCCATCGAACACAATATAGCGCGCGTCGGTAGTGAACCGTATCCTTTCGCCGGGATTGTCCTGCTGGTCTGATTGGCCTGGCGTACTCGCCATCTCCCACTCGCCGATCAGATACTCAATGAGTTTAACTGGTGTCTTCTGCTCGGTAGGGGCAGTCCCACTCTTGTCCTCCCGGCGGTTATCCTGGTTACAGGAAGCGAGCGTCAGAAAGAGCACGACACCCCATAAGCGTAATGTGATTTTCATAAATACTATTTCTTGCCCCTTCGTAAAACACTATGCCGTTTAAAATGGCGAGCGCCTAACGGCTGTCGTGCAGCCTCTCTTTGAATTGTGCAATTAAATACTCAGTCACCGCGCATCGCTATCGGCATAACTATTTTGTTAAAGGCCGGAAAAGAAACTACTAACTATGGCTACTCAGACGCTTACACACACCCGCCTTGCCAACAAAGCACTTCTTGACAAACTCATCGAATGCGCACTTACTTGTGAGGCTTGCGAGGCAGCGTGTTTGAACGAAGAAAATATCACCCTGCTTGCACGATGTATCGAACTCAATCGCGACTGTGCTGACATCTGTCTTCAGGCCGCGCGACTCGTCCACCGCGATTCAGAAATCTCCGACGAGTACCTGATGGTCTGTGAAAAGATTTGCCGGATGTGCGCGGAGGAATGCAACAAGCACAGTCACGAGCATTGCAAACTATGCGCAGAAAGCTGCCTGGCCTGCGCTGACGCATGCCACGCCATGACGGTCGGCGAGCACACGTAGGGTGCCCCTGTCCTGTAATTGCCTATCCCGTACGCGATGTTGCTCTTTTTTTGCTAATTTGGTACAAAGCAACTTCGCTTATGCGATCAAAAATTGTCAAACGACTTCTCTTCGGTTTGTCGGCCGTCCTCTTCGTTGGAGCACTTCTGATGTTGACACCTCGTGCGTATGGCCTTCTTTATCCGGAAAAAACGCCCGTGGGATATCACTACCTCTGGAGTTCCTACCTGGCGATCGCCGTGGGTCTGGAAGAGCTTATTGAAACAAAACCCGCTGTGCCCGACGACCTGGAGAGCATCACGGACGTAACCTATAAAGAGATCGATGGCCGGCCGCTTCAATTGGACTTCTACAAATCAAAGGACCTCACCGGACCGGCGCCGCTGTTGGTCTTCATACACGGCGGAAGTTGGAAGAAAGGCAACCGCGCCGACATGCTGCCTCTGATGATCGACTTTGCCAGACACGGGTACATCACCGCAACGATCTCCTACCGGCTTGACGGCTATCCCGGATGTGTGATCGATGTGTGCGACGCGATGACCTGGTTCTTGGATCACGGAACGCAATATGGCTACGACACCGCGCGTATGGGAATTGTCGGTGCATCAGCGGGAGCACATCTGGCAATGCTGGCCGCCTACGGCTGGCAATACAAGAAGGACGGAAAATCTGCAACTGACAAGCGTCATCACATAAAAGCCGTCGTGGATATTTTCGGCCCGGTAGACCTCACAACCGACTTTGCACGAAAGAGCGCCAGCGCCGCATGGTTCATCGGCGAGCCCTACAACGATGCGGCTGACCGCTACGCGGAAGCATCGCCCATTGTCTATGTGGATGAACAAGCACCCCCGACCATGATCATCCACGGAACGTCTGATGAACTGGTGCCCAACAGTCAGGCAGATCAGCTACACCACCGGCTCGACAGCGCCGGAGTGCCTTGTGTAGATGATCGCTATCCGCTGTGGCCGCATGCGATGATCCTGGTCCAGCGCGTCTACGACCACTGTGAACCCCGAATGACTAAATTCCTCAACGATTATCTTGATCCGAATGACCATGAACCCAATTCACATGAACCCCTTGTTGCAAGAGATTGACGCGGCTGGACATGAGTACTTGCGAACCTTTCCATATGTCAACAACAAATCATCCCTTCTCCTGCTGATGTCCCTGACTGTATTATTCGCTTCGGGATGTTCGGACAAATCGTCTTCCGAAACATCCGAAGAACACCAAACATGGGCGGAGAAGCTTGGCTACCCGGAAGGAAAAAAGGTGCTGATCCTCCATATGGATGACCTGGGCATGTGCCCCGAAGCCAACGCAGCAGCTGAACGCTATTTCGACAATGGCGATCTCACTTCCGGTGCCGTCATGATGCCTTGTCCAAACGCTGAAGATTTTATCGAATGGGCAAAGGAGCATCCCGACGCCGATGTTGGCTTGCATCTCACGCTGACGAGCGAATGGAAAACCTATCGCTGGCCGCCTGTCGCTGATGTTGAAAAGGTACCGGGACTGGTCGACCCAGACGGAAAGATGTGGCCCGAGGTACCCGATGTCGTTCGCCATGCTACCGCGGAAGAAGTAGAGACAGAGATTCGTGCACAGATCGAGAAATGTCTCGCGCTGGGCTACAGGCCCAACCATATCGATACCCACATGGGAACGTTGTACGGATCGCCCGCCTATGCACAAGCGTTTTTCAAGGTGGCCGAAGAATACAACATTCCCGCAAATGCCATCGACATGTCTGACAAAGAAGTGGTCGACAAATTCAAAAGTCAGGGATATCCGATCAACGACGATATGATTGCGCTGGCCGAAGCGTATCGCCTGCCGAAGCTCGACAATTTTGGTAGCGTCCCGAAAGGATCAACCTACGAAGAAAAACGCGACAACTTTTTTGGGCTGGTGAAATCATTAAAGCCCGGCTTGACAGAAATCATTTTTCATCCGTCAGTCGAATCAGAAAATCTCAAATCCATCACCAACTCATGGCAGCAGCGCGTCTGGGAAGCGCAGATGTTCTCTGACCCCGTCGTAAAGGCGTTCCTCAAGGAAGAAGGTATCATTCAGACCAACTGGAAGGAAATCATGGAGCGGTTCGATGACGACAAGGAGGTAGTGAGCAGTGAGTAAGAGACCGGCGCGCGCCGACGCTTTTCGCGAGTGGGGTACCGGTCCCTGAGCTTTTGAAAGAGACGCGTTGGATGAGACGCGCGTCGCATGAACTGCCGCCTGCGGGTCGGCATCCTATTATTATCAAAACATCACTATGCCGCGACACTCTATAATTTATAGCATTATCCGGCATCGTTGTCCGCGATGCCGCGAAGGCAAAATGTATCCCGCGCCGCTTTACAGCACGCGTTTCATGGAGATGAACAAGAAATGCCCCTGTTGCCACCAACGGTTCCTGTTGGAGCCGGGATTCTTCCTTGGTGCTGCGTACTTCAGTTACTTCATCAACGCGGTGCTGTTGTCGGCAGCCGCACTTACACTGTTCGCAATGCGCAAGGAAATCACTGTCATATGGACCATTGCCGCAATTGTCGCAATCATTTTCGGACTGTTGCCGGTCACGTTGCGCGTATCCAATACCTTTTGGATTCACCTTTTTGTCCGGTACGAAGGGCCGTGCGCTGACATTGAGAAAAAGGATTGAGCTGCCGCATTAATCCACCACCGGTATTTACGCTTTTTATTTGGATTGTTAATTTTGTGCTACTGTACAAGCAGCCATTAAAAATTTAACAACCAAAATTTTTTATGCCTATGCGTACGTTGTCATTCTATACCCTACTGTTGCTTTTGTCTGCATCCCTCAACACAACAGCCGAGCCTCCAGTCAGCAGTGCAGGTGTAGTGTTGTACACGCCTTACACCAGGATTTCCGTACCTCCGGGCCAATCGATCGATTATTCGGTAGACGTGATCAACAACACCAATGCGGTTCAACATGTTACGATCTCACTGCGCGGGATTCCAAAAGACTGGAACTACAATGTGAAATCGGGCGGATGGACCATCAATCAATTGTCTGTCTTACCGGACGAAAAGAAATCGCTCACATTAAACGTGACTGTGCCCTATAAGGTAAAGAAGGGAACTTATCGATTCACTGTGGTCGCACCAGGACTGGCCACCTTGCCACTTACGGTTGTTGTTTCCGAAGAAGGTACGTTCAAGACAGAATTCACCGCAAAGCAAACCAACCTTGAAGGCAGTGCAAAGACCGCATTCAACTTCAATGCGCAATTGAAAAACCAAACCGCGACGAAACAAGAATATGCTTTTCGAAGTGACGCCCCGCGAGGATGGACCGTCTCGTTCAAGGCGGCCGGCAGACAGGTATCCGCCGCACAGGTTGAAGCCAATCAAACTGAAAACATAACGATCGATGTCAATCCGCCGGATGCGATCGCCGCAGGCCGCTACGCGATACCGGTATCCGCAACAAGCGGAAGTACTTCGGCGAAACTCGAACTCGAGGTGGTGATTACCGGCTCCTATGCGATGGAACTGACAACGCC
>CAYMWA010000044.1:0-13378 GCA_964393795.1 uncultured Roseivirgaceae bacterium
CCGTAGTCTCGTGGTATAAATACCTGATTAAGTCCGTTTGGGTAAATGTTTTTATCATAGGCTCTGTTTTTCATCATCTTTTTGCGCAGGTTAATGAGCGCATATCGCATTCTGCCCAGAGCGGTATTGATACTTACGCCGGTGCGGTCAGCGATTTCCTGGAAGCTCATATCAAAATAATGCCTCATTATCAGCACGTGTTTCTGTTCGGTCGGCAGTTCCCGGATATAGTCGCGCAGTCGCGACCGGGTTTCCCGGAACATCTGTTTTTCTTCACTCGACTCTTCCGAAAAATCCATCGAGTTGAAGAGTTTGCTGCCATCTTCCAGGACGACTTCAGGATACCGCTTTTCCTTCCGGAAATGGTCAATCGCCAGATTGTGTGCTATGCGACTGATCCAGGGAAGAAACTTCCCCTCTTCATTATAACGCCCACCACGGATGGTGTTGATCGCTTTAACGAAGGTTTCCTGTAGCAAATCTTCGGCGGTATACCGATCCTTCACAATCAGGTATATAGCGGTATAGATCTTCGATTTGTGTCTGTGGAGGAGCACTTCGAAAGCATCTTCGTTACCGTTGCGATACAGCGACACAAGCTTGCTGTCGCTTAATCCTTTTTCTGTCATTCTGCTTCACTTTAAGGTAACGTAGAGGTCTCGTTCGATATTGTGCTGGGTTTGGTGAGTAATGAGATTGAAAAGGTAGACAAAACTTCAAAGAGGACAAAAAAAATTTTGAAAAAAATCTTGCCTTCTAATCAAATTCTTTGGGTATTTGTCGCATACATCTTGGGTATCATTATCTATGGCGGTAAGCAAAAAACGGGTCATCAAAAGCCTGGAGAATCTTTCGGAAGATTTGCGTGATCTCATGCGGGACCAGTATCCCAATGGCTATGAGGGGAGCATCACACGGATTACCAATGCAAAGAAGGAGCCAATCTTTGTTTTTCCGCTTGAAACGGAAGACGCTACTTACCTGATCAAGGTTCCGGCCACCAAAAACAGCGATGGTGAGTATGATGTTGAGGCAAACCCGGAATCGGAATTTGAAAAAGACGATGACAATGACGATGGCTTCGGCGAAGCTTACGGAAGATCCGGCGATGACGAAGACGAGTACGACACCGATGGAGGGTCGAGAAAAAGCCGTGAAGCAAGCTATGATCCCGATTTCGACAACTGACATGTCGCGCAAAAGCTACATATCACACCATCCGGAGGATGGTGTTTTTGTTTTTGTGCAATTGCCGCCAGGCCCGACCGACTGATTCTCACAAAGCAGAACAATGTTTCGTAAATTCGGCCGCTTTGCGGAACTACTTCCCCATCGCCTGAACTAAATCTTTATGGTGGAAATTTTGTTACACCGCCGTAACCGATAAAGATACTTACAGAAAATATCCGTGAACCCTACGCGCACCACAAACGACGCCTATCTCGACGAACTGGACCCCCGACAATATATTGTGATCAAGCGATCACGGGTCAATAATCTTAAAAACCTGAGCGTTGCCATTCCCCGGAACAAACTGGTGGTCATCACCGGATTGTCGGGTTCGGGCAAATCGTCACTTGCCTTTGACACGCTTTTCGCCGAGGGCCAGCGCATGTATGTCGAAAGTCTCAATGCATACGCCCGCCAATTCCTCGGCAGAATGGAAAAGCCCGATGTCGATTACATCCGCGGCGTTTCTCCGGCCATCGCCATCGAACAAAAGGTCAACACCCGCAACCCGCGGTCGACCGTCGGCACCACAACCGAAGTGTATGATTACCTCAAGTTGCTCTTTGCGCGCATCGGAAAAACATACTCGCCGGTGAGCGGCAATGAGGTGAAGCGCGACACGGTAACTGATGTCGTCAACGCGATCAATCGCCACCCGGCCGGCACCCGCATCATGATCACGTGCCCGCTCCGCATTGGCAAAGGGCGAAAGTTTCAGGACGAACTCAGCCTGCTCCTCAGCAAGGGATTCGCCCGGATACTCCTCAACGGAGAAGTGAAGTTTATTGAAGACATCGTCACCCCTGCTGAAGGAAGCGGGAAGAAAAAGAAAACCGCGCGGCCAGACGGCGATGTAGAAATTCTGATCGATAGAGCGGCAGTAAACCCGGGCGATGACGACATGACCTTCCGGCTGGCAGACTCCGTGCAGACCGCGTTCTTTGAAGGGGAAGGAACGTGCTTCGTCTATGCCGATACGGCCGGTAATGGTTCCTTTAAGCGAACGAAATACTCCGACCGTTTCGAACTCGACGGCATCACCTTCACCGAACCGTCCGTCAACTTTTTTAGCTTCAATAATCCCTATGGTGCCTGCCGCACCTGTGAGGGCTTTGGCAAAGTACTTGGCATAGACGAAGACCTGGTGATCCCTGACAAATCGATGTCGGTGTACGAGGGTGCGATCGCCCCCTGGCGCAGCGAAGCCATGAGCCAGTGGCTGAAACCGCTCCTGAAGAATGGCATCCGGTTTGACTTTCCCATCCACAGGCCGTACAACGAACTGACGCAGGCGCAAAAGGACTTACTCTGGAAAGGCAACGAATACTTTGACGGCATCGACGATTTTTTCAAACACCTCGAATCAAAATCGTACAAGATACAGTACCGGGTAATGCTCTCACGCTATCGCGGAAGAACCAACTGCCCGGACTGCCGCGGCACCCGGCTGAGGAAAGACGCGCAGTATGTTAAGATCGGAGGCACATCTATCACCGACATCGTGCTGATGCCCATCGAAGAGGCCCTGGCTTTCTTCGAGCGATTGAAGCTCCCGGCCTTCGAGCGAAAGGTGTCGGACCGTATTCTGACAGAAATCGCCACGCGGCTGAGCTATCTCGAAAAGGTCGGCCTTGGCTACCTTACCCTCAATCGCGTGACCGCCACACTTTCCGGCGGTGAATATCAGCGCATCAAGCTCGCCACTTCGCTGGGCAGTGCGCTGGTGGGCTCCATGTACGTTCTGGATGAGCCCAGCATCGGCCTCCATCCGAGGGATACGCAGAAGATGGTAGAGGTGCTCAAATCCCTGCGCGATCTTGGCAACACCGTGATCGTCGTGGAACATGAAGAAGAAATCATGCGGGCGGCCGACGAAATCATCGATATCGGACCCGACGCCGGCAGTCACGGCGGCGAACTGGTATTTCAGGGATCCATCGCTGACCTCAACGGGAAAGTCAGGTCGCACACGACCGACTATCTGAGCCATCGCGAAGAAATCGCGGTACCCGCCAGAAGAAGAAAATGGAAAGACGCCATCGAAGTGGTGGGTGCACGTGAGAACAACCTCAAGAACCTGTCTGTAAAATTTCCACTTGGCATCCTCACCGTCGTTACCGGCGTGAGCGGCTCGGGAAAATCGACGCTGGTCAAGAAAATTCTGCACCCGGCGCTCGGCCGGTTGACCGGTAGCATTGCCGAAAGCCCCGGCAAATACGACAAGCTTGAAGGCGATGTGTCGCGAATCGCCCACGTTGAGTTTGTCGACCAGAATCCGATAGGCAAATCGTCGCGTTCAAATCCGATCAGCTATATAAAGGCCTACGACCTCATCCGGCAGTTGTACGCCGACCAGCATCTGTCCAAAACGCGTGGATACAAACCTTCTCATTTTTCCTTCAACGTAGAGGGGGGCCGCTGTGAAACCTGCCAGGGTGAAGGCGAGATAAAAGTGGAGATGCAGTTCATGGCCGATATCTTCCTGCGGTGCGAAAGCTGTCATGGCAAGCGCTTCAAGCCCGAGGTTCTCGAAGTGGAGTACAACGGAAAAAACATAGCGGAAGTGTTGGATCTGACAGTGGAGGAAGCGCTCGCATTTTTCAAGGATAAAAAGAACATCCACGACAAGATTCGCCCGCTGAGTGAAGTCGGCCTGGATTACATCAAGCTGGGTCAGTCATCCAATTCTTTGAGCGGAGGTGAAGCGCAGCGAGTAAAGCTTGCTTCGTTTCTCGGGAAAAACAACGGTGACGGCGACATGCTATTCATCTTCGATGAGCCGACTACAGGCCTGCATTTTCACGACATCTCCAAACTACTGAAAGCGATAAACGCACTCGTCGACGCGGGACATACTGTCATCGTTATCGAACACAACCTGGAAGTGATCAAATGCGCCGACTGGATCATCGACCTGGGCCCCGAAGGAGGCGAGAAGAAGGGCGGCAACCTGTTGTTTGCCGGCACGCCCGAAGACATGGTAAGAAAAGGAAAAGGCTATACCGCCGAATTCCTGAAAACAAAATTATAGCGTAGGTACGGACACGGCTTACCCGTGTCCCTCACTACACACGATGTCTCTATTCAAGATCATTTCGCAATCTTGTCATACGAAGCACCGATGCCTTTAATCAACGACGAGCTGAACCCCTGATGTTCCATTTCGTTTAGTCCGACAATCGTGCAACCTTTCGGTGTCGTTACTTTGTCGATCTCCTCTTCAGGATGCCGGCTCAGTTTCAAGAGCAGGTCGGCGGCGCCCTTTACCGTCTGTGCGGCGATGAGGTTGGCGGTACGTGCGTCAAATCCAATTTCGATACCCCCCTGGGTTGCGGCGCGAATGAAGCGCAGGGCAAAGGCAATACCACACGCACCCAATACGGTGGCAGCGTCCATCAGCTTCTCGTCGATCGATATGGTGATGCCGAGCTGGTTGAACAGTTCAGTGACGTATTGTATTTGTGCATCGGACGCACCCGTCTGACACAGGCAGGTAACCGACTCCTGAATGGCAATCGCTGTGTTAGGCATGGCGCGGAAAACAGGAATGCCGTGATCCAAAATTCCCGTAAGGTCTTTCAGGAAAAGACCCGTGACCACACTGATCACAATATGGCGGGACGGATCAAACTGCTGCTTCACTCCTTCCAGCACCTCCTTTACATTGTAGGGCTTCAACGCAACAATGATCACGTCACTGTTCTTAATAGCTGCGTCGTTGTCACTTGTTACCGTAGCGCCCAACACAGCAAGATGCTGGATGGCGTCTACGTTGCGCCGCGTAACGGTCACCTGCTCTGCAGGGACAAACCGGCTCTTGATCAGCCCCTCGGCGATAGCGCCTCCGAGGTTTCCGCCACCGAGGATGGCAATTTTCTTTTTGCGCATTGTAGTTCTGTTTTAGCGAATGGTTGCCAATCGCAATGGCAATTAAATCCTTTTACACTGCATTAGAAAACGCGGAGCTGGCATTTTGCAGCCCGAAGATAAGCGCCATGACAAAAAAAAATGAGTTGATCAGATAAATTACACATCGAAGCACCCTGCCATAACATTCGATTGCATGCAACGATAATCGGCAACTTGTGTGCATCATCATTTTCGGGCGCTGCCTCCGTACCTTATGGCGGCTAGGCACATTCCATTTTCTCTTTTAACTTGCGGACTTTTTAGAACGACCTATGAACACTGAAGAAATCCTGGAACAGGTCAGGCAGCGCAATCCTCATGAGCCGGAATTCATCCAGGCGGCCCAGGAAGTGATTCCTTCCATTCTTTGCGTGCTTGATAAGCACCCTGTCTTCGTCAAATCAAAAATATTCGAGCGCATGCTCGAGCCCGAACGCCTCATCAGCTTCCGTGTGACATGGATGGATGACAAGGGCGGAGTCAACATCAACCGTGGGTACCGCGTGCAGATGAATAGTGCGATTGGTCCTTACAAAGGCGGGCTGCGTTTTCATCCATCGGTAACGACGAGCATCCTTAAGTTTCTGGCATTTGAACAAACGTTCAAGAATGCCCTCACCGGCATCCCGATGGGTGGTGCCAAAGGCGGAAGCGACTTTGATCCAAAAGGAAAGTCAGACAATGAAGTGATGAATTTCTGTCAGAACTTCATGGCTGAACTTTCGCGCCACATCCATCACAGGCTTGATGTGCCTGCCGGCGATATTGGCGTTGGCGAACGCGAGATTGGCTACCTGTTCGGGGCGTATAAGAAAATCAAGAACGAATTCACCGGCGTGTTGACTGGCAAAGGGATTGGTTGGGGAGGAAGCCTGATCCGCGCAGAAGCCACCGGTTACGGGCTGATCTACTTTGCAGAAAACATGCTGCAGGATCAAAACGATTCTATCAGGAACAAAATATGCCTCGTGTCAGGATCGGGCAACGTGTCGCAATACACCATTGAAAAAATTCTGCACCTTGGCGGCAAGGCTGTGACTGCGTCTGACTCGACCGGATACATTTACGACGAGGACGGATTCTCGCTGGAGAAGCTCGAGTTTCTCAAGGAACTCAAGAACGTGCGTCGTGGACGGATCAAGGAATACGCCGACCGCTTCAAGAATGTTGTTTACCACGACTTCAACGGACAACTCGACCACAATCCGCTTTGGAACATCAAGGCCGATTGTGCATTCCCGTGTGCAACACAAAATGAAGTCAATGAAAAAGACGCCAATAACCTCGTCAGGAATGGCATCAAACTCGTAGCCGAAGGCGCCAACATGCCTACGAACATCGAAGGGATGAACATCTTCATCGACAATGGCGTGTTGTATGGACCTGGCAAGGCGGCGAACGCCGGAGGTGTTGCTACATCAGGACTGGAAATGAGCCAGAACTACATGGGAGCCAACTGGGCCCGGAAGGACGTTGACGACCGTCTCCACTTGATCATGAAAAACATTCATGACACTTGTCTCGCTGCAGCGAAAGAATACGGCAAGCCCGGCAACTATCTCGCCGGTGCGAACATTGCAGGCTTTGTTAAAGTCGCTCGTGCCATGCAAGCGCAAGGCGTCCTTTAAGTCACCTCACCCTCACCAGTCACCATCGGTACGCTGATAAAAATATAAGTACACCTTTTCGCCACCTACCTTCTCGCTCAACGTATAGAACCCATTGCCCCCGACATCAAAAGTAATCGCTTCCCCCTGCGGCTCCAGTGTATATTTCAGCACAGCGGGCTTCTCTTCAAAAGCTTTTGCCAGCGTTCGGCCGTTCAGGTTCCAGTAATACACGTTGTCGTAGTTTTTCAACAGCACCTCCTGACCATCAGGCGATATATCTGCGGCCACGATCAGCGTCAATGGCAGGGTGGTAATCAACTTCGCTACGGACACTCCTTCACTAAACGGGTATTTTAGCAAATAGACGCCAACGGGCTTCTCCCACTTGGAAAAAATATAAATGTCCTTCGTTTTCGGATGAACGAACATCGCCTCGGCATCTTTAGCTCCGTCTTCCAGGCGGAATGCAATGGTGTCAAAAGACGTGATGTTCAGGCTTCGCAATCCGTCGGTAAGGCGCGGTTCTTCGAAACGGTAAATATATTTTGTGGCGTACCGTTCATGGTTATCCCCGATATCAGCCACATAAACATATTTTTTGTTGGCCTCGGGGCCAGGCCCGACGGCGATGTCTTCCCAATCCCTGTTCCTTGCACCTTGCAGCGTACAGGCAAGACGGATGGCAAGCTTTAGATCAATCAAATATACCACTGCCGGATTCCCGCTGTCGTTATGCGCCCATAATAAACCCGGATGCAACGCACTCGCTGCCAGTCCGGATACTTCCCCCAATTGCTTTTCCTTCAATTCGGAAATGGCACGGCCTTCGAGAAATGCATCCGAGTTCGCGGAATCCGGTTTCTTATCATTACATCCTGCGCAAAGAAGGAAAGTCAAGACGATGATTACCGGACGCATAGCTAAAGTGTTGGGCAAAGCAATAAAGCATTTATAACGACATACCGCCAGCAGGATTGGAAAATGTTGTGCCCGCATCCGACGGCGACAGAGGGAAAAAGACCGTCTTGTTAATTACCTTTGTCCCATATGGAGAAAGATGACCCGTTTGACGACGAACGTGACGACGAACTTTTTGAACATCACCGCATAGTGGTCGATCGGCGTCAGGAGCTCCTGCGTGTCGACAAGTTTCTGATGGCACGGCTTCGGAACGCCACGCGAACAAAAATCCAGGATGGCATCCGCGATGGATTCGTTAAGGTGAACGACAAGCCGGTGAAACCGAATTACAAGGTTCATCCGGGTGATGTGGTGACCGTCATGTTCCCCGAACCGCCACGCGACACAGAGGTCATCCCGGAGAACATCCCGCTCGACATCGTTTATGAAGATGATCATCTTTTGGTGATCAACAAGCCCGCCGGGATGGTCGTCCATCCCGCCTATCAGAACTGGACGGGCACATTGGTCAATGCGCTCACGTGGCACTTTCAGCACCTTCCGGAAATGCCGGGCAACGAAGGAAGGCCGGGACTGGTTCATCGTATTGACAAGGACACTTCAGGGCTGCTCGTGATCGCAAAAAGTGAGCGGGCGATGACGCACCTCGCCGCACAGTTTTTCAACCACACCATCGAACGCAGCTACCGTGCCCTCGTTTGGGGTGTGCCCGACCCCCCTTCGGGCACTATCAATGTACCCCTCGGGAGAAGCCTCAAAGACAGGCGCGTGACTGCCGCTTTTCCCGACGGTGACTACGGCCGCCACTCGGTCACACATTATAAAATCCTGCAGGATCTGCGCTATGTGTCAGTCGTTGAATGCCGGCTGGAGACCGGTCGCACCCACCAGATTCGCGCACACATGAAATACATCGGCCATCCGCTGTTCAATGACGCAACCTACGGGGGCAACCAGATATTGAAAGGTACGGTGTTCTCCAAATACAAACAGTTTGTCGAAAATTGTTTCCAGGTCATCCCACGACAGGCGCTGCACGCCAAGACCCTTGGCTTCGTTCACCCTGCTACAGGAAAACAGATGTATTTTGATTCCGAACTGCCCGATGATTTCAAAAATGCCATTGCAAAGTGGGAACACTATGTTCAATACAACTAAAACAAAGTTCTTTCGCTAAGTACTGGCCTTTCTGCGACGCACCTTCTATATTTAGCGCCTGCCTGTCAAACCTCACACGAAGCGCGCAAAAACTCCGCAACGATGAAGTGAACACTGTGCAACATCATTTTATTACCATCCACTTACGATGAACTCGTTCAAAAACAAATCCAAGCTGACGCAAAGTGTCCACGCCGGTTCTCCTGGTGACACTCAGTTCAAAGGGACCGTCACACCTGTGTTCCCCTCCTCCGCATACGATTACGAAGACGTAGGAGGCCCTACCATGTATCCGCGCTATTTCAATACACCGAACCAGAAAGCCGTGGTCGAAAAGCTTGTCGCGCTTGAGAACGCCGAAGATGGTGTGATTCTCAGCTCCGGCATGGCGGCCATCATGACTTCCATCTTCGCCGTAATGAAAAAAGGCGACCATGCTATCCTCCAAAGCGATCTCTACGGTGGCACCCATAGCGCCGTGAGCTATGAGTTGCCCCGTTATGGTATGGACTTCACAATGGTAGAGGGAGCCGACCCGCAACATTTCGAGAAGGCCATTCGGCCTGAAACGCGTGTCATCTATATTGAAACACCCTCCAACCCGACGTTGAAAATTACGGACATCAAGGCGGTTGCCACCATCGCGCGCAAACTCGGGATCGTCACCATCATCGACAATACGTTTGCCTCACCGGTCAACCAGAACCCCATCGACCTCGGCATTGATATCGTGGCACATAGTGGCACCAAATATATCGGCGGGCACAGCGACATCTGCTGCGGCGCTGTACTGACATCCAAAAAATATGCTGAGGCTGTCCGCCACAGTGCACTGCATTTCGGCGGCTCACTCGACGCTCACACGTGCTGGCTCGTCGAACGTAGTCTTAAGACCATCGTGTTGCGCGTCCGCCAACAAAACAGTAACGCCATGGCTATTGCTGAATTTCTCACGAATGAATCAGCGGTGAGCAAGGTATACTATCCCGGGCTCCCTGGCCATCCGGACCACGCCATCGCCAAAGCGCAGATGCCTGGCGGATTTGGCGGCATGCTTTCGTTTGAAGTGAAGGGCGATGCCCACCGCTTTATGAACCACCTGCAACTGATTAAACGCGCGATCAGCCTTGGTGGTGTCGAGAGTACCGCAACATCTCCCGCAAAAACTTCGCACGTAAAGATGTCAGCAGCCGACCGTGAAGCGATCGGCGTCACCGATAAACTCGTCAGGCTTTCTGTAGGGATTGAAGAACCTGATGACCTGATCGCCGACATCAAACAAGCCCTGGCAAAGGCGTAGTCGAAGTCCCGGCCCGTCACCAAACTCAAAGACCGGTGACCAACAAACAAGCCTCTGGTCACTGGCAACCGAAACCCCGCCGGCTCGGGTAAGAAAATCCCCAGCAGCGCCACCTCCCCTTGCCTTCCTACGACCGTTCATCGCCGAACCGGCCGTATTTACATTCTAAAGCGGCAGCTTAACGCCATCAAGCAGGCGTATGGCACGATGCTTTTACAACTGCCGGTCCATACCCTAACCAAGGGAAGTCTCTGATGTTGCAATAAATCCAATACCTGAATGAAGGTCATACTGACAATTGCAGCGATACTATTCTCCTTGACCGGCACCATCGCTCAGCCAAAGCGGGCCTCCGTCGTTATCGGATCAATGACTACCCGGCCCAATGCACTGCTTATCATTAACCCGCAGTATTCAAATCAGGGAGTACTACTCCCCCAACTCTCGACGGGTCAACGGCTATCGATCAAGCCTTCGTCGCCGGATGAGAACGGTCTGATCGTATTCGACAAGAACCAAAAGGCCTTCTACTACTGGTCCGATAGTGAATGGTTGAAGCTTGAGAATGAACAGGCAACAACACGCACATTCCAAAACATCGATCCTGCCTGCTTTCGCTCTCTTAATACGGACCATAACGCATTAGACGGTATGGCGATATTCGACAGTGACAATACCTTCGTAACGGTCGTTGACGCGGCACGCAGTCAGGCCCTCATCACGCCTGTGAATCTTCCGCACCACGCCACGTTGCGGGAAGTCAAGGTGCACTATATGGATAATGACGACGGCAACCTTTCAGTCATGCTCATCAGAAAAAATGTTTGGGGCGGAACGGCACAACTGATCGACTGGCTGTCGGCGGGCGCGGACGGCTACATCAAAACGCAAACGTTCAACAGCTTCAATGGTATGGAGCAGATTGATCTCGAAAACTACTCTTACCGTCTGATCGTCAGGTTTGACCTCGACGATGGCGAAATCATAGATACTCCGGAACAGGCCAAACAGCGCCTGTACGGTATCACCCTTGAATACGAGCAATGAGTACGATTAGCCATCATGTCACATTCGTCCACTTCCACCTGCGATTCATCACATTGATCGCTGCGGGATTGTTGTGTACACCTGGTTTCTCGCAGGGCTTGCACAACACGGCGACGTTGCACATCGATGGTGCCAGCATCTATGTGGACGGCACCCTCACCAGTGAAGGAACGTTCGATAACAACGGATGGGTTTCAATAACGGGTGACTGGACATGCACGGGCACCTACCTCGGCAAGGGAACAGTGGAGGCCAGTGGCACCTCCAGACAACAAATCAGACATCAAAGCCAGGATATGTTTCGCTTCATGGTGAATGGCGAAGGAGTCAAGGACATCATCGGAACCCTGACAATCGCGAACCGGTTGCTGTTGCAACGTGGCGTGATTGAAGTATCCGACGGTGACGCGTTGATTATGACTGAAGGTGCGTCGATATGGGGTGGCTCACAAGAAAGCTTCATTGACGGACCACTGACCGTCAGCGGAACCGGCTACAAATTCTTCCCGGTAGGAAAGGACAATACGTATGCGCCGATTGAGTTCGTCGACGTTGAGGGTGTGAGGGCACAGTATGCCGTGGAATTGTTTAAGGACGCGCCTGTCGTCAACGTCGACGGCGTGACAGTACAACGGAAGTACTATTGGCAGCGCACGGATCTTGAGGGCACGTTTGGGGGCAGCGCCGTGGCCGTGCCCTATCCACAAGAACCATTTCAAAAGCAGGCCAAAGTTCTACTGGTGACCGGATCGGATTGGTCCGGGACATTTCAGGCAATAAGCGACATGGACTATTCGGAAGAAGGGCGGATTTCGTCCCGTCGGCGGGTCTTCGACCCATTGATCCTGTTGGGTCAACCTTCTTCCGAATGGAACGAGGCAGGTTTCTATTTGTCTACGGCACTATCGCCGCATGCACAACAAAGGGAAAACCGGTCAGTGAAGGTTTTCGGCGACAGACTTGCTGCTGACCATTTTTCATTTCAGGTGTTCAATCGCCGTGGGGAACTCGTCTTTGAAAGCCGATCGCTTGATGCGATGACCACCAACGGTTGGGATGGACGCACCATGGGCGGTAAGTCGTTGATGGGTGGCGCTTACCCGTATCGCCTCACCGGCGTCGAAACGTCAGGAGGTACTTTTGAAAAAAGTGGCATCATCACCATTGTTTACTGATGACCAAAACAACTCCCATATGGCTCATCTGCCTCCTTTGCGCTTCCGTGGTGCACGGCCAGGATCCCGTATTCTCCCAGTTTTATACGAGTTCGCTATACCTTAATCCTGCACTGGCCGGCCTCGAAAAAGACGTGGCGATCGGAATAAATTACCGCAGTCAATGGACATCCGCCAATATTCCCTTCCGCACCTTTCAGGTCAGTGCGATATATCCGCTGGTGCAACAAGGCGTGCGAAGTAAACACATTGGAGGCGTCGGTGCAACGCTGTTTTCCGACCAGGCGGGGCCAAACCGCGAAATAACCTCACAGGGCTTATCACTCGCATCTGCCTACAACTTTCACCTCAACGCTGATGGCAATCACCTCATTTCGGCAGCACTTCAATTTGGTGTATTGCAAAAGCAAATCGATTTCGATGCCTTGCAATGGTCATCGCAGTATGTCACCGGTATGGGCTATGACCCGTCATTGCCAGGTGAGACGCTTGCAACGGAGCAGACGACAAGTGCGGTGATCAACGCCGGAGCGATGTGGCAAATGACGTTGACCGAACGCTACCAGCCGGTAAAGACCTTTTATCAGGGATTCGCCTTTTCAAACCTTAATCGCCCGAAAGGATTTTTCCTGAACGAACGTGAAGCGGTTCCTGTGGCTTATAAAGTTCACGGTGGGTACCTGCACGGCTTCAGCAATGGCTGGGAAGTTTCACCGAACTACATCATCCAGCATCAGGGCACCACGCAAATTAACGTAGGCGCCTATACAGCATACACCCTGCCAAATGTTATCGCCAGGAACATCACCGACCTGAAGGTAAGCCTGGGAT
Source organism: uncultured Roseivirgaceae bacterium (assembly GCA_964393795.1). Taxonomy (GTDB): domain Bacteria; phylum Bacteroidota; class Bacteroidia; order Cytophagales; family Cyclobacteriaceae; genus Chryseosolibacter. The sequence continues at coordinate 13,182 of CAYMWA010000044.1, forward strand.
TCTGGTACAGGATAGAAGACAACTTCATCGTCACCACAAGCATTAACACTGACAAATGGAATATGGGCTTTAGCTACGACGCCAACACATCGGCCATGAGCCGCAACTTCGGAGGTGCCCATGCATTCGAGTTTTCGTTCGGATACAGAATCGCCATCGAAAAGCAAATAAGGAAATTCGGAACGCCACTTATATAA
>CAYMWA010000044.1:13478-24408 GCA_964393795.1 uncultured Roseivirgaceae bacterium
CTTTCGGAGGCGGCGAACTACTTTGATCGCTTTATCGCCTTCCACCTACAGGGCAGTCCTTTAAATGATTGGGTCGACCAGGCCATTGTAGAAAAGACCGGTTGCGAGATCGCGCAGCGCGAGCTCGGCATCGCTTCGCCCGTGCAAGGCGTACTGATCCCAGGCGATGTGAACAGTCCATACAACGATTTTGCACCGGCATTACGCAATGCGGAAGCGCTTGTCATCACCAGCAGTCGGGTCGGTTCAAATCGTACACTCATCGACCAGCGGAATGGTGAAGCGTTTACGAACAATTACTATTTCACAAAGACGGTTGATGGGTGGGAAGATCGCACGAGGCGCGAATTTGCCATCACGAACAACCGCTATCACGACGGCACCGGCAGCTTCACAAACAGCGGTGACGTCTACTACTATACGCAGTGTGAAGCACATTGTCGCATATTCGAAACGCGTTTTGAAAACGGCCAGTGGTCAAAGCCCGTACCACTTGGTGGGTTGATCAACAGATCCTCGTCTGACTCGAAGCAGCCCGCCATTTCACCGGGGGGCGATACCTTGTACTTCGCCTCCAACCGCAGCGGAGGGTATGGCGGGTTTGATATATGGATGTGCACAAAGCAAGAGCAAGGTCAGTGGAGTAGCCCTGTCAATCTTGGAAAGTCTGTTAACACAAGGGCGGATGACCTGGCACCTGCTGCGTTACCTGATCCTTCGGTGCTCTTCTTTTCATCAAAAGGGCATCCCGGGTACGGCGGGTTCGATTTCTTCGTCGCAAAAGCGCGCACCACCGACACGGTCGTTTACAACCTTGGCCTCCCCTTCAACTCTGTCAGGGACGATTGCTTTATCACCTTCAACGGAAAGGATATTTACTGGAGCAGCAACCGCACCGGCGGGCGTGGCGGGTTCGATATTTACGAAGCGAGAAAAACATCCGCTGCGGCGTTGATTGCCAAACTCACTCAGCAGAACCGGAATGACAGTCGATTAGTTACCCTCACTTCCCGTACCGCACGCACGGAACACATCACCATGCTGGCTTCACGCAACGAAGAAACAATCGACTACAACCATCTTACCTATGAACGCAAAGTGCTCGTCGACCGGATGGTTGCCAATCAATCCCGCGACCGTGAAAATGTGCGGACTGAATTCGCGGAACTGTCACAGGAAGAATTCGACGTGTTGAACGGCATCGCCCACGCCAGGTACCGCATGCTTTTGCTAAAGCAGAAATATGCGAGCACTCTCCTGACCGAAGTAACGGCCGTTTCCACGGTGGCAGGTGCCCTGTCCGTTACCGGTACGCTTGTCAGTTCCAATGACAGAACGCCCCTTGCACTTGCGCGGGTGCTGTTGACAAACAAGTATGGCGACATCATCAAAATGACAAGCACTAACGAACATGGCCATTTCCGGTTCACAGATGTCAACGTCAGTGAAAAGCTGTTCCTTCGTCTTCAAACCGGTACAGCCGATGGCCACCGCGCTTTCGTTCAGAACCTGCAAATGATGGGATCGGACAAAATGAACACGCGCTATGTGGAAAATGTATACTTTGATTTTGATCAGTACACCATTCGCCCGGAAGCGCGACAAGTGTTAACGGAACTCGCTGAGTTCCTTAAGGCCAGCCCAGGAGCACAGGTCGAAGTATACGCCTTTGCCGACGATCGCGGCAGCAATGCCTACAACTTCGACCTCACCCAAAAGCGCGGGGAAGCCGTAGTCGCATTCCTGACCGATGCAGGCGTGGATGAAACAAGTCTGGCCATTGTGGCTAAGGGAAAACAATACCCTCAGCGGGCAGCCACGGATGTTCAACGCCAATACAACCGCCGGGCTGAATTTTACATTAATGGTGTAAAAGACACGGCAAGCCCGGCAGTCAAAACTTATATCGTCAAAAAAGAAACCTATTGGGATGTGATCGCAAAGCTCACCGGTATCGCTGAAGAAAAACTCAGAGATCTCAATGGTGCGCAAACAAAAGTGGTCAGGGCTTTCCAACCGATCCGGCTTCCCCTTGACACCGCCGCCATCTCGGAGGAGTTCTTCTTTGCGGGTATCTAGTCGCCGGCACTGGTCCGCGCGCGCTCCCATCCAATCATGGCAGTCTTGCGCGTGCTGCCCCACATGTATCCACCAATCAAGCCGGTAGACTGGATCACCCGATGGCATGGAATCAGGAACGCGACAGGATTACTTCCGATGGCAGTGCCCACTGCCCTCGAGGCTTTGGGCTGCTGAAGATTTTGCGCAATGGTCCCATACGTGGAGAGGTGGCCCATCGGTATCTTTAGTAATGCTTCCCATACTTTCAATTGAAAAGCAGTACCCTTAAGGTGCAACTTTATCTCCGGAAGACGGCTCCAATCGCGCTGAAAAATAAACAACGCGTTTTGCTGGAGAAGATCAAGCCGTTGCCGGAAGGCGGCATTCGGAAACTTCAACTTTAGGTCATCCAATGCGCGCACTTCGTCGTCGTTAAACGCCATATAGCAAACGCCCTTCGACGTAGCTGCAACGATAAGGTTTCCAAACGGGCTTTCAGCAAAACTATAGTTGATGGATAGATGCTTCCCGCCATGCTTGTATTCTGCGGGCGTCATGCCCTCTATATTCACAAACAATTCATGCAAGCGGCTGGTACTCGACAGTCCGGTGTCGAACGCGGCATCAAACAAGGTCGCCCTCCTGTCTCTGAGCATCCCTTTGGCATGCCCGATACTGATATATTGCAGAAATTTTTTGGGACTTGTTCCCGCCCATTCGGTAAACAAGCGCTGGAAGTGCGCGGGACTCAAATGAATCTTTTCCGCGACTTCGTCGAGGTTCGGCTGCTGCTTGAAGTGGGTTTTGATATAGTCAATGGCCGCCGCTATCCGGTTGTAATTGAGGCTTTCCTGTGTATCCATCTTTGCGTAGTGTAATGATACAAAGGTGGGATACATTTTACATCCGAAAAATCCGGAATATGCGAAAATAGGTCGCCAAGCATCACGCAAAGGCCGCAAAGCGCGCAAAGGCTTTTGGATCCATCACTCCGATCGGAGGCATTTAACCGGGTCAAGGTTCGCGGCTTTCAAAGCTTGTACGCTCATGGTTAGCCACGCGATCAAGAGCGCGACGATCCCCGAGCCTGCAAACAGCCACCAGGACAAATCGACCCTGTAGGCGAAGCTATCGAGCCATTGCTTTGATGCCCAATAGCTGAGCGGCAGGGCAATCAATATCGAGATCAAAATAATACGCATGAATCCAGCAGACAGGAGGTATACAATTTGCCAGCTTCCTGAACCGAGTACTTTCCGGATACCTATCTCGCGGGTCTTTCTCTCAGCAGTAAACATCACCAGGCCGAAAAGCCCCAGACATGAAATGACAATGGCCAGTCCGGCGAAATAGCGCGATAAAATTGCCACTCTTTTTTCAGCCACGTACTGTCCTTGAAACTTCTCATCCAGAAACCTGAAATCCAGCGGCACGCCGCCGTTAAAACGTCGGTAGTAATCCTTTATGCGGGCAATCGTCGCTTCCGTCTCCTCCGCTTCAAGGCGCACCATGATCATGTTCGTACGCTCCGGATTCAGGAAGAAGAACAGTGGCTTCACCCGCTCATGAAGCGACTCAAAATGAAAGTCTTCTGTTACCCCGGCGATTTCCATATCACTACCCCATATCGTGACGGTGGTGCCGATTGGGTGATTGAGGCCCATCATCTTCACAGCTGTCTCATTAAAAACAACTTTTGGGTTGTCGGACGTGATATCCCGGGAAAAGCCAACCCCTTCTTTCATCCTGATGTTCAGCAATTCCAGCAGCCCGTAATTTACCCTTCGGTATTGCATTCCGAGACTTACTTCCGGATCTTTTCCTGGCCATGAAATGTCACTGGTACTATTGATGTCGCCAAAAAACGTAAGGAAGGTGCTGGACGCATTTACGACGCCCGGAATCTGCTTTACCTCCGAAAGAAATGTTTCAAGGTGCTCCTTTGTCTTTCCTTCACGTTCGAAGTATATAACGTTGTCTTTGTTGTAGCCTGGATTTTGATTTTGTATCAGGTCAATCTGCATGTAGATGACCGCCACACCAACGATTAGCGAAACAGAAAGGATGAACTGAAATGCGATCAACCCTCTTCTTATAAACAGTTCGCCAGCCGACGTGCTAAGCTTGCGCTTCAACACAGCCGTGGGATTGAAACCCGAAAGGTAGAGCGCCGGATAGCTACCGGCTACAAGTCCGGTGACCATGGTAATGATCGAAAAGCCGACTATCAGCGCGGCGTCAAACTCGAGCGACAGCCTTTTCCCTGTAATCAAATTGAACTGCGGAAGAAGAAGTGCGATGAGCACAAGCGCAAGACTCGCGGCCAGGATTGTTGTAAGCACCGACTCAGACAGATACTGCGCAATCATCGTCCTCCTGTTCGCGCCGACCACCTTCTTGATGCCGATCTCTTTTAATCGTCTGCTTGCACGCGCGGTCGACAGGTTCATAAAATTCACGCATGCAATAACGACAATGAAAATAGCGATGATTGAAAACATCCTTACATACGCTATTCGTCCACCTGACTGAACGCCATTTTCGTAATTCCCATATAGATAACTATCGGAATAACGCCGCGCAAAGAGTGTTGGCCTTTTTTCACCAGCCTTTTGCCTTACCAGGTCGCCTATTTTCTCGTTGAACTGAACCGCATCCACTCCTTCTTTCAAACGAACATACGCATAGGCCCAACTATTCGACCAGTCATTCTTAACATTGGGATAGTGGATGAATTGTAGTGCAAAAGGAAGTATAAAATCAAACTGATAAGAAGCATTTGATGGTACTTGGAAGACACCGGTAACCATCAGTTCCCCTTTGTCCTGAAGCGTTATCGTCCTGCCGGTCACGTTCTCCGTCGTATTAAACAATCGCATAGCCAAAGATTCAGAAATGGCAATGCTGTTCACGTCGGTCAAAACGTTGTCTTTATTACCTTGTGACAATTCATACGAAAGCACGTGGAAGTAATCTTCTCCTGCGTACATCCCCTCTTCTTTGACGACTTTATCGTTTGCCAGCAGTGTATAAGTGATCGGCAGCCGGGCCTCCATCACCGCGTACGCCACCTCCGGAAATTCTTCTGCAACTGCTTCGGCCAGGACGGGCGCCATAACATCCGACACTTCAATTCCGTTAGCGGTTTCACCACGCAGCATCAGCTGATAAACCCTGTCATCGTGGACGTTAAACCGGTCCACACTGAGTTCATCATTCACCCACAGGTAGATAAACAACGTACAGGTAAGGCCGGCGGTAAGTCCGAGCACATTAATCAGGAAGGTGCCTTTTTCGCGAATGAAACTGCGATAGAAGAGGAGGAGGTTGTGCTTCAGCATGACAGAGGCTTTAGTTTGGTATCGACCGCTTCCACAAGGGTCATGCCGTTTGGAAAATACGCTCCTCTGCCCTTGAACGGGCATGCTGTAACCAGAAGGTGTTCAATAACGGACTTGCGGATGGCCGGATTCGGGCATAGGCATGCCGGTCTTCCTTTCAAAGTTGAGCGGTGATCAGAAACTTTTTTGCGGAAGGGCGGGGTCACCCTTAAATCCTCAGACTATAATAAACGCGTTTGCGGCCTGTTGACATGCCTCATGAACGCCTCGGCATATTGGGAGCCACATTCAATACCACGAAACAATTCCATCTTCCCATGGCTTTCGTGGTACGTCTCTTTTACCTTTTGGCTTTCATGCGCAAAACACGCATGGTGCTTTTGTTCGATCACCTCAGAGATGTTAATGTAGTCCGTAGGTGCGAAGTCCTGCGTTTGCCATCCACTCATCACTTCACCGAAGTACAGCGCGGCTTTGCTCTCCAATGCCAGCCAGGCATCGTATGCAAGCATCCCGCAGATGCGATGATCGCGATGCGTATCGACCGGCCAGTGTGTAACAATGATGTCGGGATCTTCCTCTTTCAGCACCTGGAGCATTTCCGCGTAACGATCCGTCGTTATTTCACAACTTCCATCGACCTGCCCCAGGAATCTCGGCCGTGCTTTAAGGATTTTGCACGCCGAGGTCGCTTCTGCCATGCGAATTTTTGCCGACTCCTGATGTGATTTCCCCGGGATACCGGCTTCTCCCCGTGTCAGGTAAATCGCGACAACCTCATGACCCGCGTTCCCATACTGCGCCATCAGTCCACCGCACATCGTTTCAGGATCGTCTGGATGAGCGCCGACAACAACCAATTTCGTTTTCTTTTGTGGGACCTCCTCACTTCCGGCTGCGCTGGCATGCGTAGAGCCGATGGCGGCTCCCACCGTGAGCGGCAGGGCACTGGCAAAAAATTTTCGTCGTGAATGGTTTTGCATAGTCATCATTTATTTATTTCCTGCCTTACTCTGGGGATGCAACGCCTCGCCCCTCTTTAACATCTCAAGAATTACCTTCATTCTCTTACTTCGCGTCTCAGGCTTTTTTGCGGTTTGCAATCGCCACGCAATTGCGTATACATTCGCTTTGTTAAGTGTTTTGAAAAACGCTTCCGCCTTTTTATGCTTAGTCAATTCATTTAAAAAGTCCGCAGGCACAGTCATTTTGCTTGAAGATTCGTACGCTTGATCCCATCTCCCATCTGCTTTGGCTGCCTCAACTTCTTCGATACCTGCTGCTTTCATCAGTCCTAACCTGCCAAGTCGTTCAACATGCTCGCAATTTCTTTTGGACCATAAGCTTTTTCGTCTTCTTGGCGTAAATTTTTGAAGCCACGATTCTGCATCGTATGATTTTTTTTGTCCATCAATCCAACCATAACACAACGCTACATCAAGCGCCTCGGCATATGTAATTGTTGGCACTCCGGATTTGACTTTAAAGAGCCGCATCCAGATGCCGGATGACGCTTTATGATGCTTTGCCAGCCATGATGTGAACGCTTTATCAGAAATGAATGTCAGAATTGGCAAGTCCGGTTTAACGGCTTTGCTTTCACGCTGAATTTTACTTTTCATTCTCAATTTTTAAGGCTGCCTTGAACACGCTGTCTTGTTCGCAATGCACTACTTACAAAGCTTACCCAAACGAGCGGCTAAGATAAAGGTTAATCGCTAATCCCAAAAACCCTGCCTGTTGTAGAACGCAGGACACGGGATCAAGCGCTGCCTCTTCGGTTTGATGTTCTTATCGCGAAATGCGTAGGTCAGCGAAATCTCATGTGAGCCGCCAGATGATGTGCTCAGGCCAGAGATTGTGAAATCATAACTGTATCCCACGGTAAAGTGCTTGAGATACAACCCCATAAAAAGAATGAGTGCATCATGCTGTACATTGCCATGCACGCCTTTTGAAAGCGGGTTACCGCGGTACCATGCACCCACCGACACAGGCTCGATGTGAAAGTTCGCGCCAAGGTCAAGCTGTGAAAAAGTGTTGCCCTGCGTCTGGTAAACAAAAGAGGGTGTTACGTAGACGTCCCTGCCCGAGCGAAGACGGTTGCTTAGATCAAGACGCATACCTCCATGAACAGCGGTTCTGATGCCCAGCCGGCTATCCTCCCCCAGCAGGGAAATATCGGGCCGATTCAGATGCATGAAGGAAGCACCCAGCCATATCGTCTTTGCGTACAGCACAAAGCCGGAGCCGAAATCCATGTAGTGTCGACTTCGGATGTCACTGAGTTTTGGATCCAGCGAGGATCCGGCGTAGGCAAGGCCGTCGCCCATGCGAAGCTTTGACCGGTCCAGTCCGTTTGTGCCATAGCCAAACGAAAGACCCGGAGAAAATATCAGCTTCTCATTGAGTGGAACCTTGTATGAATACAGTAGCTGTACCGTTGTGCCTCTCCAGTTAGCAGAACCCATCTTGTCAGTCATCACCTGGACACCAACGCCACTGCGGATCTTTTCAAGGAACATATCGTACGAGGCCGCGTATGTCGAAAAGGCTTGCGGCAGACCCGGCCACTGCAACCGATGATTGAGCACCATCCGGTGGCCGGGTGTAATACCGGTAAAGCCGGGATTGAGATACAGCGGTGCCTGATAGTATTGTGAAAACTGCGCGTCTTGCGCGGCCACAACGCCGGCAGCAAAAAAGAGAATCAGCAGTGCGTAAAGTTTGTTCATGCGCTATTGCGTAATGTGTTCATCGAATCAGGGACACATCGCCTGCACGGGTGATCGTTTCCCCATTCGACTGAACCAACTCGATCTTGTAGATGTAAACACCCGCAGGCAGGAGGCGCTGGTTTCGGTCATAGCCATCCCATCCGATATTTTTGTCACGCGTTTCAAACACCACCGTCCCCCAGCGATCATATATCTGCATATGGTAGGACGCTGCCCCTTTCACCACGGGAAGAAATACGTCGTTGAAGCCCTCCGCTGTGGCGATTCCTCCATTGGGACCGCCTACATCCGGTGTGAAGGCATTCGGAATCTGGATGTCACCGCCCTGTAGCGCGACAACTTGCGCGCGTGCAGAATCATAGCAAACAAGGTTGCGGTCTGGCCGGCCGTCACCATCGACGTCTACCGCGCCGTGGTCCCGGCCCGAAAAAAGTACAACGGAATACCGTCCCTCGTTTTCATAACTGTGCGTGGGCTCAAAAGCATCCGATGCATGTCCATCCCCAAAGTGCCATTCATAAAGGTCGGCACCACGCGAGAAGTTGAATACTTCCATTGCCTGATCAGGTACATAAAGACGATCAGATCTGATTTCAAACGCGGCATCCGGTGCACCGTAGACCTGCAGTCCCCTTACGATTGACTCCGCCTGTTCGCCGGTCGCCGCAATGGTGGTCGTAAGTGCAATGTCATAGACGCCTGGCTCCGTTATGCGAAACTGCGGATGTTGAAGATTAGATGTCGTCACCACGGCACCTTCGCGCAACACCTTCCAAAAGAACACGTCGGCCCCGGTGCTCGTATTCTGCACCGCAATGGTGACAGGGAAACATGCAGCGAACGGCGTAGCGGTAAAGGCTGCCCGCAACTCCCTCACAGGGATGTCGATCGTCTCGCGGTATACCGTCTGGCAAAGTTTGTGTGCCGCCAGTGCGGCGACGTTCACAACGCTGAGGCTAATCTCTTTTCTTCCTGGTGAATAATAGGTAATATCATAGGGCGCCGTGTCGGACGGTTCTTTCGCGACACCTTGAGCGCCATAATTCCACGTGTAGCGGAATTGATTCACATCGATCACCGATGAAGTGTTCTGAATTTCCACCGTCACTGACCCGGCATCAAAAGACGGCACCTCGCTCACTTCAAATGCCGCATCATTCGCGCGGTAAACCACTACCTGTTGTGTATACACCTCCTGGCATCCGGCAATGTTTTGTGCCTCGTAGACGACTTCATATACAATGGGATTTCGCGAAGTTGTGTTGTTCAGCGTAAACGACGGGTTTCCCTCCCTTGCGCTGCTCGACTGGGACAACGCTGTACCGCCGGGCAGGCGGTAAAACCATCTTCCCTCATCGACGCCTGAAGAATTGTCGTAAAACGTAATGGTCTCTCCGCTGCACAGCACTGTATCGCCAGTCAGCACACTCAGCCGGATGGCTGGTGCAAGTTGAATCGATCGTGTCTTGACTTTTTCAGCACACCCTTCATAACTGCCAAACAGGCGAACGCTGTATGTCGTCGCGTTTACCGAGGATAGTGGTGCATACCGATGGGTAACATAGTGCATCCCCGATTCAGTTGAGGTACCCGGAACGGCAATGCTCGTGCCATCGCCCCACTCCCAGCGATAGTCAATACCCGGCTGTGCGTCCCATGAAAAAACATAGTCGCCGCCATTGCACCCAGCGGGCATTTCTTCAATGGCGAAGTCAACCTCAAATGGCACTTCGGTAGCCGCCAGATTGATCACGTTTGTCGTTGCAAGACATCCATTTGCGTCGCTGAATCGCACACTGTAGCTTCCCTGTGTAAGGCCTCGAAAAAGGCCGTCATCTTCCTCATCCTTCTGACCAGTCTCCACAATCTCAAAACCACTGAACGGCGCCGTCCCCCCACTCACGTCAGTCTTGATTACGCCGTCAGCAGCCATCAAACAGGAAGGCGCCTCTTCAACCGAAAGCGATGCCTCGGGTGGATCCATCACTTTGATTACTTTGGTGGCCACCGGACTAACACATTCCGCATTATTTTCACGAACCGAGATGATGACATCTTCCGCGCCGAAGTTGACGAGAATATTGCCCGTCAATTGTCCTTCCGTAATGAACGCACCGCCAACTGTGTTGTCTGACACTTTGCGAATCTCCCAATTATATGCTGACGAAGGGAAATTGTCTGGTGTGACACTAAAGGCGACGTGGTTGTTATTTTCACAAACAACGGACGACCCTTGAATAAAAGGCTTCGCAGGCGCCGCGGAGACGGCGATTTCTTTTTCGACAACAGGACCACTGCATCCATTGACCTCTGCGCGCACACGGATCTTGCCCGTGTATACATTAGGAAACTGAAGGAGTACATAAAAGTCGCGCTCACCCCCGCCACCAAATACGGCGAATTCGTCAGGACCGTCGGGTATCTCCCAATAATAATGCGCGCCGGCAATCGGCATCACCTGATAGACATGCACTGGTAAATCGTTTGACATGGACGAGCTCGACGCCTGGCAAACCGACTCCCTACCTGCGATGCCGGTGATCGCAGGCTGCGGTGTCACCATCATGTTCAGACGAGCAATTGAAAAGCAAAACGGCTCTTCCTTCCACGACACCTTTGCAAAAAATTCTTTCTGGTGATCCACAACTACCGGAACGGTAATTCGAAACCGATCTGCCAACGCGTCTGCCTCAGAGGCATACCACGAAACGTCAACATTCGTCGACTGCGTTATCGCTGTCGCAAAACGTGCATCACTCAGGTCGAGCCCCGTAATCATGTTGCTCCCGG
>CAYMWA010000045.1:0-24114 GCA_964393795.1 uncultured Roseivirgaceae bacterium
CAAACTGAAAAAGGCGAGGTCGGGAGAACACAATACGCATCACAGCGGCCGTGGCGATGAACAGACCACCGAAAAACGGAGCTACGAATTTGGCGATACCCTTGAGCAGATTTCCGTTACCGATTCACTGCGCAACGCTCAGATCAACCACGGTCTCGACAGTTTCCTGTTGACAGAGAACGACCTGGAAGTAATGGAGAGTGAGTTTAAGACGCAGACGTCAACCGTGTTGATGATCGATATTTCGCACTCCATGATCCTGTACGGAGAAGACCGGATCACGCCGGCGAAGAAAGTGGCGATGGCGCTGGCTGAGCTGATCACGAAAAAATATCCGAAAGACACGCTCGATGTGCTTGTGTTCGGCGATGACGCGTGGCAAATCGAGATCAAGGACCTCCCTTATCTCAAGGTCGGCCCGTATCACACCAACACCGTGGCGGGGCTTGAACTAGCCATGGATATTCTTCGCAGGAGAAAAAACACGAACAAACAGATTTTCATGATCACAGATGGTAAACCCACCTGTATCAAACAAGGTATCCGCTATTACAAAAATGCTTTTGGCCTGGACGAGAAAATCCTCAACCGGACGCTCAATCTCGCCACCCAGCTTAAGAAAATAAAAATTCCGGTCACGACGTTTATGATTGCGACCGATCCTTATCTGAAGGCTTTCGTCAGGGAATTTACAAAAGCAAATAACGGCAACGCCTACTACAGTTCGCTACAAGGACTGGGAAACCTGCTCTTTGAGGACTTCAGAAGAAACCGCAGAAAAAACTTATGACGACCTTGCGTCCGGAAGGTCACGCCAATAAAAAAACAACATGACGAATCTCAAGACATTAGGTGAATTAAAGAAGTCAGGGTACAAACCGAAATCGATAAAGGATGAACTGCGCGATAACCTGATCGGCAGGCTTAGGAAGAACGAGCCGGTATTTTCGGGAATATGGGGATATGAAGAGACCGTCATCCCGGATCTTGAACGCGCCATTCTTGCGGGTCATGACATCAACTTGCTCGGGCTTCGCGGCCAGGCGAAGACGCGCCTTGCACGGCTGATGGTGAACCTGCTTGACGAGTACGTGCCTATCATTGAAGGCTCCGAACTCAATGATGACCCGATGCGCCCGTTGTCGCGATTTGGACGTGACACTGTCAACGAACTCGGCGACAATACACCGATCCGATGGATCCACCGCGACAATCGCTATTCGGAAAAACTGGCGACACCCGATGTGTCGATCGCCGATCTTATCGGCGACGTCGATCCGATCAAAGCGGCTACACTCAAACTTCCCTATTCCGACGAGCGCGTCATCCACTTCGGGCTGATTCCGCGCTCGAATCGCTGCATCTTTGTGATCAACGAACTACCCGATCTGCAGGCGCGGATACAGGTGTCACTCTTCAACATTCTCCAGGAGGGCGACATTCAAATCCGCGGTTTCAAGCTGCGGCTTCCACTCGACATCCAGTTTGTCTTTACGGCCAATCCGGAAGACTACACAAACCGCGGTAGTATAGTCACTCCGTTGAAAGACCGCATCGATAGCCAGATCATCACGCACTATCCGAAAACCATTGACATCGGCAAGCGCATCACACAACAGGAAGCGCGCGTAAAAGATGCGCAGAAGGTGATTGCGGTCAATGAAATTGCCAAAGACCTTGTCGAACAAATCGCTTTCGAAGCGCGCAAGAGTGAATACGTAGATGCGAAGAGCGGTGTCTCGGCACGGCTCACTATTTCGGCCTATGAAAACCTCATTGCCGCCGCTGAACGGAGAAGTATCATCAACGGCGAAAAGCAACCATACATCCGGATTGCGGATTTTGCCGGAGTCGTCCCCGCGATTACAGGCAAAGTCGAACTCGTGTATGAAGGCGAGCAGGAAGGGCCGAACATTGTCGCTCAGAACCTGATTGGTAAAGCAATTCGGACGCAGTTTCTAAACTACTTTCCCGATCCCGACAAATTCCGCAAGCAAAAAGAAAAGAGCCCTTACCGGAAGATCACCGACTGGTTTGGAGATGGCAACAGCGTCGACCTGTTGCATGACATGACTCAGGCTGAATTTGAAAAAAAGCTCAAGAGCGTGCCGGGGCTGGCAGACCTGATCAATAGCTTTCACAAACAACAGGATGCAGCCACTAAACTTTTCATGATGGAGTTTGCGCTTCACGGGCTTGCTGAATTCAGCCTGATCAGTAAGCACACTTTGTCAGCGGGCTTGCAATTCAAGGACCTGCTCAGCAGCATGTTTACGCTTCCGCGAGGAGGTCATCAGGAAGAAGAGGAAGACGACGACGAGGCTTTCGGAGGAAAATTCTGACATATGACGCGGCCACAGGAAGCTCAAAGCTTTCAACCCCAGCAGGTGCGCGACCTTAAAAAGCTGGTCGCACACGGCGAAGGATTTTGTCTCGAATTCAAGCGCAAGGCAGCTTATCCAGACAAGATTGTTCGCGAGATGATTGCCTTTGCCAACACGAAAGGCGGAACGCTGCTGGTGGGCATTGGCGACAACGGCGAACTGGCTGGCTTGAAGCATCCTGAAGGAGAGTCGCACGTCATTCAACAATCACTGAATAAATGCCGCCCGCCGTTGCCGGTGAACGAAACGTTCATACCCATCGGCAACACACGACACGTCATCCAATACCAGATCGATGAGAGTCCGCGCAAACCGCACTACTTCCAAAGCGGTCAAAAGAAAGAAAGCTATGTCCGCGTGAATGATCAGAGCATCCGGGCGAGCCGGGAAGTACGTGAGATTGTCAGACGGTCAAGACGGAAGAAAGACATCCGGTTTCACTATGGTGAACATGAACAACAGCTCATACACTACCTCGATCTTCATCCCACCATCACGCTAAAAGAGTATGTGCAACTGAGTGGGTTAAAAAAATTCTACGCATCAAAGAAACTCGTATTGCTTGTCCTCGCAAATGTGTTGACCATCACCCCCCACGAGAAAGGCGACCTTTTTTCACTTGCGTTTGGGGAGGAAACGGGCATTAAGAATAGCGAAAAAATTGTATTTTAAAAAATAAAAGCTTTCAGGTCGATTGTCTACATTTAGTCAACCAAGCGCGTTGTGAAGCATGTCTAAAAACAGGAAGGAGAAGAAGATCTTTGTACTCGACACCTCGGTCATCATCTATGAACACAACTCGATCCTCAACTTTGATGAACACGACGTCGGCATCCCGATCACAGTACTTGAAGAGCTTGACAATTTCAAGAAAGGCAACGACACCAAGAACTTTGAGGCACGTGAATTCATCCGGCTGATCGACAAACTGGCTAAGGGTCAGATGCTGCATCAGTGGAACCCGATGAACGGCAAAACAAAAGGCAAGTTCAAGGTGCTGATGGACACCAACAGCCATGTCGACGCCAACAAAGTTTTCAATCAGGAAAAACCCGACCACCGCATTCTCAATTCCGCGCTTCAACTGCAAAAAGAAGAACGCGATCATCGCGTGATATTGGTCTCCAAGGATGTCAACCTCCGCCTGAAGGCCAAAGCCCTTGGGCTACAGTCTGAAGATTACACGACCGGGAAGGTCCAGAACATCTCTTCGCTGTATACCGGCAAGACCATCGTCGAAAACGCGCTTTCCGACAATATCAATCTGTTGTATGACAAGGGATATTGCCCGCCGGCTGAGTTGCTCGGAAAACAAGCGCCGATGCGCAACCACTACTACATCTTTAAGAGCGGAAAGAAATCGGCACTCGCCTTTTACAATCCGTTGAACGAAATGTTGGAGCATGTTGAAAAGCGATCGGTGTATGGCGTAAAACCCAGGAACGCAGAACAAACCTTCGCAATCCACGCGGCACTGAACCCTGAAATCAAACTCTTGTCCATCCAGGGTGTCGCCGGAACCGGAAAGACACTCCTCGCACTCGCGGCCGCGCTTGAACAAAAACGGGAATACAAACAAATCTACCTGGCGCGACCGATCGTTCCGCTCAGCAACAAAGACATCGGATACCTTCCCGGAGATATTAAGTCCAAAGTGAATCCCTATATGGAACCGTTGTGGGACAATCTTAAATTCATCCAAAACCAATACAACGAATCGGACAAGGAGTACGCGAAGATCACCGAGATGGTCAATCAGGAAAAGCTTGTTATTACGCCGCTTGCATACATCCGCGGGAGAAGCCTGTCAAACATTTGCTTTATCGTCGACGAGGCGCAAAACCTCACGCCCCACGAAGTCAAAACCATCATCACCCGGGCGGGCGAAAACACGAAGATCATTTTCACCGGCGACATCTATCAGATTGATACGCCGTATCTCGACTCGCAAAGCAATGGCCTGTCCACCCTCATCGACCGGCTGAAGGACCATCACTTGTGCGCGCACATTACCTTAGAGAAGGGAGAGCGATCGGAGTTGGCGAACCTCGCGAATACGTTGTTGTAAAGAGCAACTTCCCGCAAGTTCAAAACTTCCGGGGAAGTTGTAGGGGTTGGTTTACGGGAGGATGACTACCGGGCCGCCAGCACCTCGCGCATCACTTCACCAATTTCGGCGGGTGATTCCACCACGGTGATGCCGCACTCCTCCATGATTTTCATCTTTGCCGCTGCGGTATCTTCGGCACCGCCGATGATCGCGCCCGCATGGCCCATTCTTCGTCCGGGAGGAGCTGTCTGGCCGGCAATGAAGCCGACGACCGGTTTTTTGTTTCCGTTTTCTTTTATCCAGCGCGCAGCGACAGGCTCGTAGTTCCCGCCGATTTCGCCGATCATTACGATGGCTTCGGTTTCCGGATCATTCATCAGCATCTCTACCGCCTCCTTCGTCGGCGTCCCGATAATCGGATCGCCCCCGATACCAATGGCAGTCGAGATACCCAGCCCGGCCTTGACGATCTGATCTGCGGCCTCATAGGTAAGCGTACCCGACTTGGACACGATGCCCACCTTGCCCTTCTTGAACACAAATCCCGGCATGATGCCGACCTTGGCTTCTCCCGGAGTGATGACTCCCGGACAGTTCGGACCGATCAGCACGGCGCCTTTCGTTTGAATGTATTTCTTGACCACCATCATGTCCTTGACCGGAATGCCTTCCGTGATGGCGATGATCACTTTAATACCGGATGCAGCAGATTCCATGATCGCGTCCGCGGCAAACGCCGGCGGCACGAATATGATCGATACATCTGCCCCGGTTTTCTCCACCGCTTCTTTTACCGTGTTGAAAACCGGCCTGCCCAGGTGTTCGCTGCCGCCTTTGCCCGGCGTCACCCCGCCCACCACGTTGGTGCCGTATTCAATCATCTGGCCCGCATGAAACGAGCCTTCTGAACCTGTAAAACCTTGAACAATAACGCGGGAGTCTTTATTGACGAGAACACTCATGAAGCATTTTTTTAGGATGCACAAAAATAGAATAATAATTGAAAAAGTCCACGGTCCACGGTCCACGGTCGACAGTGGGCTCCGCCTTTGTTTAGGAGGTTGAGGAAGTTTGAAAGTCTACATGTACTTCAAAGACCTGATTTTCGGACGATCAGAGCCCATTCCTGCTGATAAAC
Source organism: uncultured Roseivirgaceae bacterium (assembly GCA_964393795.1). Taxonomy (GTDB): domain Bacteria; phylum Bacteroidota; class Bacteroidia; order Cytophagales; family Cyclobacteriaceae; genus Chryseosolibacter. The sequence goes on from CAYMWA010000045.1 coordinate 5,573, forward strand.
AAGTCATAAGCCTCACGATAGTAGGGCACGTCAGGGGCAAGTCCGATGGCCTGGCGGTAGGCGGTGGACGCGTCGATTAACAGGGCGTTTTCTTCATAAAAGGCAGCCTGGTACAAGCGGTTCAGCGCATTTTCTTCTGTGGTGACCGAAGTGATCTGTGTGAGCGCCGACGCAATCCGTTTCCTGTCTGCCTGCGACAGCCTTTTCAGCATGAAGTTATCGGAAGTCTTGACAGGGTCCTTTCCGGACACCACCCGCACCACAATATTGTCTTCATCCACCAGTGCGGGGTCGTTGAGGTCTACGACGACCGCCGTGTCGCGAACGGACACACTGTACAGCGCATCGCCAAACATGCTATTGAACTGCACAACGTAGGAAGGCGTTCCTTCATCTTTGGTCCAGGCGATCGCAATTTCATTATTGAAAACTACCGTGTTGTTATCTTGTGGGAGGGCGATTTTGATGGTGCCGGTACCTCGATAGACCGATCCCGTCACTGTGAGGTTCGTTTGTGGTTCGGGCCGCGTGCTGAGAATAAAATCTGTGTACTTGTTGAGCACACCACTTCCCTCCTCGATGCTGCCGGCGAGGTCGGCGATCTTGTGTCGTCCCGGCTTTTTTACTTCCAATGGTTTGCCGGAGACGTGCACCAATCCAAGGTAGCCGTTGCGTCCAATGCGAACTTCATCGTCGGATCCGAGGTTCGCGCCGACCTTCAGTCCAACCCATTCGTTTCCGGAACGCACTTCGTTGTCGCCCTTGTTGATCAGCACCTTAAACGCATATTGCTGCGCGGAAAGGTCGGCGATAACGAAAATCAATACAACCGTCAAGAATCTCATGCGAATAGGGGTAAGAAGTGTAAGCTAATTTAAAACAATAATGAGGGTCAATGAAAAAAGCCGCTGAAAAAAGCGGCTTTTTCTTCACATGGCACCTTCGTCACTTCAAATTATTTCTTGTCAGGAAGTCCTCGTATAACTCCTGGTAAGCTTCAGGCTCGATTTTCAGCGCTTCGTGGTAGGCGTAGATCGCATCGATCAGCAGGTGCTGATTCTCATAAAACCCTGCGAGTACCATCTTGTTCAACGCCGTTTCTCCTTCGATTTGCGGTTTGATCTCCTCAAGCGCAGAAGCGATCTTTTGCATCTCCGCCGGAGGCAGGCGTTTGATCATGTGCCTTTTGGAAACCTGCTTGGGGTTTGCTTTCGAGCTCACTTCGATGAGAATGGCGTTTTCCTGAATGTATTTCGGACTTGAAAGATCGATCGTGTAGCTGTTCAGCGCGGTTTCCGTCTGTTCAAGCACATCCTCGAACATGTTCTTTACCGTGACGATATACGGTCCTTCTTCACTGGCGGCCCAACTGATGATGGCGGTTTTGTTGAAGATTCCTGTGTACTCATTTTCCGGGAGGAAGAGGTCGATAGCAGCCTCTGACAGGTTGACATCACGGTGCACGGCCCCGGTAGCGCTGAGGCGATTTTGCCCTTCTGACGAATTACTACTGAGAATGAAGTCGGTGTACTTGTGCAGTACGCTGCTTCCCTGAGGAACTTTTGCTTCGAGCTCGGCTACCTTGTGGACCCCCGCCTCTTTGACCTCGACCGGCTTACCGGAAGCGTGCACCAGACCGATATAGGCATTATCACCGAGTTTCACTTCATCGCCTGATTTCAGTGTCGCCCCCGTCTTCAGCGGTGACCACGAATCACCTGATTTCACTTCGTTGTTTCCCCTGTTGGCCAGCACCTTAAAGGCGTAGTCCTGTGCAGAGACCGTTACCGTCCCAAAAGCAAACAGGATGGCCATAAACAATAGCTTGTGATTTTTCATGCGTTGGAATTCTGATAATCTATGATATATCCTGATTCTGGGTAGTTAATACCTCTTCCTTCCGATTGGTAAGCCTCTTATTTCGCCAAATTCGTACCAAACTGTAGAGAACGTTGTCGTAGAATTCAAAAGTAGGGCCCGCCAGGGCAATCGCCGCCATTGTGATGGTCAGGTCGAGTTTGAAATCCGACGAGGAAAAGATCCAGATGGTGAGCCCCATCAAGAGCACAATCTGAATCACCTGCAGCACAAGGGAGACGCTGTCAAACCACACCGGAAACCGGCTGTTAATGTAAAAGAACAGTGCGACATTGAAATAACAAAATATGAAAGCGATGACATATTTGTGCCATTCCTGTAGTTCGTCGATAAAATCGCCGTTCAAAATCATCGACACAATATTGGCGTGGATCACTACGCCAAACATATCCGGGTTGGCACGTCCCGCCACCTTCTTGTTCAACGGTGTAAAAAACTTGTCACTCCAGGCCGGGTCGCCGAAACGCTCACCAAGGAATCCGAAAATAACAATTTTATCCTTAACGAGGTCAGGAAAAAACTCTTCCCTGAAGACCTGTTCGACATCCAACGCATAAAACATCATTGGATATTTCGTCGTCGCGAGGTCCTTGCGCTTGATGGACGCCAACCGCACGTCCTGCATCTCCACATTGCCACGAAAGTTGATCAGCTCTTCTTCCTTGTCGCGTTCCAGAAACGCTTTCGTTTTCGCCGAGTCATACAGCATCGCGATCTTCACCGCAAAAGCAAGTTCCTCTACGCCGTTCACATCCATCGTTGGGAAGAATGAGCGGCAAATCTTCACATCATCCTGGTATTCTGCATCGGTGGCCAGGTTGGCATAACCCGACGTCGCAAACTGTTGAAACATTTCGTCGGAATATTCGAGCGAATCATAGACGTCCACATCACCTGAGTCCACTACAGCGGCCGACTGTAGCAGTTTCGAAACCAACACAACGTTGCCTGCTTCCTGAATAGCGTTGCTCAGCAACAGGTTCCCCATGGTATCGGTGAGCTGCGGGCAGTTGATCGTGTCGCGCAGACCGCCCTCGCAATTGAAAAAGCCGTCAATGGCGATCACCTTCGGCTTGTACTGGCTAATAATCCTGATTTGTTCGGCAATCGCACCGCGCGGAATGTGACCGATGTTGACCAGGAGGATGCGGTCATCCACCGTCGGATCTTCGCGAAGATTCGAGAAAGCGTAGTCGGTCAGTTCAAAATCATTCAATGCCTGGCCAATCGGGTCAAACGCGTCGAACATATTGAGCTCCGTCAATCGCGACAGCGCCCACATCAAAAAGAACACCGTAGCCGTTGCAAGAAGTGAGTTCAGCCAGAACTTTTTCATAATATGGGGTATGAAAGAAGTAAATTTATAAATTTCACTTTGATAATAACCTTTCTCCCTTGAATAGTTTGCGGCTTCCATCGGAACAATATCAAAAGGGCATCCTTGCGGGAGATCGCATTATGCTGGCAAGGGCCATTACACTTGCAGAAAGTGCATTGTTACCGGATCAACAACTCGCGGGAGAAATTCTCGACGCACTGCTCCCGCACACGGGCAAGTCAACACGACTGGGTATCACCGGTTCTCCCGGTGTAGGAAAAAGCACGTTCATCGAAGCGTTTGGCAAAACCTTGATTGCATCGGGAAAAAAAGTGGCCGTGCTCAGTATTGATCCGAGTAGTCAGGTCACAAAGGGCAGTATTCTCGGCGACAAGACACGCATGCTGGAATTGGCGCGGAACCCGAACGCGTTTATCCGTCCTTCGCCCGCAGGCCGCGCATTAGGCGGTGTGGCCACGCATACGCGCGAAACGATTCTGCTATGCGAGGCTGCAGGCTATGATACTATTATTGTGGAAACGGTTGGAACAGGTCAGTCGGAAATCGCGATCAAAACAATGGTCGATTTTTTTCTTTTGCTCATGCAACCGGGATCCGGCGATGAACTGCAGGGCATCAAGAAGGGTATTGTGGAGATGGCGGATGCCATCGCGATTACCAAGGCAGATGGCGACAACCTGCGCGCCGCAAAAGTTGCCGCTGCCGATTTCAGGCACGCGTTGCACCTCAGACGACCCCATGCTTCTGGCTGGGTCCCACCCGTGATGATGTGCTCAGCCTTTGAAGAAACCGGGCTGCGCGAAATCCAGAACATGCTTAAAGATTTCAAAACACAGCTATCAGCTTCAGGTCACTTTCAGGCCAACCGGGTGCAGCAGCAAACAGAATGGTTCAGGGATCATTTTCATTACCTGTTGTCGATAGACCCCAACCAATTCTCCGAGGTACGCGATACGCAACATCAACTCGAAGAACGCATTCGGGCGAACACGATGTCTCCCCGCAATGCCGCACGCGCCTTGTTGCAGGCGTACCGGACGGCAGTGAAGAACCTGAAAGAATAAGAATTAACGAATAATACCGGTCAGTACCGTGTGACCAGCGCCACTCCTTGATATTGCTGTAGATCCTGTGGGGGAAGAAATACGCTGTCGCCCCCCTGCTGGCTGTTAATGGTTATCATCTTGTCGATTAGATCATCCACTACACCGGTACGGTTTGCCTCCTCTGCCGACACCAGCTCGACCGTGTCGTCCACCAGGCGCGCCGGCTGGAAATAGCCCTGTTGTATAAACAGGGTCTGACCTCGCCCCCGGTTTACAGCTCTCCATATCTCGCTCAAGTCAGTGATCACCCTTCCAGCACTTTCTGCCAATGTTAGTTCTTCGAGGCGCTTGCGGTTGTTCTCCCCTCTCACACGTTGAAGGATCGGCCATGCCGCGTCCACAATCTCATGTGCCTTGGCGCCAACCCGGCTTCCGGGCAGGTGGCCTACAATAACTTCTTTGCGGTCAGCAATTTTCAGGTACTGATGATAGTTGGACTCTTCAGTGCAGATCACCACCGGCAGCGGGTTTTCCTTTACAACCTCCATCAGTTGTTTATCGACACGGTTAAAGAATTCCTGTATCAGGCTTGTCTGACGACTGGCAATCGCCGCCTCCGATCTCTCGCTTGGAAACTGGGAGACGTTCTCTACCGGGAAATCGCCTTCAATCTCCTGCACTACTTTGTCGTTAAACGCTTCAATAAGACGCGCTTTATCGCGGCCGAGGACCAATAAGAAATAATCCTTTTCCTTATGCAATGCCCGTATCAAATCGCGCGTCGCAAAAGCCTTCCCAATGACGATGCGGTCTTCAACTTTAACAGGCAGCTTCACATATTCGGCAACGTGTTGATTGACAAACAACATGAGGCTCTCCTGGTTGTACTGATGATCAATGGAAGACGCGAGGTTTTTCAACCGGTCAGCAAGCGCACGGCTTGCTTCGGGACTGCATTCGCGTTCAAGGCGTGCCAGCGCTTCACCGACCATGTTCTTCAACAATATGACATCGTTTTCGCGATCCGGAAAGGTGCGATGCGTCGTGAGAATTAGCGTCACGCAGCAGTCTGACGAAGCGTCCTTTAGCTTTTTCAATATGCGGTCCATAGCCTTGTATTTTTAACGTGTACGCGGGGTGGCCACCTATTAGGTAAAAAGCCTTGCCATAGGTTTCTTAAGACATCCCGGAAGGTCATGCGGAAAAAAATCTGCTTTTTTCTAATATGGTTCTAAAAAAGTAGATTTACAAACTTCTCCGCGCGCCGCTTAGCATCGAGGAAATCAACGCGACAGCCGTAATGATCGGACATTGCGCGGGTAGCCATCGGAACAGTCCAAGCAATAATGACCTGTAACAATTGCGGAACTGAAAATTCTAAGCCCTTTCTGCGCTCACCATCTTGCGATCACTTTGAGATACGCACCTCTTCCTCGTGCGGTGAATCCTACTACCTCGCGATAATCTTCATTCAACACATTTTCGACATTGACCGCAACGGCCAAAAGTTTTGTCGCCTGCCAGTAAGCACCAATATTGAGCAAATGATATCCTTCTACTTCCAGCCGGCCAAGTGCGCCGTAGGGACCCAACGAGCCATCGTAGCCTGAATCAAAACGTTTGCCGGTATAGCGATAGCCGAGGCTCACCCTCAGGTCTTCGACGGGTCTGAATCCCAAACGTGCAAAAGCCGTGAAGTCGGGCCGCCGCACAGCGTGCTCCTGTGTCACCTCGCGGTCGAGGAAGGTACCGAGGTTGTAGAGCTGCACGTGGTGGCCCCCGGTGTGATGCACATCCGCATCTTCCGGCGCAACATCAACGCGTGTATGTAACACCGAAATATTGCCTTTGAATGAAAAGGCATCCGTAATCTGCGCATAGCCGTCCAGTTCGACGCCCGACGTCTGTTGCGTTCCCGCATTGATGTACGTGTCGCCGCGATCGTCGGCAAAGGTGATCTCGTCAAGCGGCCGCGAACCCTCCCACAAATAGACATACTCGATGGCGTTATCGACGCGTGTGTGATAGGCTGAAAGCGTCAGGAAACTGCCTGAGTGAAATTCCTTTTTCACACCTCCTTCCACCGACAGCGAGCGCTCAGGTTCCAGCGCGCGATTCCCGCGGGTGGTATAGGCACCGAAATTCTTCGACGGATCAAAAAGCTGATAAAGCGATGGGGCGTTGTACCCCGTCGACAACGACCCGTACAACAGCATATCACCGATTGTATAAGAGGGGTTTACTTCGAACGTCAGGAAGTTTCCGGCCAGCGTGTGGCGGCTCAATCGTGCACCGGCAGAAAATCTGAAGTTGCCAAAGGTGCGGGAAGCCTGCGTAAAAACATATCCGGTCGTCGTCCGTGTGTCAAGTGTATCGTAGTTCGTGGTCGATTCATACGGAAAAGCCGGGTCGTTGTAAAAAAAGTAACTTTCAAAAGACATCGTTTCGCGGTATAATCCCGCACCGAACACTGCCGAAAAGTCCCGGGCCTCATAATTGACCTGCGCCTCGTGCGTTTGGAGATTGCCGAAGTAACTTCCTGACGAATACGCCTTGTCCCATTCAGTCTCACCTATGCGCGACGAGTCGTTCTCATAGTAGCGCTCCGAATCGCTGAAAGAACCGAGCAGTGAAAGCCGCCATGCGCGATCAATGGTATATCCGACATTATACTGCAGCAGGTTACGATCAAACAATAAGTAGTAATTGTCGTCGTCGGAGAATGCGCCATTGTCCACTTCCGTGTACTGATGTGACCGTTTAAACGTGACGTCGGCATCCCATCCTCCACGCTTGAAGCCCGCACCAATGGCGGCATCCGTCTTTTCAAATCCATCGCGATCGGCGCTGAACGATGGATTATCTTCCGTGAGGACAACGGCATTCACGCCTTCGGTATCCGCTCTGAAAAAAGAGCCCTTCAGGTAAAGGCCATTGCCGAATCCGTACGAGAGGTTCGTTCCTTCCTTTGAGACCAGCGCATTGTCCTTCCCAAATACACCCCCCTGCCACCAGGCGTCACCGTGAAAGCCTGCGCTTGAACCTTTCTTCGTGATGAGGTTGATGACACCGCCGATCGCCGCCCCGCCATACATCGTACTGTGCGATCCGCGGATCACCTCAACGCGCTCTATATGGGCAAGCGAGATCTCAGACAAGTCGACCGCCGCGTTTGGCGATGACGGGTCCGTAACGCGAACGCCGTCGATGAGCACCGCCACCTGATTGCTGTTGGCACCGCGCATGAACACATTCTGGTTCATGCCCGGCGTCTGCTGCGCACCCACGACATACAACCCGCTCTGCGCGTTGAGCAAATCACCGAGCGACTGATAAACTGAATTTCTGATTGTCTCTGACGTGATGACGGTCACACTTCTCGGAATGTCGATGACCGGCTGCTCCGTCCGGCTGGCCGAAACCACGACTTCGTGCAGGATGCTGGTCTCCAGCGTATCCTGTGCCACCACAGACATCGATAAAACAAAAACGGAAACAAGAGATAGTACTACCTTTCTCATAGCATTGTAGTTAAAAATGAAACACTATGAGCTCTGGAAGAGTAAGTGAGATAAAACGGACGTGCCGTTTATACATCGCCTTTCACCCGAAAGCTCTGATACAGTTTGGATGATGGCGGCAGGTCTCCTGGCTCTCCACATTACCGGCGCCTTCCCGTCTCCCGTTACGAAAAACAGTGGCTGTGATGGCCGATAACAATAAGTGGATTACAGTTGCGGGGACAGCTCCGGAGTAGCGCCAACAGACGCGCACCGGTATTCCCTTTTAATCTTCTGATGATGTCGTCAGCAGAAGAACCGTCATTCCGGCGCGAAGGTAGGGGAGTTTGGGGGAGTTTGCAAAATGGGAAGTTTGAGAAGTTGGGAAAGTTTGGGAAGTTTGGGAGCAGGGTTTAAAATGCAGGTTGAATGCAAGTGGAATGCGGGTTAAAATGCAGGTTGGAGAGACCGGGAGGTAGGCGGATACGGATAACCCGAAGCGTCCCCCTACTTAAAACTTATAACTTAAAACTTAAAACTTAAAACTTGAGAGTCAGTGTCATTGTACTGTGTGTCCTTTTAGCTGGCGCGTGTGGTCAGCGCTCGGACACTGCCGGCATTGATTCGTCAGAACCTGCCGGCAACATCCGCTATGCAACGGGGTTTACGGTGTCGAAAGTTGGCCATGCGAAACGGGTGGAGGTGATCCGTCCGTTTCAGGGGGCGGAATCGGGTTTCACGTACCTGCTCGTGCCCCGCGGAGAAGTACCTCCGGAGCACGCTCCTGACGTTCGTGTCATTTACACACCACTCGACAGTATCGTCTGCACCTCTACCACCCACATCCCATTGCTGGACTACCTTGGTGAAACCGATAAACTTGTAGGCTTCCCTACTACGGACTACATCTCTTCGAAAAAGATGCGGGCGCGAATCGACGCCGGCATGGTCACCGAACTGGGCATTGACAAACAATTAAACATGGAACGACTGGCCATGCTGCGTCCCGATGCCGTCATGGGATATTCCATGAACAGTGACTACGGGCAGTTCAGAAAAATTGAGTCGATGGGCATCCCCGTCATCATCAATGCCGAATACCTGGAGCATCATCCTCTGGGCCGGGCGGAATGGATAAAATTTATGGCACTGTTCTTTGATCGGGAAGCGCGTGCCGACTCCGTGTTTGCCGCCATCGAAAAAGATTATCTGAGCACGCAGGCGCTTTTGGATCAGGACGTGTACAGGCCAACGGTGTTGAGCGGCATCGTATATGGCGATGCGTGGTTCCTGCCCGGCGGCGGCAACTATGCGGCACGACTTTTCGCTGACGCGGGATGTCACTACCTGTGGGCCGATACACGGAGCACGGGATACCTCGAACTGAGTTTTGAGTCGGTGTATGCAAAAGCGCTGAACGTCGATCTGTGGATTGGCACCGGCCCATATAAGTCCCTCGATGAACTGGCGGCTGCCGATAAACGCTATACGCAGTTCAAAGCATTCAAAGAAAAGCAGGTCTTCATGTATGATGCCCGCATCGGCGCTACCGGCGGCAATGAATTTCTCGAACTCGGTTATCTGCGACCCGACCTGATCTTGCAAGATCTTGTGAAGATCGCTCACCCCACCCTGCTTCCCGACTACCAGCTGTTCTTTCATCGGCGACTCAACTGATCGTGAATTACCTACATGGCTTTCCATTAATACAATGAATTTCATGTGCTTTTCCCCAAGCGTCGTAACTTTGCGCCAGATGGATCGTGTGCGAATTTTGTTGTGGATGATGGCCGCTGTGGTATACAACCCATGCGCCGCCATCGACCGGGAGGGAAATGAAACTTTAGTCGGGTCAGATAATTTTACCCGGTACGAGGAGAATGGAAAAGTCGGGCTCAAAGATGAAACGGGAAAAATCCTGATTCCCGCCTTGTATGAGTCAATCGGATGGAGTGACGGCACCCTCTCAATCATTGACAAAGTGGTCGGCTACAAGCTAGAAGGCTTATGGGGATTGATCCATACCTCCAACCGCAGAATCACCACCGCGGAGTTTCATCGGCTGGTGCCCGGCGAAGGCGCAGCACTGGTGGGACAGAAAGAGTCCGCTGCTTCCCGCCGCTTGCTCTACGGTGTCGTCAGCACCTCCGGAAAAACCATCATCCCTTTCATTTATGACGGGCTTACGCTGTCGCACCTTCGCGCAATCGTCATGTCACGGTCGCGAACAAAATTCCGATTTGGCCTCGCCGACCTCTCGCACAAGATACTGATCCCCATTGAATACCGGCGAATCTATTCTCTTGGCAGCCTGCGCTTCGCCGTTGAGAATTTTGAAGGAAAGACCGCCATATTTTCGGACGAAGGTGCTGCACTGACTTCATTTTCAATCGACAGCATCGCCACCTTCAGCAAGAACTACGCTGTGGTCTATCAGAACCAACACCAGGGGCTGATTACCCGAGACGGCCGGTTCATTCTGCAACCCGTCTACGGGGAGGTTCGGGTCAATGACGAGGGCACGGTAGAAATGCGGGAGGCCGATACCTGGTATTTTCTTGACGGAAACGACAATCTGCTGAGCAAGCTCAAAGCCGAAGGAGTGAAACCCTTGTCCGCCGATCGCTATGCGGTCGTGCGCGGTGGACAGGTACAGCTTGCCGACAATGCATTCAATCCCGTTTACGACGGGCTCTTTTCGTCAGTCACGCCGTTCGAGGATAGTGTGGCCGTCTTCCGGTACCGCGGCAAAGCTGGAGCGATCAACAGTCAGGGAAAAATCCTGATACCTGCAGCATACCGCGCACTATTGCCCGACCGGCAGTTGTTCCGTGCCTGCATTGACACCGGCTATAAAAACCGCTGGGTAATTCTGGACCGGGCCGGTAACGAACTGACTGAAAAGCACTATGAACGCATTGAGCCCTTCAACGGGGTCTTCTTTCCCGTGCGCAACCGCGGCTATTGGGGTGCCGTCTCGGCTGACGGTCGCGAAATGATCAGCTGCGTTCACGACTCGCTCCTCGTGCATGACACGCGCCATATCGTGGTGAAGTTCAAGGGCGCGTACGGAATGATCGACCTGAACGAAAACTGGATCGTGACACCGGGCGAACATCCTTTGGGATTGCTGAACGACGATCTGTATTTCGAGTATGCCGACTCTGTCACGTTTTTGAAATCTTTTGCCGGCGATATCATCTACTTTTCGGAGAACCGATTGGAACCTGCGGGGCGATATCTCCATGAGACGACAAGTACGGGCGGGTACCGCGTCATCAACATGGATGGCATGACCGTTAGCCAATCCGGTCCGGGCATAGTCGTCGACACAGTCCTGGAAGAAAGCGAGGGATTCCGGGCTATTCGGAAGGACGGGAAATTTGGATTTATTGATGCCGACGGCCGGCTCCGAATCGCGAATCGATATGAACGCGTACGGTCTTTCCACGAAGGACGTGCGGCTATCCGGATTCTCAACAAGTGGGGATTCATCGATGCAAATGAAAAACTCGTCGTGCAGCCCGTTTATGATCAGGTCAAGAATTTCAGCGGCGGTCTCGCCATCGTTACACAGGACAACCTTACGGGATTAGTCGACAAAAACGGGCAACGCGTATTGCCCCTCCGATACGATGAGATCACCGCCAATCCTCACGGGCATTACATCCTTCGTAACGGTGACTTATACGGACTCGCAGACGAGACGGGGAAGGTGATCGTCCATCCCAAGTACAACGCCATCACCGACACCGGCAATGGCCACATCATTGTTGAACGCAACGACAAATGCGGACTACTCACCCTCGGCGGCATCAGCACCATCCCGATGATTTACGACGAACTGATGTTTGACCCCTATCATGAGCAGTTCCTTGGGGTTATGAAATCACAGTGGAAAAGGTTTGAAAGGATGGAAAGGTAATGGGTCAGACCTTTCAAACCTCTCAAACCTCTCAAAACTACTCCTTACTTCCCTTACCCGTACCGCTCTGCCCCGGTCCGCCGGAAATGGAATCGCGCATTCCCGTGTCGGCAACGATGTTTTGCATTTTGTAGTAATCCATCACGCCGAGATTTCCTTTGACAAATGCTTCGGAGATTGCCTTCGGAATTTCTGCCTCCGCTTCGATCACTTTCGCGCGGGCTTCCTGTGCTTTGGCCTTCATCTCCTGCTCGAGGGCAACGGCCATCGCCCTGCGCTCTTCGGCGCGTGCCTCCGCCACTTTCAAATCAGCGGATGCCTGATCGATCTGAAGTTTAGCGCCGATGTTGGCGCCGACATCTACGTCAGCAATGTCGATGGAAAGAATTTCAAAGGCTGTACCGGCATCAAGACCCCGCGACAACACGTGTTTGGAAATCGCATCGGGACTTTCAAGCACATCCTTGTGCGACTTCGCCGAACCAATCGACGATACAATGCCTTCACCGACGCGTGCGAGGATGGTATCTTCACCTGCGCCGCCGACCAGTTGTGCTATGCTTGCGCGCACGGTCACCCGCGCGATGGCGATAAGCTGAATCCCGTCGGAGGCAACGCCTGCCACTTTAGGTGTGGTAATCACCTTCGGATTAACGGAAATCTGAACCGCCTGAAACACATCGCGGCCTGCCAGGTCAATCGCTGTGGCCTGCTTAAACGTAAGGTTGATATTGGCCTTGTCGGCCGATATCAATGCGCGGATTACGTTAGGAACGTTTCCTCCCGCAAGGTAGTGTGTCTCCAGATCGTTCGAGGATATCTGTAATCCCGCCTTGGTTGCGGTAATAAGCGATTCCACAACGACACGCGGCGGAACCTTCCGGATGCGCATGAAGACCAATTCGAACAATCCGACGCGGACATTCGAAAACATCGCGGTGATCCAGAGATTGATTGGAACAAAGTACAGGAAGATAAAGAAGAGGATAATCCCTCCAAGCACAATGATAATCGGGAGCGCTGCGCCGTCCATTTCCATAGTAATATTGTTTTAGTTAAGCGGTTTTACAATAATCTGATGGCCTTGAATGTGAACGATCGTCACCTTCGTGCCTGCGTCGACATAATCGACAAGCGTTTTTACCTCAAACCTCCCGGCCGCGAACTGCGCCATGCCGACCGGCTTCAACGTCGACACAGCCGTCCCTTCATCGCCCACCTTTAGCACATCCGTTTTACCCTCATTCACCCGACTGTCAATGACGGACTTGTTTGCAAATCGCGACCACGCGTTCGTCCTGAAACTCAAGTACAGCGCAATGGCCGTCACCACCAACGTTCCCCCCAACACGAGCAGCCCGGTATCGCTACCGTAATAGCGATAACTCACAATCACGCCCGCACCGGCGAAAATCACACCGATCACGCCTACCACCGTTGTGCCGGGAACAAAGACGATCTCTATGACGAGCAACGCCAGGCCGATGATGATAAGCGCAAGGATGATGAGAAGCATCAGTTAAGTTTTAAGTGTTAAGTTTTAAGTTTTAAGTTTTAAGGGAAGTTTTAAGTAGTAAGCCGTAAATAAGTCTGTGCACTAAGTTTCCAAATTTATGGAAGCTAAACTTACAACTTATTATTTTAAGTCGTAAGCTTTAAGTTTTTAAGTTTTAAGTGGACCCCCTAAACCCTGAACCTTAAACCTTGAACCCTGAACTTTAAACTTTAAACTTATTACTTTAAACTTATTACTAGTACGCACGGGCAAAGAGTACGCGGCGGGAAGAGGGTTTGCCGGAATACACGCACTTCCCCGGTTCTTCCGCGACGTCGAGTGGAATACAGCGGATCGTAGCCTTGGTCTCTTCTTTGATCGCTTGCTCGGTTTCCATTGTTCCATCCCAGTGCGCCGACACGAAGCCGCCCTTTCCGTCAAGGACAGCCTTCATCTCCTCGTAAGAATTAACCACCGTCGTCTTCTCCTCTCTGAAAACCCTGGCGCGTTCGTAAATATTTTTTTGGATTTCGTCGAGCAGCGAAGGGATGGCGTCGTTAAGGCCTTCGATGTCGATGGTCTTCTTTTCGCGGGTATCGCGGCGGGCGATCTCTACCGTTCCATTGGCGAGGTCGCGCGGTCCCATCGCGATGCGCACCGGCACCCCTTTCAATTCCCATTCAGCGAACTTGAATCCCGGCTTCTGCGTATCGCGGTTGTCGAACTTTACAGCAAGCCCGAGTTGGCGAAGGGATGCGGCGATCTGTTCAGCCTTAGCAAATATCTGAGCCCGCTCCTCGTCGGATTTGAAAATCGGAACGATCACGACGTGAATAGGTGCGAGCTTCGGCGGGAGGACGAGGCCATCATCATCGGAGTGAGCCATAATCAGCGCCCCCATCAGTCGCGTGCTTACCCCCCACGAGGTACCCCACACGAACTCAAGTTTACCTTCGCGGGAGGCAAACTGCACGTTAAACGCCTTTGCGAAATTCTGACCCAGGAAATGGGAAGTGCCCGCCTGAAGTGCCTTGCCATCCTGCATCATCGCTTCGATGCAATAGGTGTCGACCGCCCCGGGAAACCGCTCTCCTTCCGACTTTACACCTTTCACCACGGGCATCGCCATAAAGTTTTCGGCGAAATCAGCATACACATTCAGCATCTGGATTGCTTCCGCCTCTGCCTCCCCGCGTGTGGCGTGCGCGGTATGGCCTTCCTGCCAAAGGAATTCCGCCGTACGGAGAAAAAGCCGCGTGCGCATCTCCCAGCGGACCACGTTTGCCCATTGATTGATCAGCAGTGGCAGGTCGCGATATGATTGAATCCAGTTCTTGTACGTACTCCAGATGATCGCCTCGCTCGTCGGGCGGACTACCAGTTCCTCCTCAAGTTTCGCTTCGGGGTCAACGATCAGTTTGCCCGGTTTTTCCGGATCGCTCTTCAACCGATAGTGGGAAACAATGGCGCATTCCTTCGCAAAGCCTTCAGCATTTTTCTCCTCCGCTTCGAAGAGATGTTTGGGCACAAACAAAGGAAAGTAGGCATTCGAATGACCCGTGTCTTTGAACATCTTGTCGAGGGCCTGCTGCATCTTCTCCCAGATGCTGTAACCGTACGGTTTTATCACCATGCAACCCCGAACCTCCGAGTGCTCAGCAAGGTCCGCCTTCTTCACTAACTCATTGTACCACAGGGAGTAATCCTCCTGCCTGGTGGGTATCTCCTTTCCCATTACCGGTATAGTTTTTGCTAATTATTAAAGAAATTAAGGGACAAATATAAGTTTGCCCGCGCAATACAGGTTAATTTTTGTAGTTTTATAGAATACTTTTTGAGCCGTTTGCGTTAATTACACAATAGACTAAATCAGGGGTTATGACGATAAGAGGAATTTTACTGGCTGGCTTCTCAATCGCGGCGTTCGGTGGCGCTGCCGCACAAGGTATTGAGTATGACGACATGTACTTCAACGCGGACGACCGGGCAAAGCTGAGGGCGCAGTCAACACAGCTGGCTTATAATACCGGACGGGATGCGAGGGCGTTAGACTACTACGACGAGGATGCGTCTATCAATCCGACCGACAGCTATTCTGCACGAAATGTAAACCCCGAGTATACGTCACGCGCACACACGCAATCTGCGCAGGCGGATGAAGAGGACTATTTCGTCGACAACTATCAATACAGGAGCAACCAACTCCAGAACTGGAACCGGAACTACTCCAACTGGTACAACAGTTCCTGGTACCGGCCGAACTACTACGGTCCCGGCATCAACACCTGGAATAGCCCTTACTACGGCTACAACAGCTGGAACAGCCCGTGGTACGATCCGTATTGGGCGCAAAACGGCTGGTCAAGTTCTTTCAGCTTCCACTACGGCAGCGCCTGGAACTACGGATGGGGCGGAAATTACAACTACTGGAACCGTCCTTACTACGGCTGGAGCCCGTACTATGGCCTGGCTTACGGATATGGTCTTGGCTACGGCGGAGGGTATTGGAACAACTACCGCTATCCGAGAACCATCATTGTGGTGAACAACGGGGAAAGCGGCGGTAGAAGTGTTATCAACAGCAAGCGGCCTACGCGCTCAAGCAGCGCGGTAAACCGCACGGTAACGCGTCCGAGGACGTCGTCGTTCTCCAACAGCCGCAACGACAGCAATGGTCGCCAGGCGGACTACTACAACCGGTCAAGAAGCACTTCCACTTCGACGTTCCACAACCGTGGGACTACCGAACAAAACCGGGTGCGCCCGTCGTGGAGCAACAGCAGCAACGACCGGTACAACTCCGGAGGCAGAAGCTATACAACACCTTCAACGCCTTCGCGTAGCTATACCCCTTCCACCAGCAGCCCGTCGCGTAGCATGGGATCCGGTTCATCGGGCAGAACCCGCGGAAGGAACTAAATAAAACTTACTCACATGAAGGGTTTGTGGATCAGGTTGGCCCTGACGGCTACCGCTTTGCTCATATATTTCGGTGCGGATGCACAAACATACGCAGAAACGGCGCTGTTGTTCGGCCGAACCGCACCGGCGGGAAGCGCGCGTATTCAGGGATTGGGTGGAAGCCAGACTGCCCTTGGCGGGGATTATAGCACGGCGATATCCAATCCTGCGGGTCTGGGCATGTACAATCGAGGAGAGTTTACCTTCAGCCTGGGATTCAACGACAACCAATCCAATACCGACTATTTTGGAAGTCGCCGCGACGACAGCCGCGCGGTATTCAACATTCCCGGCTTCAGTTATATCTGGCATTTCCCGAACCGGGACGAGCGTTTTATCGGGGGCGCACTAGCGCTCAGCTTCACGCGGACGAACGATTTTAACCGCCAAACGACGTACAGCGGCAGCAACATGGAGAAGTCGATCATCGACTACTTCATCGAACAATCCAACGGCTTCGACACGCAACAATTTCAGCAGGGCGAATACCATTATAATACACCAACAGGTTTGTCCTATCAAAACTATCTGATCGGTCCGCTCTCCTCAGCGGATCCCACATTGCCTGACGACATATACTTCACCTATGCCCCACTGCCTGACCGGCAGATGGAAATGGAGGAAATCCTTGTCAAGGGCGCCGCGAACCAGTGGAGCCTCTCGTATGGCGGCAACGTCAGTGACAAGTTTTTCTTTGGCGCGGGTATTGGCATCACGAACATCCGGTATGAATCACAGAAAACCTATCAGGAGCATTATGACGCCGACACCTTGTCCGTCCAGCAAATGCGGCTGACAGAAAACCTGGCGATTCGCGGCACCGGTGTGAACGCAACGCTTGGGCTGATTGTCAGACCGGTCAACGCGTTCCAGATCGGACTTTCCTATACTACGCCAACGATCTACGGCCTGACCGAAACGTGGGATGCCGCCATGGGCACCGCCTGGGATCCGTCGTTTGTCTACCCCTCTCCTGACGGAGGCGTGAGTCTCGGTCAGAGTAACCTGAACGATCCCATCACGTCTGATATTCTTACCAGCGACTACCGCCTGACGGTTCCGTCAAAACTGCGCGGCGGCCTCGCCTACTTTACACCTTTCGGTTTTCTGACGGCCGACGTAGAATATACAAACCCGGCGCGCCTGCGGTATGCGTCCAGCATCGACGGCCTCTCATTTGACGAAGACAACGGCGATATCAAAGCCCTGTACAAGCCGACCTTCAACTATCGCGTCGGTGCGGAATTCCGAAAAGATATCTGGCGTTTGCGCGCGGGCTACAGTTTGCTGACCAACGCGCTTGACGGGCAGGGGGCATCAGGCAAACCGGTTTCGACGATCACGGGTGGGGTAGGCGCAAGAATGAAAAAATTCTATGTCGACCTGGCACTCATACATGGTAGCAGTCAACATCAGTACCAGCCATACACGTTTTTTGATGGATCCGGGCCCGTCGTTGAGATCAAAGACCGCACGCTCCGCGGCGTCCTGACGGTCGGCTTTACTTTCTGAGTCGCGGCTCGATGTGACTCAGCACGCGTTCCAACGTCGGCTCCTCCACGACAATCTGCGCCTTCCGGTAACAGACCATCCTTTCCGCTCGCATGGTCTCCAATTTCTTTCTTGCTGCCTCCTCGTCGGCCGCCCGAAGCAATGGCCGCAACTGATTCTTCCGGACGCGAGCGAGCAACACATCCACCGGACAATCAAGAAACACACTCAAACCACTTTGGTTGATGACATCAATCCCGTCGTGGAAGCATGGAGCGCCGCCACCGGTCGCCATCACGAAGGCATGAGTGCCCGCCGCCCACTCGCGAAGCAAACGCGACTCGATAAGCCTGAAGTGATCATGGCCCGCAGTCGAAAAAATGTCGCTGATCGATTTCCCCTCGGCCTTCTCTATTTCGGTATCCAGATCAACAAAGGGCACAGCAAGATGCTCCGCCAACGCCTTCCCCAGCGTTGTCTTTCCAGATCCCGGCATACCGATGAGGAAGAACTTCATGAATTGATGTTGATGTGTTAATGTGTTAATGTGTTAGTGTGTTAGTGTGTTAATGTGTTAATGTTCCTGGCTCCTGCAGATAGTGCATTGATGACAATTTATCTGATTATCCAGGAAGCCGTAACAACCCACCAACGCATCTTTCCGGTTCCGGCAAACGTAAAATTGCCAAAAAAGTGCAGTAGATCCGCCCAACATCAGCACATCAGCACATTAACACATTAACACATTAGTACATCAACACCCCAGCACATCACCTCAGTAAATCCCTACAAACGTAATCCTTCCGACAATCTCAGCAGATTCCGAAACATCAGCACATCAACACATCAGCACATCAACACATGAGCACCTCAACACCTCAACACCTCAACACCTCAACACATCACT
>CAYMWA010000046.1:0-23902 GCA_964393795.1 uncultured Roseivirgaceae bacterium
GTCATTGGCGAACTTTTTCACGGCTCGCCGCTATGACTGGATGCCAGCCGTTGTGACGGTATTTATCGTCATCATCTTCATGGCGGTGAACAGTATCTTTATTGAGTGGAACGCCGGCGTAGATTTTCCCGACTTCGCGAGCGGATTCGAACAGTGGGCACGCGAGCGCGAAAACACCGCGGCGGAACTCACCGAGTTTCTCACTCAGTTCAGCTCGGCGGGAGAGCTGATGCTTGCGCTTGTGGTCATCGCCGTCCTTCCCGCCGTTGGGGAAGAGGTTGTGTTCCGGGGACTGATCCAAAACGAACTTCTGAGGGGAACGCGTAATATTCATGTCGCCATCTGGGTGGCTGCGGTCCTGTTCAGCACCATACACTTTCAGTTTTACGGTTTTGTTCCACGATTGTTGTTAGGTGCGCTGTTTGGTTATCTCTACTATTGGTCTGGCAATCTCATGCTCGCCATTCTTGCCCACTTTGTCAACAACGGTGTTTCCGTGGTCGCCTTGTATTTATATCAGCAGGGAAAATTTGCTTTTGATATTGAAAGTCAGGAGGCGGCGCCACCACAGATGGTGATCATCAGCACGATTTTAACGGCTGGGCTACTCTACTATTTTTACATATATTACCGGGACCGGAAAACGATCGCACATTGATGGCCAGGCCCACCGTTGAAAAGTACAGCAACCTCACCCTAAGGCTAATGACCGGCATTGCCGGCGCGGCGGCCATCATTACAGGCGTGGCGGTGGGGCAATGGACTTATTTCATCATCTTTTTCATCATTTGCCTTTTTACCCTGCTTGAATTTTACAAGTTGGTCGGTCTCGATGGCCTTGCACCCCAAAGAGCTTATGGGACAATATGTGGCATCGCGATCTTTATTCTTTCGTTTTTGATTGAAGGGCGGATAGCGGTTTTCGGAAGTACCATTCCGACGGAAGGATACATCCTGATCTTTCCGCTGATCGCGTGCGTCTACATGATCAAACTTTACAAGAAATTCGAGCGCAAGCCGTTCACGAACATCGCCTTCACCTTTCTCGGTATTTTTTATGTGGCAGTTCCCTTTGCGCTGTTGAATGTCGTCGTCTATGAACAGGGGCGCTACAACTATGAAATCATCCTCGGCATCCTCTTAATTTTGTGGGCCAGCGACACCGGCGCTTACTTTGCCGGCACCCGCTTCGGCAGACGAAAACTCTTTGAACGCATTTCTCCAAAAAAGTCGTGGGAAGGTTTTGTGGGAGGCGCCATCCTGGCACTGCTATTTGTTGCCGGTTTGGCCCGGTACCTTCACTCACTTTCGCCAGTTCAATGGGCTGTGGTCGGTATTATCATCATTGTGGGCGGCACGTTTGGCGATCTGATCGAGTCACTGTTAAAGCGGAGCATGGAAATAAAAGATTCCGGAGATGCACTGCCCGGCCACGGCGGATTCCTTGACCGGTTTGACGGACTGCTCATTTCGGCACCCTTTATCGCCGCCTATCTCGAAGTGTTCGTCTTTTAAAGTCGATCCGTGCGTGAACACCATTAGGATTAGGCAGTCAATATTTTGCTATCTTTACCCCGTTTTCACGGAAGCACGTCATCCCCGCCTCCGTATCATTGGGACAGAAATGCTCCGAGGACATTAACTTTCCTATTTATGGCATACATTGAACCCGCCCCCCTCAAAGATCACGAGAACCCGTTTGAAGCGATGATGTCGCGATTTCAGGAGGCGTCCCAAATCCTGGGACTTGAAGAAGAAATTTACAACGTTCTAAAAAATCCCACACGGCAAGTAATTGTTTCACTCCCGGTGACCATGGATAACGGCGCCATCAAGGTTTTTGAGGGTTATCGCGTTATTCATTCCAACATTCTCGGCCCTTCGAAGGGAGGCATTCGTTTTGACCCGGGCGTTAACCTTGATGAAGTCAAGGCACTCGCGGCATGGATGACATGGAAGTGCGCAGTTGTCGATATCCCCTACGGTGGAGCAAAGGGGGGCGTAGCCTGTAATCCACTGGAAATGTCTCTGGGAGAAAAAGAGCGACTGATGCGGGCATATACTTTGGCGATGACGGAGGTTTTCGGCCCCGACAAGGACATTCCCGCACCCGACATGGGCACAGGGCCACGAGAAATGGCATGGCTGATGGACCAGTATTCACGCACACAAGGTATGACCGTTAACTCGGTCGTGACCGGAAAACCGCTGGTACTGGGCGGCTCCCTTGGGAGAACCGAGGCTACCGGCCGTGGCGTCATGGTCGCGAGTATGGCAGCCATGGAAAAACTGAAGATCAATCCTTACAAAGCGACATGTGCCGTTCAGGGATTCGGTAACGTCGGCTCCTCGGCCGCACGTCTTCTGAACGAACGTGGGCTGGTGATACAGGCGATCAGTGATATCTCCGGCGCTTACTATAACGCCGCCGGTATTGACATTTCCGCGGCTGAGCGCTACAGGGAATCCAACAAGGGAAGTCTCGTGGGATTCACCGGCGTCGAGAAGATTACCAATGAAGAGCTGCTTACACTCCCCGTTGACCTGCTGGTTCCTGCCGCAACGGAAGATGTCATTCGAAGCACAAACGCACCCCACATCAAAGCAAAACTGATCGTCGAAGGCGCCAATGGCCCCACCTCTTCAGGGGCTGACAGCATCATCAACGAAAAAGGGATTCTGGTCGTCCCCGACATTCTCGCGAACGCGGGAGGCGTGACGGTATCCTACTTCGAATGGATACAGAATCGCCTTGGTTACAAGTGGACGGCGGACCGTGTCAACCGGCGCTCTGACAGGATTATGAAGGACGCCTTCAGCAACGTCTACCGCGTTTCACGGGAATACAACGTCTCCATGCGCATTGCCGCCTATATGGTAGCCATCGACAAAGTAGCGAAGACTTATAAGTATCGCGGCGGATACTGATAAGGTTGTAAGTTGTAAGTTTTAAGTTTTAAGGTATAAGGTGTAAGGTGTAAGTGCGGCGGTATTTTAAGTAAGTGCCGCAAAATCGTTAGATTTGCATGCTATAACTCAACACTTACAACTCAACACTTATAACTTAAAACTTATAACTTAAAACTTATAACTTAAAACTTAAAACTTATATGGGGGTTCATCGCGAGGGGCATACGATCTTGTTTATTCTGCTGGTAGTCCTTTTCGGTCTCAACTGGCTGGTGTTCTATTTTTTTCCGCAAAGTCCATACATTCAGAACTCCGCGATCCTGGTAAGTGTCATCTTCTACCTGCTGATTTTGCAGTTCTTCCGGAATCCAGTTTTTGAAATCACGTCCAACACCAACCACGTGCTGGCACCTGCAGATGGAAAGGTGGTCGTGGTGGAAGAGACGGAAGAAACGGAATACATTAAGGAGCGCAGAAAGCAAATTTCGATTTTCATGTCGCCGGTGAACGTCCACGTCAACCGATCGCCGGTGTCAGGAACCGTCAGTTTCTTCAAATATCACCCCGGAAAATATCTCGTAGCCTGGCACCCCAAGTCGAGCACGGAGAACGAGCGCACTACCGTCGCTGTGAAAATGGCGAATGGGGTCGAAGTAGTATTCCGTCAGATCGCGGGCGCACTTGCGCGCCGGATCAAATGGTATATAAAAGAAGGTCAACCCATTGAACAGGGACAGGAGTTCGGGTTTATCAAGTTCGGATCACGCGTCGACATTTTTCTCCCGCTTGATGCCACGATAACCGTCAAGGTAGGTGACATTACGAAGGGTGGACGCACAATAATTGCCGAATTGGCCTGAAAAGCGCTCATGTAAGCTATTCTCTCAACTGCGCGTATCTTTAAGCCGATTATGCGTATATTTGATTGATCCTTTCGTTTTCAGACTATTCCTGAATCATTTTCACGCCTATACCTATCCATGAAAGCTCCTATTCGCTTCTCACAAGTGAAGCCTGAATTTTACAGTACCCTGAATCAACGGGTAAACGATTACTTCAAACACGCCAATGTGCTCCGTACCGGAAACGCCGAAATGATCTTTAAGACCATCTTCATGTTTGCGCTCTATGTTGTGCCATACGTCCTTATGATCACGGGCGTCGTCTCAAATACTTGGGGAATGTTGGCCCTGGTGATGCTGATGGGTGTCGGGATCGGGGGGATCGGCCTGTCGGTCATGCACGATGCTAACCACGGCGCCTACTCCGGTAAAAAGTGGGTGAACCACCTTCTTGGCCTTTCCCTGAATATTGTAGGTGGCAATGCATTCAACTGGAAAGTACAACACAATGTCTTGCATCATACATACACAAATATACATGACGTCGATGAAGATATCAGTCCCCGAGGTGTATTGCGCCTATGTCCGCATGGCGAATGGAAGTCCTTTCATCGCTTTCAACACCTGTATGCCTGGTTTTTCTATGGACTGATGACGCTTGTTTGGGTACTTGTGAAGGACTACGTACGCATCGTCAAATATCAAAAAGACGGGCTCGTCAAAAAACAAAAGGCCAGCATCACCCGGGAGTGGACTGTTCTGCTCTTGTCGAAACTCATGTACGTGACCTATATCTTCATCATCCCGCTGATCGTACTGCCACTGGCATGGTGGCAGGTGCTACTGGGATTTCTGATCATGCACTACATCGCTGGCTTCATTCTCGCCATTATATTCCAGCCCGCGCATGTGATCGACGGAACTGAATATCCATTGCCCAACGTGGAAGGGAAGCTGGACAACAGCTGGGCTATTCATCAACTCCACACGACGACGAATTTCGCCAATGATAGCCGGCTCTTTTCCTGGTATGTCGGTGGACTGAACTATCAGGTGGAACATCACCTGTTCCCTAACGTGTGCCACGTTCACTACCGGAAACTTTCGGCTATCGTCAGGGCTACTGCCCTGGAGTTTGGATTGCCCTACAAGTCGGAGCCTACTTTCTTCGGAGCGCTGCGCAGCCATACCCGTCAGTTGAAGCAGTTGGGGGTGAAGCCGGTGCTGGTTTGATGTTTGAAAGGTTTGAGAGGTTTGAGAGGTTGGAAAGGTGGAAAGGTTTGAGAGGTTTAAAAGGTGGGAAAGAGGTAAAAAGGTTGGTTAGAGGAATCGCAGGGCAATTTTTCCTCCGATCCACATCCTTGTGCGGTGGTGATCGCCGGCGTGGTCGAAAAAAATATGGGGTTGATAATCCGTAAAGAGGGCAGGATAATCGGCAGCGGCTCGTTGCGTGATGTTGACATTCCACGTTGCACCGACGGCCAGCGAAACTTTCTTCAGAAAGGCGTAGTCGAGGCCGAGATATAGTTTGTTCAGCAGGTCAAGATTTTCAATCCGGTTGCCGTGCACAATCTGGTTCGATGTAAGATCAACATTCAGGAATAGTCTGCGCCCGACAAGGCGTGGCGCAGTGCCGAAGCCGTACCCGAAGGTCCAGAACGTTTCGGCTTCCTTGTAAGAGGACGGCTTTGCGCCAACGGTCAGGATATTGTAAAACCGATCGGCGCCCGTGCGAAAAGACACGTTGTTGTAAAATACCTCATCGACAGAAACTTCGATCTTGTGATAGCCTTTCCTGACAAAACTTATTACGCCCAGCGGAACACCACTCGACGAGTCCGCAATATTAAACGGCGCGATCTGCACTCCTTCATTGATCCCGGCGTAATTCAGAAAGCCGGCAACCTGCACACCACGAAACCGTTTTAGTGCAATATTCGCCAGGCCGCCCATCTGTAAACCCCGGGCATCGCGGACAGCAATACTGACCGCTCCGGAAAGCTGGGCGCCGCGGTAGTCGTCGGTCGCAAGATTCGTGACGCCGGCCAACTGCACGCCGCGGTGCGCGCCCAGTGTCAGGTTGGCTACCCCTGCGATTTGTGCGCCTCTCGTAGCGTCGACGGTGATATTCGTTACGCCGGCAACCTGAACACCCGTCGAAGTACTCTTTGTCACATTGGTCACGCCGGCAATCTGTGCTCCATTAACGCTACCAGCCACTCCGTTGTAAAGTCCGGCAAACTGAACGCCCGAGACAGGTCCGCGTTCCATATTAAACAGCCCGGCGACTTCGACTTTTTGGAGGCCCAATGCTTGTCCGCCCAGCACATTGAGCGAGTATTGGTTGATCGTCTGGTCACTCAGCTTCCCGTTTGTTCCGAGAAACGGGACGAATGACATTTGCGCCACACGATAGAGCGTATCATCCGGTTGGACCACCACACTGTCGCGCGTGCTCTTGCGCTTGTTCCATATCTGCTGTACCCTGCTGCCAAGTGTGTCGGCCACGGCAGTGATCTTGTCCGCATGTAACCGGATAGGAATCTGTAGCAGGCGGTTGTGCCAGGGCAGCACGACAACTGTATCCTGATAGTCCTGCCGATTGACCGCAAGGATCACTTCCGAGGCGGGTTGTTCCATCGCGATTCGGAAATAGCCTTTTGAATCGGTGATTGCCGAAGACAGCGTAACAGGGTCATAGACACTGACGTTTTCAAGGCGTTTTCCCGTGTCTTCGTCCACAACAAAACCGGTGATGACAGTCGTCTCCTTGTCCGAGCGTTGTGGCGTTTCCCTGGTCAGGATAATATAGTTTCCTCTCACCGTATAGCGCAGCGTGCCTGCAAATAACTGGTCGAGCACTTCGCGAACAGTACGATTCACAAACCGGTGATGCACGGTCTCCCCGCCATCAAGAATGGCCGGGCTGTAGGAAAAGATAAAGTTTCCGGCTTCCGAAATTTTGCGCAATGAAGCCTCGACGGTCTCGCCCTCCAGCGTCAGTGTTATCCTCCGTTCCAATAGGGTGCTCTGGGCGACAAGTGAAAAGAAGCCGCACGTCAGGACCAACAATACCGATAGTGTTTTCATGAGGCGATCGTCCCGCAGCCGGGACCGGTTAGTTGAATATGGTTTCCATTCCGGGACACCGTCAGGCCGAGTGTCTCGGCGATAATGGCGGCGATTTCAGAAGGGTCTTCGTTCCTGAATGACACGGTTAGTGTACAGTCCTTCAGGTTTTCGTCAATGTGAAACTGTTCAGTGTAAACCCGGTTGAGCGTCTCGACCACCACGGCAAGGGACGCGTCGGTAAAGCTGAAATTTTTCGTTTTGTAAGCCGTTGCATTTACGCGTGGACTGGCAAGCAAGAACGTTTTGGTGACTCGATCATAGACACCGCGATGGCCTGCGGTGACATCGAGACTATCGCCCGCCGCATTGTACATCACAACCGCTCCCTCTTCGACAGCGACGTCGATGGTGGTTGAATCGGGATAGGCGTTGACGTTGAAGACAGTGCCAATATCGCGTATGAAGATCTCGCCGGCGGTGACAACAAATGTTTTTTCATCATCGTGTTGGATTTGAAAATAGGCTTCTCCCTCCAGTGAAACTCTATGGTTTCTGGTCGCCGCATTGCCATCGTATATTATCTTCGATTGGCGGTTCAGGAAGACCGCGGTTCCGTCGGGAAGTGTGTCTGACGCCATTTCTTCCAGGGTCGCAAACGTGCGTTCCACTTTTTCCGTCGTCTTGAAATAGCGGTAACCGAACACACCGGCCGTAACCAGTAAGGTGACGCCCGCTGCCACGCGTAGCCAGAAGGCAAAAGCGACTGGCGGCGTAGCGGCGGTTGACGCGGGCGCGCGATTGAGCTTTGCTCGAAATGCCTGCCAGGCGACGTCAGTATCGAAGTCTTCCTGCGCTGCTGGTGCGGCGGCTTTTTCGTAAATCAGGCGCATGTCGCTAAAGTATTTTTCATTTGCAGGATGCGCACGACGCCATCTGTCTATTGCCGCACACTGCTCCGGCGTCGCTTCGCCCGTCAGGTAAAGCGCAATCCTATTGTCAGTTTCGGGTGATATGTTCGGATTCAATTCCACAATGTGATCATTAGCAGGAGTGTTGCAGGCAAATATTCACGGAGTCGTTCGCGCATCAGGCGAAGGGCCTTGCCCATATGATTTTCCACCGTCTTGACGGAGATGTTCAGTTCGCGAGAAATGTCGGAATAGCGCATGGCTTCAAAGCGACTGAGCTTAAACACCATCCGACACTGTTCGGGAAGCGCTTCCAGGGCCAGGTGTATGTGCTGTTCCAGTTCCCTTGATACGACCATGTGCGCCACCGAATTTTCGCTGTTTCCAGCACGGGCCATCTCTTCTCCCGCATAGCGTTGCCTGACTTTTTCGTGCTTCAACGCGTTCAGGCACGAATTTCTCACCGTAGCATAGAGGTAGGGTTTTATGGAGGTGCGGATCGCCAGTTCATCACGCTTTTCCCAAAGCTGCGCGAACGTGGCTTGCACTACCTCTTCAGCGTCCTCCCGGCTTTGCAAAAAAGTATAGGCGTATTTACACAACGGCTGATAGTACGTTCTGAAAAGCATTTCAAAATCAGTTATGTTGCCCAAGTCGCTGCCCAAGTCAGTATCTGCGTTTATTGTTCAGGTAAACCCACCGTTTCTTTCAAGCTAATTCCAGGTGCAATTTACGGGTATTGGGCTTCTATGGTATGACAACCGATGGTCGAGTTACCCCTATTCTTTCTCAATTCTTTTCTGTCCTTTTTCTTGTTCTGGCCCCAATGGCATGAAATTCTTATCCCGGGAGGCTTTGTCCCTCCTGACTGGCGGCTTAACTTTGGACTTAATTTGCAGAATTGATGTTGTCAGCTGACGAATGTTATCAGATCTTCCAGAAAAGCATTGACGATTACCATCTGAAAGATGATGTCGATACACCCCTTACTCAGCCTTTTGAGCGTGAGTCCATTCACGCGCTCCTGTATCAAAAAAACTGGATCGACACTGTTCAGTGGCATCTGGAGGACATCATCAGAAACCCGGAAATCGATCCGGCGGAAGCGTTGCGCATTAAACGGCGCATTGACAAATCGAACCAGGACCGGACCGACACCGTGGAAAGAATGGACGATTATTTTCTGCAGGCCTTTCGCGATGTGAAATATCCGTCGGGAACACGCATCAACTCGGAGACGCCGGCGTGGCTTCTGGACCGCATGAGCATCCTGTTGTTAAAGATCTATCACATGGCCGAGCAAACGGAACGCAAGGACGTGACCGCACAACACATCGCACAATGTCGGGAAAAGCTTGCAACATTGCAGGAACAGAAAGAAGATATGCGCGTTGCGTTCGACGAACTCGTCAGTGACATCGGATCCGGTATGCGCAGATTTAAGGTATATCGCCAAATGAAAATGTACAACGACGCAACCCTGAATCCTGTGCTTTATAATTCCGCGACCAGAAAAGCGTGACGTTCGCGGCTGTATTACCCTTCGAACTTCCACCAACCTGTGACGCCAGTCATCAAGATTCTCGTACTCCGTTTCTCCGCCATGGGCGACGTGGCGCTGCTGGTACCGGTGCTCCGCTCCGCAGTCAGGGCACATCCCGGCATTGAAATCACTGTGGTCACGCGACCGCGCTTTGCATCGTTCTTTACAGGCATTGACCGTGTAAATGTTTTTGCCGCTGATGTGGATCACACCTACAAAGGCATCGGCGGTATGTGGGCACTTTTCGGGGCACTTCGCGCACATATGGCATACGATGTGGTCATCGACATGCACGATCATATCCGCACGATGGTACTCCGTACGCTGTTCCGGCTCACTTCCGCCAAGGTCGTTGTGTTCGATAAGGGAAGAAAAGAAAAGAAGGCGTATGCACGCAAGCACAACAAAGTTGTAAGAAAATTACCCCACACCGTAGCCCGCTATCACACTGCTTTCGTCAAGGCAGGCTGGGCTTTCGACTTGCTTCCGCCCCCGCATTTCCGCATTGATAAAACAGTGCAAGAAGAACTGAACGGATGGCTTCAATCCCAAAATCTCGACAAGCACGAGGCATGGGTTGGCCTCGCACCCTTTGCCATGCACGCCACCAAAATATGGTCTGGGCAAAACTTCGCGACGGTAATTGATAGCGTGTTACGCAAAACTTCTGTAAAGTTCTTTCTGTTTGGAGGTGGTGATTCCGAAATCCGATACTTCAAGGAACTTCAAAACCAGTTTCCCGACAGCTGCATCATCGTTGCCGGGCAGTTGTCACTACCGCAGGAAATCGCACTCATACAAAAGCTGGATATCATGCTTTGTCTGGATTCGGCGAATATGCATCTCGCTGCGCTTTCCGGCGTGCCGGTACTTTCGATATGGGGAGGAACGCATCCGGACCTGGGATTCGCGCCCGTGGGAGACCGACACAGCCTTGTGCAAGTAGCGCGCGATGAACTGCCCTGCCGGCCGTGTTCCGTGTACGGCCGTGACACTTGCTACGTTGGCGGCTTCCCATGTCTCACCAGGATTACGCCGGCATTGATTGCCGCACAGTTGCTGCACAAACTCGGCCACAAGGAGTAAAATCGGTTATCTTTGCGGACGAAAAATCATGCGCTAAATAAACATTCTTCAATGTCAGCAAAGATCAACACTGTCATATTTGATTTAGGAGGTGTCCTTATTGATTGGAATCCCCGTTATCTCTATCGAAAGATTTTCGATACAGAAGAAGAAATCACCTGGTTTCTTGAAAACATCTGCACAGCCGAATGGAATGACGAATTAGACGCCGGTCGCTCCTTTGAAGTGGCTACTACAGCGTTGATCGCCAAACATCCCGAACATGCGGAGGCCATCAGCGCATGGTATGGCCGTTGGACAGAGACGATCAGCGGACCGATCGCGGGGACAGTGGAGATCCTGAAAGCAGTAAAGGAGCTCAACAAATTCCGGCTCTATGCGCTGACAAACTGGTCGGCGGAAACATTTCCGTGGGCACAGGAGAATTTCCCTTTTCTTCAGTGGTTTGAAGGTATCGTCGTATCCGGGGTAGAGCAGTGCAGGAAGCCTGCGAGCGAATTCTTTCAGATTCTTTTCGACCGGTACAACGTCATTCCCGAGCAGGCGCTCTTCATTGACGACAACGTTGCTAACATCGCAGGGGCAAAAGCACTCGGGCTTAACACGATCACCTTCACCAGTCCTGAACAACTTAGCCGCGACTTAGCGGAATGGCGTATTCTCAACGCGGAATCACCATAATTACAGGTCCTATCGCTTATAGTCGAGCACGACGCGCTCAATGATGTCACAACATTCGTGAAGTTGTTCTTCGGTGATCACAAGCGGAGGTGCAAGGCGGATGATGTTGCCGTGTGTCGGCTTCGCCAGCAGCCCTTGCCCGGCCAGCGCCAGGCATAAGTTCCAGGCGGTGTCACTCTCCGGGCTATCGTTGATAACAATGGCATTGAGCAATCCTTTTCCGCGAACAAGCTTCAGGAGATTCGATTTCTCTATCAGCTTTTCCATCCGCGTCCGGAAAATCATTCCCAGCTTGTCGGCATTGTGGGCGAGGTCTTCATCTTTAATAACCTGCAGTGCCGCCACACAGACTGCTGCGGCAAGCGGGTTGCCGCCAAAAGTGGATCCATGTTCGCCGGGTTTAATCAGTAGCATGATGTCGTCGTTCGCCAATACGCACGATACCGGCAACACGCCGCCGGAGAGTGCTTTGCCCAGAATAAGGATATCCGCGCGGACGTCTTCGTGATCCGCGGCGAGCATTTTCCCCGTGCGCGCAATACCCGTTTGTATCTCGTCGAGCATCAGCAATACGTTGTGTTTGTGACACAATGCTTCTGCTTCCTTCAGATAGCCATCCCGTGGTAAGAAGACGCCGGCTTCACCCTGTATCGGTTCAATCCACAATCCGCAGACATGCGAATCTGCCAACGCCTCCTCAAGCGCCGGAATATCGTCATAAGGAATAATTTTGAAGCCCGGCATGAACGGCCCAAAGTCGCGGCGGGCGTCATCATCCGTTGAAGCGGAAATAATCGTTGTTGTCCTGCCGTGAAAATTATTTTTCACCACGACGATCACTGCTTTATCTGCTGGAATTTTTTTCCGGTTGTAGCCCCATTTGCGTGCCAGTTTTATGGCGGTTTCGTTGGCTTCTGCGCCACTGTTCAT
The DNA here is from genome assembly GCA_964393795.1 of uncultured Roseivirgaceae bacterium. GTDB lineage: Bacteria > Bacteroidota > Bacteroidia > Cytophagales > Cyclobacteriaceae > Chryseosolibacter. The sequence goes on from CAYMWA010000046.1 coordinate 11,973, forward strand.
GAACAGCGACTTCTGGTAGCCAAACGTTTCACACACGTACTTTTCTGCCACGCCAAGCTTGTCGTTGTAGAAAGCGCGCGACGTAAGGGTGAGCACATTTGCTTGTTCGATCAGCGCACCGATGATGCGCGGATGGCAATGTCCCTGGTTAACGGCGCTGTAGGCTGACAAGAAATCGTAATAGCGCTTGCCCTCAACATCCCACAAGAAGACACCTTCTCCACGAGCAAGTACCACGGGCAGCGGGTGGTAATTGTGCGCCCCGTATTTTTCCTCTAACGCAATTGCTGCCTGACTTGACGAAATCGTTGCTTCCATAGTTCGCGTGTTCAAGAGCACAAATTTAGTAGTTTTGTACCTATTCGCCGGGTTTTGCCGGTCAAGATTGCATTTGCCCGAACAGGGGCGTGCATGCGTCGAAACCCATCGCGCAGGCGATACCCATTGTCACAAACTGTCACAATTATGGCCGATATTGCTTCCCAAACGGCAATACACTTCACCGCAATCGTATGACGACCATTACCATTCTTCTTTTCATCACCATTCTTCTACTGCTGGCCAACACATGGCTGTTGTTCAGAAACAAGGCGTCAGGAGGATTGGAGAAAGAAATTTTCAGGATCGTGAACGAGCTGGCCAGAATGGACACCCTTGTCAGGGATGAGTTTTCGCGCAATCGTGAAGAAACACAACGGAACGCCAAGGAAAACCGCGTAGAGTTGAGCCAGTCCTTCAAGATATTCAGCGAATCGCTGCAAGCCTCCTTCAGGGATTCAAAAGAGGAGCTTTCAAAATCACTGAAGTCGATGGAAGACCGGTTCTCACAGAATGTGAATGACTTCAACACCCTTCAGCGGCAGAAGTTCTCCGATTTACTCAACCTGCAACACCAGATCAAGGGTGACACCGAGAGCAAGCTAGACAAGATCAAGGACGCGGTGGAAAGCAATCTGCAAAAGATACAGGAACAGAATTCGAAAAAGCTGGATGAAATGCGCGCCACTGTTGACGAGAAACTCCAATCGACACTGGAAAAACGTTTCACAGATTCCTTTAAATTGATCAGCGACCGATTGGATCAGGTGCACCAGGGTCTTGGTGAAATGCAAAAGTTGGCATCGGGTGTTGGCGACCTGAAGAAAGTGCTTACGAACGTGAAGACACGCGGTAACCTCGGCGAAATCCAGCTCGGCGGAATTCTCGAACAGATATTTTCTCCGGAGCAGTATGACAAGAATGCAGTCGTCAAACCGGGAACTCAGGAACGCGTTGAGTTTGCCATCAAGCTACCCGGCAGAGGGACTGACCGTGCTCCGCTCTTGCTGCCTATCGACTCCAAGTTTCCGAACGAGGACTATCAGCGGCTGGTAGAAGTGTATGAAGACGTCGCCAATTTAAGTCAGAAGGAAATCGATGACGCCGTTCGTCAGTTTGAATATTCGATCAAAAAGAACGCAAAAGATATCCGCGACAAGTACATCAATCCGCCGGTCACCACGGACTTTGCGATCATGTTTGTGCCTACAGAAGCCCTGTATGCCGAGATCCTGCGGCGAACGGGACTCTTCGAGTTACTGCAACGGGAGTATCGCGTAACAGTAGTGGGTCCCACCAATCTGGTAGCATTCCTCAGCAGCCTGCAAATGGGCTTCCGCACGCTGGCGATCGAAAAACGATCCAGTGAAGTCTGGCAAATCCTGGGCGCAGTGAAAACGCAGTTTGGTAATTTTGGAACGATCCTGGAAAAAACGAAGAAGAAACTGCAGGAAGCAACCAATGTCATCGATGACGCCAGCACGCGTTCACGCGTGATTGAGCGCAAGCTGAGAAACGTTCAGGAGCTGCCGAGTGATCAATCGGTCGCGCTCCTCGGAAAATCAGTAGAGCTGGATATCGACGAGACCGATACGCCGCCGGCCGATGAAGATCCTGTTGATCCTCAATTGCCCTTTGCGGAACACAGCAACGGCAGGCGGTTGATGGAATAAATGGAAAGTTGGACAGCAGCCGTTATCGCGATCACTACCCATATCACCCGGTATCGTTAGCTACTGATTTCGCTGGAGGGGCATCCGAATCGAAATAAAAGAGTCCCTTCGGGAAGGAATATTTGCCACTAAGCGTTATTATTCGAGCCAAAAAAACGCACCATGAAAATTACCGCTGACAATCGGCTTAAGAAATTGATCGTCGTGGGTGACCGGGTTCTGATTCAACCCGTGACGCAGAGAGAGAAAACGGAAAGCGGCCTCTACCTGCCCCCCGGTGTCCAGGAAAAGGAAAAGATTCAGAGCGGCTATGTCATCAAAGTTGGCCCGGGATACCCCTTGCCCCTTCCTGCCGATGAAGATGAGATGTGGAAAGGAAAGGAAGAGCAGGTCAAATATCTTCCGCTTCAGGCACAGGAGGGTGACCTTGCCATCTTTCTGCAACGCGGTGCCGTAGAAGTGCTCTACGAAAAAGAAAAATACTTCATTGTCCCGCAGGCATCAATTTTGATGCTCGAACGCGAAGAGGAACTCTGATACGTGAAAAGGGAAACAGAAGGAGAAGCTATACGCAACTACATTCGAACAAACTTTGACGGATCAATATCGCCATGGCTGGACTTTCATTTGACGTTCTTCGCACAGGTAAAAAATACCGCCTCATCAACTTTGGCGAAACACACGAATTTGTCGTGGAGAATGTGCTGGGCAATGGCGATTTTAAGGTGAAGGACCTTCTGACGCTCGAACGCTTTCGCTTGATGGAGTTGGTGACCTACGGCAAGGGCAAGGACTTTCTCCTCGAAGAAATTGACCATCGTGAGTAGCCTGACTATTCGTCTGGCATTTCGTTATATTGAAAATTGATGATCGGCATAACCCGCTTCCATGAAGACCGTACGCTACTTGCTTTTTTTCATTGTCTGTCTGCCAGCTTTTGCGCAGGACCTGCCCAATGATTTTCTCTCAAGCGAATTCCATCAAGCGCGACGCGAGGAACTCCGCAAGAAGTTGCCCGATAATTCGGTTGCCGTCTTCTTTGCAAATCCCGTGCGCAACCGGTCGAACGATGTCGACTATGTCTATCATCAGGACCCTGATTTCTATTACTTCACAGGATACCGCGAACCGAATGCGGTGTTGTTCATCTTCAAGGAAAAACAAGCCGCGGCCAATGGCGAGCCTTATGATGAAATCCTTTTTGTCCAGCCACGCGATCCGTTTCAGGAGATGTGGACAGGCAGGCGCCTCGGTACTGCAGGCGTAAAGGAGCGCCTCGGGTTTCAGCAGGTCTTCAACAACACCGAATTCAAACAATATAATGTTGATTTCAGCAAGTTTGATCAGATCCTGTTCCTTGATTTCAAAAACGATGTGCGCGATGACGAAGAAGACGACGCCGATCTGTACGACCTGATCCGTCAATTCAAGGAAAAAGTAAATTATCCTGCGACGGGTAGCGCGATGGTAAACCGTGAGCCGCAAAAGAACAACCTTAACGTCAGCAGTCTGCCCATCATCATGGATCAACTTCGGGGCGTCAAGACTGACGAAGAGGTAGCCCTCATTCGGAAAGCCGTCCAGATCTCGAGTATCGGTCAGATTGAGGTTATGAAGGCGATGAAACCTGGGATGTCTGAACGGGAAGTACAAGGCATCCATGAATTCGTCTTCAAGAAATACCAGGCAGAGGATGTAGGCTATCCATCGATTGTCGGTGGCGGGCACAACGGATGTATCCTTCACTACATCGACAATAACAAGCCAAACATTTCGGGTGACGACCTTATACTGATGGACCTGGGCGCGGAATACCGCGGCTATACGGCTGACGTCACACGAACCATACCCGTGAACGGGAAGTTTTCTCCCGAACAGAAAGAGATTTACAACCTGGTGCTAAAGGCGCAGGAAGCGGCGATGAAAATATGCAAGCCAGGTACAACGTTTCTGGAACTCAACCAGGCGACGCGCGTAATCGTCAACCGCGGTCTTGCAGAATTGGGCATCATCAAAAATGAAAACGAACCCCATCTTTACTATCCGCATGGATGCACGCACCATATCGGGCTCGACGTACACGATCGCGGTGGACAGGTGCTGGAAAAAAACATGGTCATCACTATTGAACCGGGCATTTACATCCCGGCCAATTCTGATTGCGATGAGCGATGGTGGGGAATCGCCGTTCGCATCGAAGATGACTTCCTGGTCACCGACGATGGTTATGAACGGCTGTCTGCAGCAGCACCCCGCACTGTAGAAGAAATTGAAGCAACGATGAAACTCCCGAGTGCATTGGATGATTTTGTCCTGCCCGCACTTGACAATGAGAAGTAGTCATCCTTGCAGCCACACCTGCGCAATTCCGGCTTTGCGGAATTGAGATGCCGGGCTGCCGAACGATCGTTGACCGATCTCACGTAGATCGGGGATACGCCGGCGCATCCGCACAGCAACCTTTCCCATGCCGTAGCAGCCATTCATACAAAATGTCCTTAAACTTTACGCTTACTTCCAAATGTTTCGCGGTTGTCGGCAAACTGAATTGTGATATTTGCGTTATAGTTTAAGTTGTCCCGAACCGAAATGATGAAAGATTACAAGCCTATTACGCTGCTACTCATGTTCTTCCACTTGACCGCGTTTTCGCAAGACCGCGGGCTATTGACGATATCCGGGGCTATTGTCGATCAGGAAGAGCAGCCCGTTCCCTTTGCCAATGCCGCTGTATACAACAATCTTGATTCCACCATGGTCGGCGGCGTCGCTTCGGATGAAAACGGCAGGTTTTCGATCGCAATACGTCCGGGCAACTATTACATGATCGTCAGTTTCCTCTCTTACCAACAGAAGATCATCCCCGGTGTAAACCTGGTGAACCGCGATGTCAACCTGGGAACCATCACATTGCGGCCCGACAGCCGCGTTCTGGAAACGGTCGAAATTCAGGGGGAGCGCTCACAGATGGAGTTGCAACTCGACAAGCGGGTGTTTAATGTCGGCACCGACCTGAGCACGAGTGGGGGCAACGCTGCCGATATTCTCAACAATGTGCCGTCGGTGAACGTCGATGTGGAAGGGCAGGTTACGCTGCGCGGTAATGCCAACGTTCGCATACTCATAAATGGAAAGCCTTCGGGCCTGACCTCACGTGATCCCGATGCCCTGCGGCATCTTCAGGGAAGCCTTGTTGAACGGGTAGAGGTAATAACGAACCCTTCGTCGCGTTATGAAGCTGCGGGCGAGGTAGGTATCATCAACATCGTGCTGAAGAAAAATCAGGAAAATGGCCTTCACGGCACGTTTACCGGTGTCGTGGGACATCCCGACTATCTCGGCGGGTCATACAGTCTCAATATGCGTCGCAAGAAAGTGAACGTCTTTTCCAGCTATGGCATGAATTATCGAAAAAGCCCCGGATACTCCACCCAGTACCAGCGTTTCGATGAGGGCGCGCGCGAAACATTTCAGGATGGCGAGCGCAGCAGGTCGGAACTTTCACACAACATCATGGGGGGCATCGATTACTTTATTGACGACAAGAATACCATGACCGGCTCCATCATGTATAATTTCGGAGATGGACTGAATACCTCCACGCTGATCTATGAAGACATGATCAACGGGACAGCCGCGGGCAGCGTAGTCCGGACCGACCGTGAGACCGAAGATGAAGAAAACATCGAAGCTGCCTTTAACTACAAACGCGAGTTTGAACGAAAGGACCAGGCGCTGACATTTGACTTTCAATACAACAAGAGACTGGACGGCGAAAGATCCGACTATACGCAAACCGAAAACGACAACACCACGCTGCAGCGCGCCGATAACATCGCTGTTGACAAGAACTGGTTTGTCCAGGCTGACTATGTTCATCCCTTCGGCACAGATGGGAAAGCAGAGGCCGGTATGAGAAGCGCCAGCCGTACCGTTGACAACGAATACGCGCTGGAAGAGCTGCAAAACGGAGAGTGGGTGGTGTTTCCTGCGTTCAACAACAACTTGCTCTATACGGAGCGCATTCACGCGGGCTACCTGATGGCAGGCGACAAGTTTAACAAGTTTTCCGTACAGGCAGGCGTTCGTGGTGAGTATTCGGACATCCTCACTGAACTGACAGAGACACACGACCGGAATGCCCGCTCCTACTTTGATCTGTTTCCCAGCGTCAACCTTGGTTATGAGATTGAAAAGGACAAAACGCTTCAGTTGAGCTACAGCAAGCGCATTAACCGCCCGCATTTCCGGCAATTGCTTCCGTTCTCCAACTTTTCGGATTCCCGCAATTTTTTCCAGGGAAACCCGAACCTGAATCCGGAGTATACCCACTCGTTTGAAGCCGGCTACCTCGTCAACTGGTCAACCGGATCAATTCTCTCGAGCGCCTACTATCGCTACCGTGTGGGCGATATACAGCGCGTCGTAGAGATCGACGATGAAGGCATTACCCGCACATTCCCGGTCAACGCGGGGAGCACGGACGCTTACGGACTTGAATTTAACTTTTCATACACCGTCGGGAAATGGTGGGACATCAACTCAAGCGCCAACTTTTATCGGGCCATCTCCGAAGGGTTTTATCAGGAACAATCACTTGCGCGTGACACCTATACATTCCAGGCGCGCGCCAGCTCTAAGATCAAAATCACGAGCGATTTTGAATTTCAAACATCATTCTTCTATCGGGGTCCCGAAGAACAGGCCCAGGGAAGACGGCTCGCTACCTACTCGCTCGACCTGGCCCTGGCAAAGGACGTGCTCAAAGGAAAAGGCACCATTTCGGCGAACGTAAGAGACCTGCTGAACACACGCAAATGGAGGTCAATAACGGAATTGCCCGATCAGGGATATTATGCCGAGCGCGTCTCTCAATGGGCACCGCGACAGGTGCGTATTACCTTTACCTACAGGTTAAACCAGACGAAGAAACAACGTGAAGAAGGCGGAAGACGTGGAGAAAACGGAGAAAATGACGATTTTGGAGATTTCTAGTGCGATATTAGCAATAAAGAACCCATGCATTAAAGCCCACTCATGAATTATTGGATCAAAAAACACAGGAAACACAATCGTGAAGAAGCCATTGAGAAGTCGGAAGAAGAAAGTGAGAATGGAGTTTACCGGCGATGTGAAGCAGGAGGATCTGCTGATTGGAAGCCATGGAGACACGGATATCAAGATCAAGGGAACGTTTGATATCTCCGGAATTATCTATTCACCGAAATACACCATCACGTTCGAAATCAAAGGCGATGGACGCCTGTCCTTTCGCGGAAAGTGCCACAAAATTGTTATCACGAAAATGCAGGGCGACTGCCTGCTTGACTTGACCGACGTTACCTATAAGGAACTTCACTGTCGTTCGCTTCAGGACAGATCAGTGGTGATCGCTGGCAATACGCGCGCCATCACTCCGGCCATCCTATCCGATGAAGCCGTCTTGCATGTCAAACAAAGGCAGCTGATCTTCAATCCGGTCACCACCGGAAATTCGCAAATCCTGACCATTGACAGCACTGTTGACAAATCGTAACAGGGATAGCGTGCTCACGCTTTTTCCGTGAGCGTATGGAAAACTCCCTTTTTCTGCCGGTTTTGTTGATAAACGAGAAGTGCCACCGATGCCACGGCCACGGCGATTCCCACCACCCTGGCAATCTGGTTGAGGCGACCAGTAGGCGGCGGAACAAACAGAACGCCCTGCTCATTTGTCACTGCGGGCTCATTGAGGTATCGCCCTTCTGCGGGTAGCGCAAGCGTCGCGAAATGCCCTGACAGATTCTTCAGTGCGCCCCGAAGTTCTTCTCCTCTCATAGGCGTCCCGTGTCCGGTGGCTGCCACTTCGGGATCAAGTGCCGACAACTTTATCACAGACAACTCCGATGATGCCCAGTTGCACGTAAAGTACTTGGGAGGTCCCGACATTTGCTTCATCCCGCTCAGCGCATAGATGGCCGACTCTGCTTTGGTGGTCACAAAAGCATCGCCGGCAATCAGCGTTCGATCGCTTTCGCGGAATAAGCTGATGTGCCCGGGTGAGTGCCCCGGAGTATGGATATACTTCCACTCCGGAAAGCCCGGAATCGAATTGTCGTCAGGCAGGATACGAAGATAATTCTGGATATTAATCGGGCCCTTGGGGTACATCCACGACATCGCCGCTATGAGTCCTCCGCCCACTGCAGGATCCGGCGGCGGATACGACGACAAGCCTGTCAGATAGGGTGCCTCAAGCCTGTGGGCATAGACCGGTACGTTCCACTCTTCAATAAGCGCGTGAAGGGCGCCCACATGATCGAAATGCCCGTGGGTAAGGATGATCGCAGCCGGCGGCTTTTCTCCAAAAAGTTCATGCGCCACATGTTTGATCCGGGCAGCAGACCATCGCAGCCCTGCGTCGACCAATGCCCACGCGCCCGACTGCTCATCCTGAACAAAATAATAGTTTACAAAAAGGTCTTTTCTTCCCCATACGCGCGGGGAAACAGAGAACAGATGGGAGGTGTAGGGTTCGAGCGCTTCGAAGTTCATAGTACAGGTATTAAAACTTTTTACCTGCACCTACGGTAACAAAAGTATGCCCGAATGGTGAAAAGGGATGGAGGCGTAGTAAGGCGCTACATGAGCGGTTGTTCGCCTGCTAATTTGCGTCGAGAGACAACTGAACCATCACAGGCTGGTGGTCGGAAGGATAATACTTTCCATCATTATCCTGAATCACCTGGTAGTTTTCCGACCGCCATTGAGGCGTGTGAAAGATGTAGTCGATACCGCGACACTCAAAGCCACCCACTTCAAATCCACAGAAGGTGCCGGGGGCATTAGCCGGTGCCGGATCGATCAGTTTCAGGGGCGAAGAACTCACCAACACTTCATATGGTGCCTTATCGCGCGTAAGGTTGAAGTCGCCCGTTACCACCACCGGCATATCCCCCGCAATGGCAGCGGCGCGCTCTTTCAGCAAGCCGGCGCTTTGTAACCGCGATTCCGGTCCACGGTGATCAAAGTGGGTATTCATCATCAGAAATGTCTTCTTGCTTTTTTTGTCGCGGAGTTTTCCCCATGTGACGATGCGGCTAAGGGAGGCATCCCAATCTTTGCTTCCGGGCACTTCTGGTGTTTTCGACAGCCAGAACGTTTCGTGCGCCAATATTTTGAAGCGTTTCTTTCTCACCAAAACGGCCGAGTATTCGCCTTTCTCCTTGCCATCCTCACGACCGACGCCGATGGACGTATAATCCTTCAGGTTTGAGACGAGGTCTTGAAGTTGGTGATGCAGTGCCTCCTGCAATCCGATGATGTCAGGGTCGTACTTCCTGATCAGGGCGAATACCTTCTCCTTGCGGTGGTCCCAGGCGTTAGGCCCGTCACCCGGATTGTCGTACCGGATATTGAAGGTCATGACTTTGACAGGCTGAGCCACGGCTGCGGTGGCCATCAAAAGGAAGACAACAGTAAGAATTCGCATGTCGAAAGATAGCAACTTGATATGTTCGAACAAAAAAAGCGGCCGGGCCGCTTTTCAAAAATTTTATGGTGTCAGCCTAAGGCTTCTACCGTATGGACTTCGTCGGGCATCATCCGCTTGAACAGGTTCTCAATCCCGGCCTTCAGTGTGATCATAGACGAGGGGCATCCGCTGCACGATCCCTGGAGGCGCACCTTAAGGGTGCCGTTAATGAAAGAATGGAAGGTGATGGCACCTCCATCCTGCTCGACGGCGGGCCTGATGTACTCGTCCAGGATGGTCTTGATTTTCTTCACGGTCTCCGTTTCCTCTTGTGCCGGCGCTTCTTCAGGCTCGGCCACCTCGATAATATGCTGCCCCGACTCGAGAAATTTCTTAATGTGGTCTTTCAGAATGTGCTGGATTTCCAGCCATTCCACATCACCCTTTTTGGTAACAGTGACAAAGTTGCTCATATAAAAGACGCGGTCCACATAGGGATATGAAAAGAGCTCCTTTGCGAGAGGCGCTTGCCCGGTGCTCTCCACGTCAGGAAAATCAAAACTCATCCCTTCTGGGATAAGCATTTCATTGGCGACAAACTTCAGTGAGTTCGGGTTCGGATTAGATTCCAGATAGATATGGATATTCTTAGGTACGGCTTGAAGCATTGCTGGTGAATTTTGGTCCAAAATACAGAACAAAAACGAGGAATTTAAGTTCTGAAGACGCTTATTAATTACCACTCAATCCATTGTGGTGTTGGGGTTGTTTGCTACGTCGAGGTCGATCTTGTCTTCGCTCTTGGCAACGACGCTGGCCACGGCGGCGTCTCCCGTGATGTTGGCCACCGTTCGCAACATATCCAGAGGTCGGTCTACCGCCAGGATCAGGGCCAGTCCGGCCGGGTCGAGGCCGACAGATTGCAGCACGATGATGAGCATAATGATCCCCGCGCCGGGCACCGCTGCTGTCCCGATGGAAGCCAGCACCGCCGTCAGCAGGATCGTCAGCTGTTGCTCCAGGTTCAACGCAATTCCAAAGGCCTGTGCGATGAAGACAGCGGAAACGCCCTGATGAATGCTGGTACCATCCATGTTGATGGTTGCGCCAAGGGGAAGCACAAAGCTGGACACCTCTTCTGATACACCCAGGTTGTTCTCCACACACTTCATGGTAGCTGGGAGGGTTGCCGCACTTGAGCTGGTCGAAAATGCAAGAATCTGCGCGGGCAGCATCCCTTTGAAAAAGGCAACCGTGCTGATCTTAGAAAAAAGCCGAAGAAGCAACGGATAGATCAAAAAGATCATCAAGGCCAACGCGAGGACCACATTTAGCGTGTAAACGCCCAGTGTACCGACGAGATCCAGATCGATGTTCATGCCCGCGAGCAAACCAAAAACACCGATCGGGGCGTACATCATGATGATATCGACGATAGCGAGAATGACACGGTTGGCACCCTCAAAAAAGCTTTTCACAGTGGCCACCTTTTCGCGCGGCGACAGCATCATCGCAACACCGAACAGGATCGCGAAAAAGATCACCTGCAACATGTTGGTGTTTTCGGTGAATGAGCCAAAAAGATTTTCCGGCACAATGTCAACAAGGATCTGGAGCGGTCCCGGGGTTTCCGTGTCCACACTGGAGACCGTCAGGTCGATGTCACTGGCGTACTCGGTGCGAAAAAAGTCACGGCGTTCTTCAGAAAGAAAAGTACCCGGTTTGATCAGGTTTACCGTGATGAGGCCGATTGTAACGGCGACGACGGTAGTCGACAGGTAAAGAGCAATCGTTTTGCCACCCAGCCTGGACAGTTTGGTGACATCCGACAGATTGGACACGCCATCGATAAGCGAAACGATCACCAGCGGAATGGCGATGAGCTTTAGTGCGCGGATAAAAATATCGCCGAAAGGCTTGATCCAATTCTCCGTAAAGGTCAGAAGCCCCATGCTTTCGGCAGCGAGGCCCCAGATCAACCCCAGCGCCATGCCTATGAGGATCTTGCCGTAGAGTGGTATTTTTTTCTTAGCCATTGCCTCGGTTTAGGTACCCTTGTATGCAACATACCGTATGAGGTCCCCAAAAGAGGCATATTACCGGTCGATGGGGTCGCTACGGATTTTCCGCCGGCAATAAATTTCTAATTTTTAAAAAATAAAAGTGTTTCCGCAAAGGATTGCAGAAAACTATCGCTTCTTGCTTGTCGCCACTATCGCGACACCTGCGATCAGCAAAATGATGCCTGTGACAGGCGACCAGTAGATGGGTGTCTTCTCCTCCTTGTTGACTTCCAGCGGACCGATGTCCACCACTTCTTCTTTGGTCACGATGTTAAATCCCGTAAATACGGTCATTATTCCGCCGATGACAATCAGTAAAATTCCCAACGTTTTCATAAGCATGTGTTTGCCCTACCTGCTTTAAAAGTCGTGCCCCATGGCCGGAACGGCCCAATAGCAGCCTCACACCGGCTATTGCGTAGA
>CAYMWA010000047.1:0-22467 GCA_964393795.1 uncultured Roseivirgaceae bacterium
ACTAGGCACTAGGGATTAGGCACTGGGCACTAGGGATTAGGCATTAGGCACTAGGCACTAGGGATTAGGCACTGGGCACTAGGGATTAGGCATTAGGCACTAGGCACTAGGGATTAGGCACTGGGCACTAGGGATTAGGCATTAGGCACTAGGGATTAGTCATTAGTCATTAGTTATTGGTTATTGGTTATTAGGCGTTGGAAATTGGTTATTAGGAATTGAGACAGGAGAAACTAAGACGGAAACCCAATGCCCTTAATCCGCGCACGCTGCCGACGCTCAGTTGACAGTTGACAATTCTGCAGTTGACAATTGGGGAAGTGTAAGCGATGAGTTCCCACACTGCTGATCCTAACACCAAAATCCCTAATCCCTAAACCCTAATGACCAATGACTAGTGACTAATTTCCCAGTGCCCAATCCCCAATGCCCAATGCCCAATACCTAATTTCCAATGACCAATTACCAATTGCCAAAGACCAACGTCTAGTCTTCCACACATCGGAAGCCCAGGTGCGACATGCCGGAGTCGAAGGCGGTACCCTGGCGGGCGCTGGGACGGTAGTTGACGCAGTAGTCGTCGGCACAAAGGAAGGAGCCTCCCTTGGAGACGCGCTTGATCGCGTAGGGTTCGTTGGGATCATATGGTTGAGCGGGGCCTTGAGGATTGACACTCACCGGTGACTTAGCCAATACCTTGAAGTACCGCACATCGTACCAGTCGCTTGTCCATTCCCACACATTGCCAATCATATCGTAGAGGCCATACGCATTGGCAGGGAAACTCTTGACCGGAGCGAGCTTTTCGAAACCATCCTCCCCTGAATTGTGGTTGGGGAAACTTCCCTGAAAGGTGTTAGCCATGAACTTTCCATTCAGTTTGACTTCATTGCCCCAGGCGTAGCGCTGCTGTTCGGCGCCGCCGCGCGAGGCGAACTCCCATTCCGCTTCAGTAGGCAGCCGCTTGCCGGCCCATTTCGCGTAGGCTTCCGCATCTTCATAGGCGACATGCACGACCGGGTAGTGCATTTTTCCGTCCAGATTGCTTCCCGGGCCTTCTGGTTGCTTCCAGTTTGCCCCGGGCAGCCACGTCCACCATTGTGAGTAGTCGTTCAGCATTACGGGATGTCCCGGCGGAGTAAAAACCAATGAGCCGGGCACCAGCAAGCTGTCGGGCGGAGGAGGGGTGCCAGGCGGCGATTGTTTCCTGAGGTCTTCCCACCGCGGTTTTCGCTCGGCTACGGTGACGTAGCCCGTCGCATCGACGAACGCCTTGAATTCTTCGTTGGTGACTTCGGTTTCATCCATCCAGAAGCCCGTTACTTTTACCTGGTGCGCGGGGCGCTCATGGTCGTATGCATCCGACTCATCAGTGCCCATGATAAAGGTTCCACCGGATATCCACACCATGCCCGGTTTTTTTTCCGTCGGAGCTGGCTGTGGCGCTGTATGGTCGCTTGCCTGCTTGTCGCCGCTGCCGCATGACAGAAGCGCGAATGTTAGAGAAACGAGAAAGCAGACTGCAAGTGATTTTGTTCTTCTAAGAGGCATGAAAAGATGGGATTAATGCCAGGTATATTTTGAATCGGATTCAATTAACGACTAAACATGATATTTTTCAACAGATTTTTTGTTTGCGGCCATATCGTCACGCTTTTTACCCTCGTTTTAGTCTTTTCTGAACTGAAGGAATTTTTTCCTGCGTTTGGCCGGGTCACAGAAGGATTGCCACTGGTAATCGTCAACGAGGGAAAGCCGCTGAAGAACGTCGCAACGTTGCTACCTGGTGATCGCAAAGTACATTGCTTTGTGTAAATAGATATCTGATGAAATATTATTTCGCTTTCTGCGCGTCCCTCAAAAAAACATTTGCATTTCTCCGTGCCCTCAGCGCCTTGGCGCCTCTGCGGTGAAATTAACACACTGAATTTTTTTCTGGAATAGTTGTTGTGCTAATAATTATCGTGCTAAATTGAGGCGACATTAATTCAAAAAGATGATTAAAACTGATATCTGCATCATCGGGGCGGGGCCCGTGGGATTGTTTGCTGTATTTGAAGCCGGTCTGTTGAAGATGCGATGTCACCTCGTTGACGTACTCCCGCAGATTGGAGGGCAGTTGACGGAGATCTATCCGAAAAAGCCGATCTACGATATTCCGGGCTATCCGGAGATCAAAGCCGGTGAGCTGGTCGACAACCTGGCGGCGCAGATCGCACCTTTCAAGCCAAGCTTCACCCTGGGAGAAAAGGTGACGCACGTGGTGAAGAAAGAAGACGGAAGTTTTCAAGTGACCACTTCGGAGGGGACGACGATTGAGTGTAAAGTGATTGTCATCGCAGGTGGCCTTGGATGCTTTGAGCCGCGGAAGCCGGAGATTGCCGGACTTGAGCGTTTTGAAGGGAAAGGTATCCTTTACTTCGTCAAAGACCCAGAAACCTTCCGCGGAAAGAGACTGGTGATCACGGGCGGTGGTGATTCTGCGCTCGACTGGACAATACACCTCGCCTCAATAGCGAGCCATCTAACGTTGGTGCACCGGAATGAAACATTCAGAGGCGCGCCTGATTCAGCCCAGAAAGTGTTTGAACTGGCGAAAGAGGGTAAAATTAACTTGTTGCTCCGCACCAATCTGAAAGGCGTATCAGGAAACGGCCGCCTGGCATCAGTGTCCTGCGTCGATACGGAAAAGAACGAGCACACGATCGAATCGGATTTCCTGATTCCGCTTTTTGGCTTAAGTCCGAAGCTCGGGCCGATAGCAGAATGGGGGTTGACGATCGACAAGAATGCCATCCCCGTGAATACGATCGATTATAGTACGAATATTCCAGGTATCTATGCCATTGGCGATATCAATACGTATCCTGGCAAGTTGAAGTTAATTCTGTCCGGGTTTCATGAAGCCGCACTGATGGCGCAAAGTGCCTTCAAGTATGTTCATCCTGATCAGAAGCTGAGCTTCAAGTATACAACAGTAAACGGCGTTAACGCATTTTAAATTATGATAACCTTTCATGTGCAGGCCACGGATGGTGCGCGCAGGACAATTGAAGTTCCCGAGGAAATAAATCTGAGTTTGATGGAAGTGCTGCGCGCCTCCGAATATTCCATTGAGGCAACTTGCGGCGGCATGGCGTTGTGTGCTACCTGTTATGTGGAAGTCATAGAAGGCATTGATCAACTTGGCGAGCCGACAGATGTCGAACTGGACATGCTGGACACGTTGCCGTCTGCAACCGCGGAAAGCAGGCTTGCCTGCCAGATCAGAATTACACCCGAATTGGAGGGCGTCGTTCTCCAGTTGAAATCTCCGGGTATGGAAGGCTGACGGACCTACGCCGTCATCAGGAAAGATTCTGGTAAATCGTGTCGAGCACCTTTTGGAAGTGGTCGAAGTCCTGCCTGGAAAGGCCGTCCCAGGCCTTCAGTCGGATTTTCTTGATTTTTGGTTTAATCTGTTCAACAGCCTTCTTTCCTTTCCGGGTAAGCCTCACATGGTAACTGCGGCGGTCCGCCGGATGTTGCTTTCGGACGGTCAATTCTTTGTCACACAACAGATCGATGATGCGCGTGAGTGTGGGGTTGTCTTTGAAGAGCAGCTCGGCAAGCTCGTTTTGCTTCATGGCTTCGTTCTCGTAAAGATGTTTGAGCACAAGCCATTGATCGACGGTCACGCCAAGTTCGAGTTCTTTAAATTTTTGCTGAGCATACTGTTTTACCCGCCGGGCCGTCCGGTCCAGCATGAAAGAATATGAACTAAACAGTTCTTTCGTCATCGTACAATTATTAGTACGACAAAGAAAGCAAATTTTATGGTAAAAAAATCCCGGGTCTTGAATCAGAGATTCAGCCCGGGATTAGCCTGTGGTGAAAAGTAACTTTTAGTTCGTACGTGCGCCATCGGTGCCGCTGTCCGTGGCGGCTCCGTCCGCAGTTCCATCATCGCCGGTGGTGCCATCTGCGGTACCGTCATCGGTGGTACCACCATCATCAGTGGTTCCATCACCTGTAGTGGTTCCACCATCGGTAGTGGTTCCATCATCCGTCGTGCCATCTGCCGTACCGGTTCCATCGGTCATTCCATCATTTGTGCCTGTCCCGTCTGTCGTGCCATCGTTGGTCTCCGTTCCTCCCGTGGTAGTGCCCTCGGTCGACTGGTTTATAATCACGGTGCGAATACTGTCAGCCTTGTCGAGATGCATCTCCAGTTTCGGAAGATATTTGGTCGCATACGATTTCACGCGTGACTCGGTCGTATTGGTGGTGGCCGTTTCAAAGACCGAGGTTGCTGCCTGGTGCAGGATCACTTGTTTTTCAATGTAGAGTGAGTCGAAGGTATATCCTTCGGCAGCCTCCAATTGATCCATAATGTCATCGTTGGCTTCACTCAGGTCGTTGGGCCATTCAACGCCACGGAAGTCGTCGGCCAGCTCGTTGAGCTCGTTTTGCGCGGCCGTGTGGTCGGTGATCAATTGCTGTGCGAAGTCCCTCACCAGAGGGTCCGTAGCTTTGGTTGTAGCCACTTCGGCGAATTCAATTTCCGCCATGTTGTTTTGTGCCGCAGTCTCGACAAACGTCTCATCGGTTTCGTTCAGATCGGGTTTGTCGAGAACATTATCATCATCATCGCAGGCAGCCCAACACAAGGCTGCCAACGCTATCGCTAATGTCCACTTGTTTGTTTTCATACTTTTTTATTTTCGTTTTGGTTAATACTATGGCGCCGCTTGCGTTACGACCGACAATGTCCACAGGCGGTTGTACCTTCGCAGATTCTTATTCACCTGCAAGGCGTTTGACTTCGCAGCGCCGAGCACACCTTTTAGGAAAAATCGTTCCTGCCTTTTTGAGCGCTGTCAGTTGCCGCTTCGGCATTAAAGCCACAACCCGGGTACAGAATGGGGCGCGAAGGAATAGTTTTTTATTGCAGCTACCGCAAAAAAATCAGCATACATGTATACACTGGGTATCAACGCTGCCTTTCACGATTCGGCTGCTGCCATTCTGAAGGACGGCCAACTGCTTGCGGCCGCAGAAGAAGAACGATTCACACACATCAAGCATGGTAAACGACCCGTACCTTTTTCCACATACGAGTTGCCCTTTCACGCGATTGACTATTGTCTGCGTGTGGCCGGCATCCATATAAACGAAGTTGATCACTTCGCCTATTCTCTGGATCCACACTTGTTGCCTGGTGGACAATATGCACAGACCGCAACAATCAGCTTGCCTCTTAAACCTTCAGAAGCCACGAACAATGGATGGCTGAATCCGTGGGATCCACTGTTTCTCTCTTATGTCGTCAATGCACCCGCACAACTTGCGGATGGTTGGCCGCATCACTTGCAAAAGCGATTCTATGGTGCGAAGATCGATCGCACTCATTGGCATTTCGTCGACCATCACCTGAGTCATGCAGCGAGTGCCTTCCTGGTGTCACCGTATGAAGATGCCGCGGTGATGACAATCGATGGCAGGGGAGAAAAGGCAACGACATCCTACTACACTGGAAGTGGAAACGACCTGACGCTTATCGGACAGGTGAACATGCCGCATTCCCTGGGCTTGTTGTATGAAAAGATGACCAGCTATCTCGGCTTCTTGCACTCCTCAGATGAATATAAAGTAATGGCACTTGCGTCGTACGGCAAGCCGGCTTTTGTTGATGCATTTCGACAGATGATCCACGTAGGCGAAAATGGGGCATATACTATTGATGATGTTGATTTCACGCAGCTGTTTGGCCCTGCCCGAAAGCGGGGCGACCACTTTGGGAAACTTCATTTTGATATTGCACACTCGCTGCAGAAGGTCCTGGAGGAGACCGTGCTCCAACTAACGGATTGGCTACATGCCGAAACTGGTCAGGAAAATCTGTGCATGGCCGGTGGCGTCGCCTTGAATTGTGTGATGAATGCGCACCTCCGCAACCAAAGTCCGTTCGCGAATATTTGGGTGCAGCCGGCTGCAGGTGATGCAGGTACCGCACTGGGGGCAGCCCTTTGGGTGGATGCGCTGCAGCGAAGAACTGACAAGCGCGTATTCACGATGGATCATGTTTACTGGGGCCCGGACTTCGATGACGAGGCCATCGGAAAGTTCCTCGAGTGGGCGAAGGTACCCTATCGGAAGGTATCCAATATTGCGGCGGAAACTGCAGCCCTGCTGGCGGACAACAAAATTATCGGTTGGTACCAGGGGCGCATGGAGTTTGGTCCACGTGCGCTTGGAAGCCGGTCGATCCTCGCTTCGCCGATTCACCCCGAAATGCAGGCGCGACTTAACGAAGTAAAGGACCGTGAAGACTTCAGACCGGTTGCGCCGGTGGTCTTGGAGGAAGATGCCGACGAATGGTTTGAGGGTGCGAAATACTCGCCCTTTATGCTTTTTGTCTATCCTGTAAAGGAGGCGATGGCCGACCGCATTCCTGCTGTACGACATGTAGATGGAACAGCGCGCATACAGACCGTTAACGCGCGGCAACACCCACTATACCATGCCTTACTGGAGGAGTTTAAAGCTTTGACGGGCGTGCCGGTTCTTGTTAATACATCTTTCAATACGTTGGGAAAACCGATTGTGTGCTCGCCTCGCGATGCGATTGAATGTTTTTGGACCTCGCCGTTCGACGCGCTCGCCATCGGTTCATTCCTCGTAGAGAAGCATCCGGCAAAAAGCCAAAGCATCGCATCATTTGCAACTGAATCGGCGGAAACGGAACGGTGATCCTTATGGACTAGTTCACTGCTAAAGGCGCACGTTGCTACTGTAAAAGTTTCATCTACAGGCACAGGTGCCGCCATTTTCCGTGCAACGTACGTCGACTTTGCAGTAGCACAATGCAAGCGATGCAACGGCAAATCTTAGCGCCCTCTGCGTCTTAGCGCCTTAGCGGTGAAAGATCAATGCCGGTCGCGTCACACAGTTTCTCCTCAACGCAACTCATTACATAGTTGACATCGCTGGTTTGTTCAAAAGGTATGGCAAGATGTGTTTGTGTATCAAGTGGACGCCACCGCTTAAAATCGGAGTAGGGTGAAAACAGGATAACGCTTGGCACGTGAAGCGCGGCGGCGATATGCGAAACGCCAGTATCGTTGCTCACGAGCAACCGCGCATGGGCCAACAATGCCGCAAGTGCCCCCGCTGTGAGATGCCCAAAAGTTTCCACAATGTTTATAACAGGGCCACTGATGAGTGATTGGAGCCTGCGCAGGAGGGCCTTTTCTTCTATCGATCCGGTCAGCACGACGGGGAAACCATGAACGGACATGTTGTTGGCTACGCGTGCAAAATTTTCGACGGACCAACGACGCTTCGGGTCGCGCGCACCCGGATGCAAACAAATATATCCACCTGGACTGATGCCGGTCTTGCCGGCGATCTTTTCGAAAACCACTGTATCTGCTTCAGCTAACGGAAATTCGAGGTGAGTATCATGAGCAGGTATGCCGAGGCACTGTGGAAGTTTCAGAAACCGACGGATCTCATGTTCGCCGTCATCCGACGACGGGAAGTGCGTTTCATCGGGCGCATATGCCCCGGGTTGACGAAGTCCACACGTTACCTTGCCACCCCACAACATGCACAGGCTGTTGGTGAGCACCCCGTTGCCATGCATTTGAAAGACGACATCAAATTGACGCGATTGCATGTCGTTCAGAAAGGAAACGATCTTCCTGCCATCCGGGACTTGCTCGGGAAGTCCCGGCCATCCTGGAAAAGTGACAAAGTCATTGAAATAGGAGGAGAACCGGGACGCAAAAGCTGTTTGCCACGGTAGGCCTATAAGGCATATGTGTCCGCGCGGGTAGGCGTTGCGTATCGCACGTATCGCCGGGATGGCGCACAGCATGTCGCCCAGATAGAGGGCGCGAAAGATCGCGATCTTTAAACTCATCGTGGAAAGGTGTTGGTTCCTGCCCATACGCTATCAATTTGATGCCATCGAGAGGGCATATTTTTTATTCCATTTGGGTAGTTAAATGTCATGTATGGAGCCTTTACAGATATCGGTGGTAATACCCACCTATCGAAGACCCGCGCTTTTACTGCGGTGTCTGGAAGCTTTGTTGAGACAGACTTTCACCGACCACCATTTTGAAATTATTGTCGTAAGTGACGGAGAAGACGCGGTGACCAGCGGCGCGCTTACGATGTTGCCTGAGCGGGAGCATCCGATGATTCATTATTATGCGTTGCCTGCAAAGGCAGGTCCCGCTGCCGCGCGCAACTTTGGTCTCATGTTGTCGCGCGGCGAGCTGGTCGCGTTTACCGACGACGATTGCATACCCGACACCGGGTGGTTGACGGCCATGTGGTCCGCATATGAGGAACACGGAGCACGCGAGATCGCTTTTTCAGGAAACACTGTCGTACCGATGACGAGCGATCCTACCGACTATGAGCTTAACATTTCGAGACTTTCAGCGGCAGAATTTATTACAGCCAACTGCGCGTGCAGCAAAGAGGCCCTTTATCGTGTTGGTGGCTTTGATGAGCGTTTCAAAATGGCGTGGCGCGAAGATAGTGATCTGCAATTCAAGTTCATTGAACATGGTATACCTGTCATAAAGGTGGATGATGCGGTGGTCACCCATCCTGTGCGAAAGGCGACCTGGGGGATCTCAATTAGGGAGCAGCGCAAGGGCATGTTCAACGCCTTGTTGTACAAGAAATTTCCGGTACTGTATCGCGATAAGATTCAACGCCGTCCTTTCTGGCACTATTACGCAACGCTTTTTTTTATTGTGCTCTTTGTCGCGGGCATCATTGCGCGTGCACCAATTCCCGGCATTGCCGGCTTGGCAGGTTGGCTGGCGATGACTGTGTGGTTTGCGCATAAGCGGTTACGCAACACTTCTCGTTCATGGCAACATGTCTTTGAAATGCTGTTCACGTCGGCGGTGATCCCAGTGCTCTCCCTGTTCTGGAAGTTTTATGGTTCATGGAAATACAAAGTGCTCTTGATTCCCTGACGATGCCGGCGGCACGGCGACCAACGTGTCTATAGGGGGATCGCTTTGGCGAATCAGTAAGGCTTCGACGGCTGAAAGCACTTGCTCGGGAGTTACCTCCATAGTGTTTCCGCCGAAGTAGCGGCGGTTGACAAACTGTAGCACCTCATTTCGGCTCTGCAGTTCTTCACGAATTGAAAAGGGAAGCACCTTGCCGATACTTTTCCAGGGGGCGTGCTGCGGGTTGGTTAGTGCGTACAAGACAATCACTTTTGTATGCACCGCGGCGGCGATGTGAACACTCGCGGTGTTTACCGAAATGAGCAACGGCGATAACCGGATAAGCGTAATAAACGCTTCGATCGACAATCTGCCGGCCAGGGAATGTGCACCCTTGCCAATACCGTCGCAGATCGACTCGGCAAGTCGTCGCTCACTGTCGACACCTGTGACGATGACCTGGTAGTCTAGCCGGTCGACAATTTGCCGGCCAACGGTTATCCATTTATCCGCCGGGTATTGTCGCTTTATTTCGCTGACGCCGGGATGCAAGATCAGCCATGGTCGGGTAGCATCAATGCCGGCGTGGTCGAGTTTTGCCCGGAGTGACTGTTCACCATTCGTTGGCAACCGGACATTGATTCGCTCATTCGATGTCGAAGCGCCGATGGCGTTCACGAGATCCAGATCGCGCCGGGTTTGATGGCGGATAAAAGTATAAGGTTCCTTCTCGGGTATCCAATGTGAGAGCAGGTGGTATGGATTTTCGCGACAATAGGCTAACCTGTTTGGAATGCCGGCAAGGGTGAGGATCAAGGCAGTCGGCAGCGGATTCTGACTAAACACGGTAAAGAGGATGGCGCCGTCGAATTGATGACGCTTCAAGTCGGCAATCAATTTTTCGAATTCGTTCACCCTCGGTGCCTTGGTGCTTTTTACCCAGGGGGCATCCCATACTATTGTATGATCGACACAGGGAATGTAGGGCACAATGGGCATTGCCATCGACGAAGTGAGAAGGGTAATTGTACAGTCAAACGTTTCTTTCAGTGCAGCAATGGCGGGCGTCGTCATTAACAAGTCGCCCATATTGTCAGGACGTACGCAAAGGATGTTTCTACAATTCTTCCACGTCATTGTGATCGGAGTTCCAGGTAAGCCCTTTGTGCGGCTTTGGTTGCGTTGCTAATTTTTCTGATGATGCGTGTCGTTGAACGGTTCGATACGTGATTAAGAAAAACGATCTCGCCACCGCATTCAACGACCGTCTGTGCTTCCGGAAGCTGTTGCGTGGTATAGTCGCCACCTTTTGCGAAGAGGTGAGGGCGAACGACCCGGATGAGGGGAACAGGAGTGTCATCGTGCTCGTGACCGAAAGGGATGATGTGATCAATCGAGGAAAGCGCGGCCAGGACCTTCAGGCGGTCTGACAGTCCGTTGATGGGCCGGTGCATACCCTTGATCCTCCTGATGCTTTCATCGGTGTTCAATCCGACGATCAGTACATCGCCCAGCGACTTGGCACGGTTCAGATAAGTCACATGTCCGCTGTGAAGGATATCGAAGCACCCATTAGTGAATACGATCCGTTTACCGGTGCTGTGATAGGCGTCACAAATCTCTTTGAGATGGTGGAGGTCCGAAACGAATTTGGTGTGAACGTTGAAGTAACTTTTTAATTCAGGAAGTGAACAACTGGAGGTATCTTCTTTTTTCACGGCGATCGTAGCCGCTGCCGCAGCAATGCGGGCGCTGGTTTTCTTATTTCGGCTGCTCAGGAAGGAGAGGACAAATGCGCTAAGATAGGTGTCGCCCGCGCCAGCGACATGTGGATTAGCGACGGGCGGAGAAGTGACGATCTCCACTGCTTTTCCGTTCTCGATGACTACCGCACCGGCGCTGTCAAGCGTTACGGTAATCAGCGGCGCATTGAGTTCCTGGTAAAGCTGATCGGCGTGGATCACTACCTGACTGACGCGGTCTTCTTTTTGGCGTTGAAGCCCGAGCAACTTCAAGAATTCTTCGTAGTTAGGTTTTACGTGCGACGGCCGTAACGACGAAAAGAAAGAGAGTCGCTTGGAATCTACGGCGATAAATCGTCGTTCTGCGCGTTGCAACCTGGTGAGCGTCTCGACCACAGCGGGCGTGACTATCCCTTTATTGTAGTCGGAGATAATCACACCGTCACAGGTAGCAAACTCGCGCTCGATACACGTGATAAGGGTGCGGGTGGTCTCCGGACTTACCGGTTCTTCTGAACCCTGATCAATTCGGGCGACAAGCTGTGAACCTGACACAATGCGGCTTTTGGTGATGGTTCTTCGTGAGGCGTCGCGGATAATATGCAGGCAGCCGATGTTATACGTTTGCATTTTCGCGATGGCCTCATCGCCCTCCGCATCATCGCCAACGACACTGCAGAAAACTACGAAGGCGCCAAGCGCTTTCAGGTTGCAAACCGTGTTGGCAGCCCCGCCCGGGAATGCGTTTCGCTCAGCGATGTCTACCACCGGAACCGGCGCCTCCGGGCACAGTCGTGCGCTCGACCCCTTGAGGTACAGGTCCAGAAGAAGATCGCCAACGACCATTATGCGCTTTGCGCTGAATTGGTTGATGGCATTGAGGTATCGGCTAACATCTTTCATACAGGTTTAAATTCATCAGTGATAATACCAACCGCTTCAGTGAAGTTAGCGGCTACCGCCGTTGGCTTTCTTTGGTCCGACTGTATCCATTCCGTTTCGTTTCCATTATCGATCAGAATGGTTTTGCACCCGGCTCTGTTTCCTGCTTCCACATCGTTCAGAATGTCACCAATCATCCAAGAGGCGCTGACATCAATGCGAAGTTGATCTGCAGCTTGCAAAATCATTCCCGGCGCTGGCTTACGGCATTGACAATTACCGGCATACGCAGGTATTACGCCGGTCGGATGGTGCGGACAGAAGAAGAAGCCATCCAGTGTAAGTCCCGCATGCTGCAGTTTTTCATTTAAGCCATTGTACAGGCGGTGAAGCGCCTCCTCATCAAAGTACCCTCGCGCGACGCCCGACTGGTTCGAAACAACAATGAGCAGGTAACCCATCGCCTTCAGTCTTAGCAGCCCCTCGACGGCACCATCAGTAAAACGGACGAGTTCCGGCTTTACGTTGTATGACACATCTTCTATAAGCGTTCCATCCTTATCCAGAAAGACTGCCTTTGTCATAACGAGTGTGCTAACCATTTATGGCAATCCCTTGTTTCCCATTCAGCCGGTAAGCTTTACCATTGCTGTTCAACTTCTTGCCATTCGGGCGGCCGAATAGTTTTCCTTCGACAATTCCGCAGATGGTGTGAAGAATGTGCAAATGTATTTCCTGTACACGCTGGGTACTGTTTGAAGGTACGACAATATTCACATGGGCATACAGACTGGCATTGCCACCGCCCTTTCCACTCAGCGAGATGCAGGTCATTCCTTTTTCAAGGGAGGCTTTCATGGCGTTGATCAAATTAAGCGATTGGCCGCTCGTGCTAAAGCAAAGCAGGATGTCACCCTGCTGCCCAAACGCTTCTACCTGCCTCGCGAATACGTGTTCGTAGCCGAAGTCATTGGCCCACGCTGTCATCACCGCGCTGTCTCCTGTCAGGGCGAGGGCGGGTAATCCCTTCCGATGTGATTGCTCAAACCGGCCCACAAGTTCAGCGGCCAGGTGTTGACTTTCAGAGGCACTTCCTCCATTGCCGCAGATCAGAAGTTTCTTTCCATTCTGAAAGGCGTTGACCAGAATGTTTGCGGCCTGGAGTATCGGCACGCCCAGTGTTTCCTTTGAGCGCAGGAAAGCGTCTGCAGCCTGATCGAACGAATGTTCGATAGATTGGAGTGAGCCATCGTCGGGGAGTGATCTCGCGTACGTGACGCGATCGTAAAGCGCGGCGATCATATCCGTTACTTTTGACCATGTAAAGAGGCCGTTAACGCGTTTCAGTGCTTGCGCGCGCATGGCAAGCCGAAGTTCCTCGTCATCCAGAAGTTCATACAGCTTGATGGCGAGTGCGTTCGGATCATTGGGCGGAACCAGGAAGCCACACTTGCCGTCTTCGACGGTGTACTTGATGCCGCCGACGTCGGAACCGATAACGGGGGTGCCACACGCCATGGATTCGAGCGGGGTAATGCCAAATGGCTCGTACCATGGCGTGGTGACAAACACATCCGCCGCCGCATAATAATACTTTAACACATCGCGCTCCTTGCGGCCGGTGAACACAACACTATCCGATACATGCTCATCGGCAGCAATTTTCTGTAAACGCGCAATCTCCGGATTTTGCCCTGGGAGGAGGTCGTCGGTTTCGCCACCTACAACGATCAACCTCGCCGGCAGGGATGTCTTTTTGATTTTCCCCATCGCCCGGATAACATTGTCTATTCCCTTGCGGGGAACCATGCGACCTAACTGAAGGATAACGTACTCATTAACATCCAGCTTGAGCACTTTCCGCGCAAGTAAACGATCAAGCGGGTAAAACTCGTGTTGATTGAAGCCGCATGGAATGACGGTAATTTTCTCTCGCGGTGCTTGATAGTGCTCCATCAGGTCGGTTTTATCCTGCGGACATTCAGCAATGATATGGTCGGCTTGCTGCACAATCTGCTTTTCTATGGCAATCCGCTCGGAAGGAAACTTGTCGTTGTCGCCCTGATACATCTTCCGGATGTGACCTAGCGCATGAAATGTAACAACAAACGGGATCTGGAAGATGTTTTTGAGATCAGCTGCGACCATGGCCGACATCCAGAAGTTCGCATGCACAAGGTCGTATTCAATTCCTTCCGCGTTGATAAATGCAATGACGTTTTCTGTGAACACGGGCATATAATCATAGAGATACTCTTTTTCCATGGGACCGACCGGACCGGCCTGTACATGGACGATCCGGACACCGGGCAGCCAGGTGATCACCTGCGGAAGTTCCGGGTTGTCCCATCGGGTAAATACGTCCACCGCGTAGTCGCCTTGCGCAAGGTGCCGTGCCACTTCGGCTACATAAACATTTTGTCCGCCGCTGTCAACGCCGCCAAGAGCGGCTAAAGGCGATGCATGTTCGCTTATAAGTGCTATTGTCTTTTTCATGTTTTTCCGGTTTGCCTATCTCTCCGATGTAATATTTCCCGCTGTGCGCTGCCGTTTTCATTTTTTATGATTCATATACACCGAAGCCTTCTGTCTTTTTTTCAGAAGCAACGCTACACAAGGGCCCTGGGCGTATGCAAATAAAAATTAACACCACAGGCACACGTCGTCTCAAAGCAGTGCTTCTGACAAAAAGTCAATCCGCTTTGATGCCGTTTCGCGAAATTCTTTCTACAAACAGGCACGAACCGACAAAAGCCCTGGTTTTATGTCGGTCGCTGCTTTAGCTGGCTTGTGTTGCAGGGAAGACGAACGAAATCCGACCGACGGAATCGTGATGTAAGAATAGTGACGACATTAAACTTCTTTCGTGAATCGCTTTAGCGGAATTTTGTGTTTGAAATTGCGTTTGACGCTACTACTAATCCCCACTAGAGCAATAATGAAGAACCCCTATTTGTCCCTGCTCGCTACTGCCTGGAAATATGCCGGCCGCGAGCGAAAGCGGTTTATCCTGATCTACTGCATGTTTGCGGTTGCGAACATTATCGTGTCACTCAACCCATTGTTTTACGGATGGCTGGTGACTGAACTTCAGGAGAATGCGGCCGCTGTGTTGCGCACAGCGTGGATTTACGCTTTGGGATATCTCATCCTTAAGTTCTTTGAATGGACGATGCATGGGCCCGGTCGCGTGATGGAACAGCAACTGGCGTTTAACGTGAGCCGGAACTTTCAGGATCAACTGTACGGAAATATCCTGCACCTTCCGGTACAATGGCACCAGGAGAACCACAGCGGTGCGACGATTAACAAGTCACGCAAGGCACACGAGGCACTGCGATCGTTTTTACAGAACGGATTTATCTATCTCTATTCATTTGGGAAATTTGTATTCTCGTTCACGGCGATGATATATTTTTCGCCGTTGTTTGGAACGATCGGTATTGCGCTCGGTATCGTGACGATTTTCATTATCATGCGTTTCGACCGTGTGTTCATTAAAACACTTCGCGAAGTGAACACGCGAGAGCACGGTGTGTCCTCGATGTTGTTCGACACGCTTTCGAACATTACAACGGTGATTACCCTTCGGCTGGAAAAAATAGTACATGCCTCATTTCTTGAAAAACTGGGCAACGTCTTTCCGCCTTTCAAGAAGAACGCCACCATTAATGAGTGGAAATGGTTCGCCGCACAGATGATGATCGCGTTGATTTATTCGGTGACGGTGCTGGGTTACATCTATCAGCAGTGGGTACCGGGTGAGACTTTTCAGATCGGCGGACTTATCGTCCTGATCGGATACGTTACCCAGTTCACGAGCGTCTTCAACGACATTGCTTCACAGTATACGCAGATTGTGAAGTTTCATACCGACATCCACAATGTGGCCGACATAGAAAAGGCGATTGCGGCCATGCCGGAGCGCAAAGAGGAAAAGCCACTGCCGGCGGAATGGAATCGAATTGATATCAGCGGCTTGAACTTTTTGCGTCCAGGCACATCGTTGACAGAAAAACCTACAGGTCTTTTCGATCTATCGATGCGTATTTCAAAAGGCGAACGAATTGCCCTGATCGGCGAAAGCGGCAGCGGCAAGAGCACGTTACTCGCATTGCTTCGCGGGCTTCACAATCCGGCGCCCGGATGTAACGTCACGCTGAATGAGTTGCTGCCCGCCGAAATGTCGAACATCGCTTCATCCGTTACGCTGTTTCCCCAGGAGCCTGAAATCTTTGAGAATACGATTCTGCACAATATCACGCTGGGATTGCCTTTCAGCCGTGAAGAAGTGCTGGCGGCCTGTGAGGAAGCACAGTTTACTGACGTCCTGAACAGGCTTCCCAACGGTCTGGATACATTCATCCAGGAAAAAGGGGTGAACCTGTCGGGTGGACAGAAACAACGATTGGCATTGGCGCGCGGTATCCTGGCGGCGCGCAACAGCGACATCATCCTGATGGATGAACCTACCAGCAGCGTAGACCCGCGCACGGAGAAACTGATTTATACGAGCATGTTCGAGACCTTTAAGAAGAAGGCCGTTATCTCGTCACTTCACCGGCTGCACTTGCTGACGCAGTTTGACTATATCTATATCCTGAGAAGCGGACAAGTGGTGGACGAAGGTACCTATGAGCACCTCAGTCGATACAGCCTGGTCTTCCAGGATATGTGTGGCCACCAACAGACGGAAGTGGTGCAGGAGGCTACGCCGCTCCCCCAGCTGAATGTAGCGCTTTGAATGCAAGGTGGAAATGCAAGTTGGAATGCATGTTAAGATGCATGTTTAAGGAAGTTGACCTGCATTATATTTTGCATTTCAACATGCATTAAACAAGGATTTCAGAAATGACTTTCCCGGACACATCCGTAAGACGGAAGGGCCGGCCCTGAAACTGATAGGTCAGCTTCTCGTGATCGAGTCCGAGTTGGTTGAGGATTGTTGCCTGAACATCGTGGACGGACACCTTTCCCGTGATGGGGTAATATCCGATCTCATCCGTCTCTCCCCAGGTCGTACCCGGCCTGATTCCACCACCCGCCATCCACATGGTGAATGCTTCAACATGGTGGTCGCGGCCGAAGAATGGATTGGTTTTGTTTTCGCGATTTTCCTGCATGGGCGTACGCCCGAATTCACCGCCCCAAACGACAAGTGTTTCGTCCAGTAGTCCCCGTTGCTTGAGGTCGAGAATGAGCGCCGTTACTGGCCGGTCTATCTCCCGACATTTGTTCTTGAGGCCGATGTTGATGGCGCCGTCTTCACTCGTGCCATGGGTGTCCCATCCCCAATCAAAAAGTTGAACGAATCGAACGCCCTGTTCGACAAGCTTTCTCGCCAGCAGGCAATTGTTGGCAAACGATGCGCGTCCCGGCGTTGTGCCGTACAATTCATGGATATACGCCGGTTCATGGTTGATGTCCATCACTTCCGGGACCGACATTTGCATACGGAATGCCATTTCATATTGAGCGATGCGTGTAAGGGTCTCCGGGTCATTCATCAAATCGTAATGCTCCTGGTTGACAGCGTTGATCGCCTCGATCGTCCGCTTTTTCAGCTCGCGGTCAACGCCTTCAGGGTCGCTGAGAAACAACACGGGATCACCTTCCGACCGGCATTGTACCCCCTGGTACACCGAGGGGAGGAAGCCACTTCCCCACACGCTCTTACCTGCATCGGGCGTTTTTCCACCAGAAGTCAGTACTACAAACCCGGGCAGGTCATTATTCTCCGTGCCCAGCCCATACGTTACCCACGAGCCCATGCTCGGCCTTCCGAGTCGGGGGCCGCCGGTGTGCACAAAAAGCTGCGCCGGCGCGTGATTGAACTGATCGGTGTGTACCCCCTTTAAAAATGCAACCTCGTCGGCGATAGTAGCGAGGTGCGGCAGGTTGTCAGAAATATAGGCACCGGATTCTCCGCGTTGCTTAAAAACAGCTTTCGGCCCCAGCATCCTGGGCGTACCGCGAATAAACGCGAAACGCTTTCCTTCCAGGAGCGACGG
This sequence comes from uncultured Roseivirgaceae bacterium, assembly GCA_964393795.1. GTDB lineage: Bacteria > Bacteroidota > Bacteroidia > Cytophagales > Cyclobacteriaceae > Chryseosolibacter. The sequence continues at coordinate 17,599 of CAYMWA010000047.1, forward strand.
CGGGCATAATTGCTGATCGAGCTTTTGAAGTTCCGGCTTGTAGTCGAATAACTCAAGCTGTGACGGCGCACCCGCCATGTGGAGAAATATGACGCGTTTGGCTTTGCCCGGAAAATGTGGCGGACGGGCAGCCATCGGATTGCGCACGGAGGCATACTTACCCGACGCCGATTCTTGCAATCCACAGCCTGCCATGAAGGTGCCGAGCGCAGCAACCCCCAAGCCGGCCGCACTCTCCATCAGAAAGTGCCGGCGACTGATATTTTTGAGTTGTTCGATATGAGGCGCGCGCTCATCCATCAGGAAAAGATAGGACAATTCCCCGGAAACGAAAAGCTCAGGCAGCAGTAATTGCCGGGGCTGAACGCCGTCATCAGACGCGCTGCTATTTTATCAACTCCGTTTTCCCGATAAAGAGGTCGCCCACGAAGGTAGAGTCGTCGAAATAGACGTCCTGCTGAACGCTTGAAGTAAGGATCCACCTCGATCCATCTGCCTTCCACCCTTTGACGATTACCGGTGCCATGGCATTCCCCGAGATGGTTAGCGTAACATCGGCAGCGGTGTCTGGTGAGAAGTTGTCAGCAAAGGAAGACAAATTCCTGCTGTGAAGCCGGCCGAGATATTGTTCAACCTTGACGGAATCCGCTTTCCCGTCGCCGATCATCCATCCGTCGCGCTTTTCGAGCACAAAGCTGCTGTCTGCAGGATACCCAAATACAACCTTGTCGACTGCGGCCGTGTTGACATCGAGGAAAGTCTTGTTACGCCAATCGGCAAACGACTTGTTAAACTCTCCCTGAAGGTAGCCGCGCAGCGCGTATATTTCTGTTTCACCGTCGAGTCGCGCATAGGTGGCACCTTGTGATTGCTTTCCGATCAACCAGTGCGCGATGGCTTTTTCATTCTTGTCGAGAACGACTACCTCCAGACTGGTTGAATCACCCACTTGGTAGGTATCCCATTTTTCTGGCTTGCGTGATACGATGCGTTCGGCCTGCATCCCGGCAAGCGTTCGAAGGAGCGCATCACGTTGGTTGCGCGCCACGCTAACGGTCCGTCCATCCTGCTCCACCGTCCATCCTTCTTCCGTGTTCCTGATCGTTACCGGTTTGTCGCTGTCCTTGTTGGAGGTGATGGTGACAGCCGCAATACTGGCAGTGTCAACGTTGAACACATCAGCGTTGAAGTTGCTTTCCAGCGATGGTGATCGAAAAACCTTTGTCAGCACGAAGGCGGACAATAACACCAGAAGAGCGACAAGTAATATTTTGTTGGTCCGTGTCATGCTATTCCTGTTCATCGTTTTCGTTCATTCTTTTCAGTCGTATCGCACGGTTCTTTTGCGCGCGAACAACGCCGTAGCCGATCACAAGCAGGATCGGTAAAAGGAAGTTGGAATACTTCAGGATTTGCTTAGTCGATGCATCCACTTCCCTTATCGGTCTTGAGATCACGCCTTTTGTGCGCAGGGCGATGAGGCCGGTGTCATCGGACAGCCAGTCGATGGCGTTGGACAACAGGTTTACGTTGTCGGGCTCAAGGTTACGCGCCTGACCGGGAGGGCCGTTCACGGGAAAGTCGCCATCGCCGATGACCACCATTTTGAGGTGCTCGCCGGTGACGGCAGCGGCTACGGGGATATGTTGCCTTGGAAAGTCGTTCTCCGACCATTCTTTCGTTACGTCAAAATACTGCGGCGCAGGCAGGGCGTCGGAGTGAGCGCTTGAGAAGGCGAGGGGTTGAAACACTTTTGTGGAATCGTCAGTAGGACGCACTTCGCTGGCGAACTGGAACATCACGGCTTCAAGGCCGGCGGTAATGGCATGGTCGGCGAAGGTAGCAATCACCGGTACATAGGGAAAGGAAACGTTGGCCTGCACAGTGAAGATGCCAAATTGCTGAGGAACGGATACCGAACCGCACTGTGCATCGACAACGAAGTTTTCCGCGACATCTACACCTTTCTGATGAAGCCATGACCGCAAACCGGTGTTTTGTGCGTGTCCGAAGCGGCGCTGGAGATCGGCTTCCACGCTGTTCAGCGCGACGAGCAGGCTGCCTCCACGGTTGAGAAAATCATCAAGTTGCTGGAGATGAGATGCCGGGATGCTGTCGGTGGGCCGGATGAGCGCGAGCGTTGAAATTTCTTCCGGGATAGTGGTGCTGTCGGTCATCGTGATGGTTCTCGCATCGTACAAGACGGCGAGTTGTTCACCTGCCTGCGCCATTTCCGAAAGCGCCGGCTCCCCGTGGCCACTGACGAAACCGATTACCGGTTTATCGTCGATCGAAATTTTCTTGATGGCGGTAGACAGGGCGTATTCCATGGCGGCGCCGGGTTGCAGGAAGGGAATCACTTCTGTTTTTTCACCCAGCTGTACCGTTGCGCCGAGGAACGCTTTCTGTTGTTTTACCTGATCCTTTTCACGCACATTGATCAGCACGGGCCGGATACCGTTCTGAACAGCCTCCTCCTCGTAGCTTTCTTTTTCATTCGGATTGATGAACTCGTACACCACTTGCCCGTCAGACAGGTTAGCGTATTCAACAAGCAGGTCCTGAAAATCCTGCCGCGTCCGGGTGATGTTGGGAGGGAGATCTTTTGAAAAATAAGCCTTCACTGTCACCGGTTCTTCCAATGCCTGCACAATGTCGCGGGTGGCTTTGCTGAGTGTGTACTGTCGGTCTTCCGTCAGGTCGAGGCGCACGTGATATTCGTAGGCCAGCAGGTTGACGACGACGACGATTCCGATGATCAGGGCCAGGGTTGAGGTGATACTGGATTTCATTTTCAATCGGGTTAAGCGGCATGTCTTTTCACCAGAGAAAACTCTGCGAGGACGATGCCGATGAAGGTCACAGATAAGAAGTAGATGACGTCTCGGGTGTCGAGCACGCCGCGCGACATGCTCTCGACGTGGCTTGTGAGACTTAGCGATTCAAAGATCAGTCCCAACGCGCCGGTGAACTGATGCGCCATGATACCAAAGATCACGTGGAAGAACAGTCCGATAAACAACGCCATCAGGAAGGCGACGACCTGGTTGCTGGTGACACTGCTTGAATACAGTCCGATACTGATATACATAGCGCTCATGAGCAACATGCCGAGATAGCCGCAAAGAATCTGGCCGAGGTCGATGTTGCCGAGTGATGAAATAGTCACAACGTACGGCGCAGTGAAGGCAAGGGCGATCGCTACGAGCAGGAAGGCCGAAAGGAATTTACCCAGCACTACCTCACGGTCGGTCACTGCCTTCGTCAGCAGGAGTTCTAGCGTACCTGTTTTCTTCTCTTCGGCAAGTAGCCGCATCGTGATCGCCGGAATGAAGAAGAAAAGGGTCCAGAAGGCAACGTTGAAGAAAGATTCGAGACTCGCCTGTCCTACAAGGAAAATGTCGGCCCCGAGGAGCCATGTAAAAAATCCACTAAAGCCCAAAAACAACACCAGCATGATGTAGGCCGTCAGCGAATCAAAGAAGGTGTCAAGTTCACGTTTGGCAATAACCCAAATAGCATGCATAGTCAATTCATGGTTAGGTTGCGGAAAATATCTTCGAGGCGGGTTTCCAGCGGAATGGATTCCGTGAGTACCCATCCGTTTTGTGTGCACAAATGGAAGAGCTCGCGTTTGGCTGATTGCCCGGTCCTGGCTTGAATTTCAAAGCGGTTCATGGCAGCATCGCGTGTAGTCGCTTTTTCCACTGCGGGGAGGTTGTTGAGTGCGGCAAGAATGTCGGCTTCCGCGCCGTCTTCTATTCTTACTCTGAGCAGTTCGCCACCCGATGCCTGATTGCGAAGTGTTTCCGCGGTACCGTCGGCGACAATCTTTCCTCTATTAATAATGAGGATGCGATCACAGGTAGCCTCTACCTCCGGGAGAATGTGTGTGCTGAGGATGACGGTTTTTTCACGTCCGAGTTCGCGGATGAGTTTTCGGATTTCGACGATTTGATTCGGATCGAGCCCTGTGGTGGGCTCGTCGAGAATCAATATCGCCGGATCGTGGATCATCGCCTGCGCGAGACCGACACGCTGACGATAGCCTTTCGACAGTTCGCCGATCTTCTTGTGCTTCTCAAGTTGCAGTCCGCACATCTTTACCATCGAGCGGATACGGCTTTGAATTTTTTCGGATGGTACTTTTTGCAGCGCGGCACAAAATTCCAGGTAGTCGATCACCGGCATGTCGAGGTACAGCGGATTGTTTTCAGGAAGGTATCCGATGTGCTTTTTTAGTCGCTCGCCGTGTTCCTTCACCGACTCGCCGCCGATGAGAATGTCACCGCTGCCGATGCCGAGGAATCCGGTGATCATTTTCATCGACGTACTTTTCCCCGCGCCGTTGGGCCCGAGAAAGCCGAGAATTTCACCGGTCTTCACTTCAAATGAAATGTTGTCGACCGCAGTTTGCGGACCATAATGTTTTGTGAGGTTGTTGATCTGGATGTCCATAATTGCTCACGTTATGTACAGCATAGCGGTGACGTTGTTACTACACCGCTTATCATCACTCGCGGCCGTTCGCGGATGCGCATGACGGCACGCACTACACAATACGGCGAGCAGCGCGCCGCTTTGGAAACCGGCGCTCAAAGAAATATTTTTTTGGAAAAATCACAAGGCCGAAATTGTTTTCGGGAAGAGCGTGCGATGAGTGGCCGAAGGGGTGCGGAAGGGTTGCAGGTTGCAGGTTGCAGGTTGTGCGAGCCCGAGCGGGACGGCTTGGTTTGATGTTAGGGCCTGGTTGCCAGTTGCCAGTTTTGCCGAGAACACTCACGACTCACGATTCACCACTCACCACTCACGACTCACGATTCACGACTCACGACTCACGACTCACGACTCACGACTCACGACTCACGA
>CAYMWA010000048.1:0-22419 GCA_964393795.1 uncultured Roseivirgaceae bacterium
TTTGGTGTTGGGATCAGCAGTGGAAACTCAAGGCATACACTTCCCCGATTGCCAATTGCCAACTGCCAATTGCCAATTGCCAACTGCCAACCACCAACCACCAACCGAGCGCGGCTATCGCTTGAATCCGCGCAACTTGATTTCAGTAAGTTTCCGTTTGGTGTCTTGCGGAAAGTCGCCGTTCATCATCCAGTCATAGTAGGCGGGTTCCTGCTTCAGCACGTCGGTTACTTTCTTGTTCTTGTGTTTGCCGAAGTTGAATATTTCTTCGCCTCTTTCGTTTCGCACCATCCTCCCCGCGAGGTCGACCATGTCGGCGGAAATCAGTCTGCCGAGGATGTCCATGTCATTCCGGATTTCGCCGATTTTCTTTCCCGAGATATCGGTCACCGACTGCCCGTCGTACTTGCTTAACTGTGCGAGCAGGACTTCCATGGCGGCTTCCGTATCCGCTTCAGCGGTATGGGAGTCTTCGAGTTCTTTCTGAAGATAGAACCTGTAGGCTGCGGCAAGCGTGCGCTTTTCCATCAGGTGAAAAATCTTTTGTGAATCGATGATTTTCTTTCGCTGATAGTCGAAGTCCACGCCGGCGCGGATAAACTCTTCCACCAGCATGGGGACATCCATCTTAAGTATGGCAAATCCGCAGAGGTCAGCACCTTCGAAGAATCGGGCATAATCCCGTGCTACTTCCTTGAACGTGGGCTTGCCCTGCACATCCCGGTCGTAGATGCCGTGAAAGGCCGAACTTTCCGCCGGAATCGGGATCGTTGGATTAAGGAGATCGCTTTTTCGGATGACATCCCCGTTGGGCATCACTTTGATGACCGCAATTTCAATAATGCGATCATGTGTGACGTTCGTGCCCGTCGATTCAAGGTCGAAAAAACAGATTGGGTTTCGAAGGTTGAGTTTCATGATTTGTGCGGGCTTTGCGCCTTTGCGTGAGATGATTAGCCCAGTACTTTTTCCGAGAGTTGTGCGAGCTCAATCCCCCCGAAATCACCGGAACTCATCATGAGGAGGTTCTTGTCATGCCAGTCTTGTGATAAGAGGAACGTTTTGAGTGCTTCGGCATCGTCAAAAACCCTGAGATGCGAGTTGGCAAAGGCAGCCTGGATTTCGGAATGTGAAATCGGCTCCAGTTTTTTGGCGGCCACTTTTTCGGGATTGAAATAGACAATCGGGACGTGTGCGTTCTTCAGTGTATCGCGATAGCGGGGCAGGAACTTCTTATTGAGGCTGCTGTAGGTGTGTAGTTCGACACAGGCGACCAGCTCGCGTTTGGGATACGCATCCCTGACAGCCTTTACGGTGGCTGCTACTTTTGATGGCGCATGAGCAAAGTCCTTGTAGATCGTTACCGATTCGGTCTGGCCGATTACTTCAAGGCGCCCGGCAGCTCCCTCGAAAGTGGCAAACGCCTTGTAGAACTGTTCGTTCGTCACGCCGATTTTTTTCAGTACCTCCTTTGCTCCGCTGATGTTCTGGAAGTTGTGGCTGCCGAAGATTTTTACAGGATACTTCTCCTTATTATAGGTAAGGAAAAAATGGCCGTTTTGATCGGTCGTGTGTGGATGGCTCTTGTAGGATACCGCAGTCACATCCGTTCGTTCTTTTTTTCCGATGATCAGCGCCATTGAATCCTGATCGCAATAGATCAATATCCCCCCCTTTGGCGTCTGATCGGCGAAATGGTCGAACTGTTTGACGTATTCTTCCTCCGAAGGGAAGACGTTGGCGTGATCCCAGGCGATGCCGCTGATCAGCCCGATGTGGTGATGATATTTGAGAAATTTGGGTGTGGGGTCTAGCGCGGAAGACAGGTATTCATCGCCTTCAATGACAATGACGGGTGCATCCGACAGTTTTACTGTTTGCCGGAGGCCGCGAACGCGCGCACCGACAACGTAGTCAAATTGGCGGCCCAGCGCGGCGAGCACGTGTATGATGATCGCTGTGATGGTGGTCTTGCCGTGACTTCCGGCGATGACAATTCGCTGTTTGTTAAGCGATTGCTCGTAGATAAACTCGGGGAACGACAATATCCGCAGTCCAAGTTCCTGGGCCTTGCGCAATTCGGGATTGTCTATCCGTGCGTGCATGCCCAGCATCACGATGTCGATGTCGGCCGTTATTTTTTCCGGAAACCACCCTTCTTTTTCAGGAAGTATACCTTCTTGTTCCAGTGCGGTTCGCGCCGGTTCAAAAAATTCGTCGTCAGAGCCGGTGACCACGTGTCCGTTCGCTTTCAAGGCGATGGCCAGGTTGTGCATCACGCTACCCGCAATAGCGATAAAATGTATCCGTTGTGTCTTTTCCTTCATCTAAATAAATTCCCGCTAAGGTAAAAGAATTTACCAAAATATTTTGACACTAGTTGTCGCTCGAATGTTGTTTATTCACAACTTATGCACAAGTAGTTAACACGAACTATTGTGGAAAAGTGAACGAGCAATTAGTGTACGTTTGTTTCTCTAATTGAAACACGTACAACAACCACTGTATGGAGCAAGCAAGATCTACGTCCCTGAGGTTAAGCAGTAAGTCGAATAAGTTGATTCCGAGAGACATTTCGGAGGGTTTGGGCAAGCTGCCGCCTCAGGCACGTGATCTCGAGGAAGCCGTGCTCGGCGCCCTGATGCTTGAGAAAAATGCGTTGAACGCCGTTGTGGAGTTTCTGAAGCCGGAGCACTTCTATGTCGACGCCCACCGCGAGATCTACCAGGCCATCATCGATTTGTTCAAGGCCTCTGAACCGGTGGATATGCGCACGGTGGTGAACCAGTTGCGTAAAACGGCGAAGCTCGAGGTAGTGGGAGGGGCCTACATCATTGCCGAGCTCACTTCCAAGGTCAGCTCAGCGGCGAACATCGAATATCACGCGCGGATCATCATCGAAATGGCGATTAAGCGTGAATTGATCAGGATCGCTTCGCAAATCCACCACGATGCCTACGAGGACACCACGGATGTGTTCGAGCTGCTCGACAAAACCGAACAGTCGGTGTTTGAGATTTCCGACTCCAACCTTCGAAAGAATTACGACAACATGCGGAACCTCATGGCGCGTGCCATTCAGGAACTGCAGGTGTTAAAAGATCATAAAGACGGCCTTACCGGTGTGCCCAGCGGATTCACGGCACTTGACCGCATTACATCAGGGTGGCAGAAATCCGACCTCGTTATCATTGCCGCCCGGCCCGGCATGGGTAAAACCGCATTCGTCGTATCGGCGCTACGCAATGCCGCCGTTGATTTCAAGATTCCAGTGGCCATTTTTTCACTGGAAATGGCGAGCGTACAGCTGGTTAACCGGATGATTTCCGCTGAAGCGGAACTGGAAGGCGAAAAGATCAAAAAAGGAAACCTGGCCGATCACGAGTGGGCGCAACTGGTGCACAAGACGAGCCGCCTCTCTTCAGCGCCTATCTTCATTGACGACACCCCGGCGCTCTCCATTCTTGAGCTGCGCGCGAAGAGCCGAAGGTTAAAGGCGGAGCACAACGTGCAACTCATCGTCATCGATTATCTACAGCTCATGCGCGGCGAACAGGGCGGTAACCGCGAACAGGAAATTGCGTCTATCTCGCGGGCACTCAAAGGCATAGCGAAGGAACTGAACGTGCCAGTGCTCGCGCTTTCCCAGTTGAGTCGCGGTGTGGAAACCAGGGGCGGTGATAAGCGGCCTCAACTGTCTGACCTTCGCGAATCCGGCTCTATCGAACAGGACGCCGATATCGTCATGTTCCTTTACAGGCCTGAATACTACAAGATCACCGTCGACGAAGACGGGATGCCGACACAGGGAATGGGAGAAGCGATCATTGCCAAGCACAGAAACGGTTCTACCGATACCGCCAAACTCAAATTCATTGGCAAATTCACCAAGTTCGCTGATTTTGATTCGCCAACCACCCATGATAATCCATTTAGCGGAATGATTACCCGCGAAAGCCGACTGAATTCTCTAAATCCCGACGAGCCGACTGGCGGTGGGGATGACGCTCCTTTTTAAAGGTACCGTCGACCATCGACTATGGACCGTGGACCGTGGACCGTGGACCTCTCTACTCAAACATCATCTCGTCGTAGGCGGATCGGAGTTCGCGCAGTGCCTTCGCGTTGTTCTGGTCGCGCGCAAGTGTCATTCCTTCTTCATATACGGCTACGGCTTTGTCATGTTCGCCGAGTTCGTGGTATAGTTTTGCAGCGTGGTAATACGTCGGCAAATACGTCTTGTGTTCAGTGAGTAATTTCTCAAACAACGATCGTGATGTAAGCGGGGCATCGTTCAGATATTCAATCGCGAGCGCGTAAATGTTAAAAGGATCGCCGGGGTCCGCCTCATAAAATTTCTGCAATTGTTCGATCCTGTTGGTGGCCATAACAAGCTGTCATTTTGATCGCAAACTTGCACAAAAACGCGAGGAATGGAAAATTTCAGCGGTTTAGGAGGTAGACTTTTAGATTTTTGTATCTTGACCCCTGTTTGCAAATCGTCACACTGAACGCATTGATTTAGAATGAGATGAAGATACTAGTTTGCATCACCCACGTCCCCGATACCACATCGAAAATAAACTTCAAAGACAACAACACGAAGTTCGACAGCACCGGTGTGCAGTATATTATCGGTCCTTATGACGACTACGCGCTCGCTCGCGCGGTGGAGTTGAAGGAAGCAACCGGGTCAACCGTCACGGTACTCAACGTAGGGTTGGCCGAAACCGAACCGACCATCCGAAAGGCGCTTGCCATTGGTGCTGATGATGCGATACGCGTCAATGCCGAACCCCTTGATTCGATGTTTGTCGCAACCAACATCGCCGAACAGGCAAAAGCCGGTGCTTTTGATCTCATCCTCATGGGGCGCGAGTCGATCGACTATAACAGTGGCGTGGTGCACGGCATCGTTGGCGAACTGTTGGGAATACCGTCGATATCACCCGTTATGAAACTGGATATCGATGGCACGTTGGTCCGGCTTACGCGCGAAATTGAAGGCGGCAAGGAATTCCTCGAAGTCAACCTGCCGCTGGTGGCAGGCTGCCAGGAGCCTATTGCCGAGTGGAAGATTCCCAACATGCGTGGAATCATGTCAGCGCGCACCAAACCGCTGAAAGTGGTGGAGCCGGTGTCAGTTGAAAGTGGTGTGGCGTTGCAGAAGTTTGAATTGCCTCCGCCAAAAGGTGCGGTGAAAATGATTTCACCGGATAATGTCGCGGAATTGGTGTCCCTGTTGAAGAATGAAGCAAAGGTTCTGTAGGTAATAATCGTAGCGTATGGCCATTTTAGTTTTTGTTGAAAGTTCGGAAGGAAAGATCAAATCTTCCGCGATTGAAGCGGTTTGTTACGCCCGCGCTATGGGCGAGCCCGTAACGGCGATTGCCCTGGGCGCTGTCGAGAAGGCGGAACTTGAAAGTCTCGGAAAGTTTGGGGCCAAAAAGGTATTGCACGCGCAGGATGATAAACTGGATCAGGGTGTGGTGCAGGCCTATACCAGTGTACTGGCGAAGGCAATGGAAGATGAGCAGGCAAATGTGCTGGTGCTCGCGACTTCTGCACTCGGCACGCCGATCGCCGCGCGGGTGGCAGCCCGGGTGAAAGCCAGCCTGGCGACGAACGTCGTCGCCTTACCTGACGCGGGTTCGGAATTTGTAGTAAAGAAAAGCATTTATACGGGCAAGGCCTTTGCCTCGGTCGCCCTGACGCAGGATAAGAAAGTCATCGCCATTCGGAAAAATGCGGTAGCGGTGGATGAGGTGGGCGGAACCGCCGAAGTGGTCGCCTATAAGGGAGAATACAACGATACCGATTTTGCAGCCAAAATTGTATCGACCGAAAAGGCAACGGGTGATGTGCTTCTGCCGGAAGCGGACATTGTCGTGTCGGGCGGCAGAGGAATGAAGGGACCGGAAAACTGGCACCTGCTTGAAGACCTGGCCAGGGAATTACATGCTGCCACTGCATGTAGCAAACCCGTCTCCGATATGGGCTGGCGTCCGCACCACGAGCACGTCGGCCAAACCGGCATCAAGGTAGCCCCGCAGTTGTATATTGCCGTCGGGATATCCGGTGCCGTCCAACATTTGGCAGGCGTCAACTCGTCAAAATGTATTGTGGTGATCAATAAGGATCCAGAGGCACCATTTTTTAAGGCAGCGGACTATGGAATCGCAGGCGACGCTTTTGAAATAATTCCTAAATTGACTGAAGCCATCAAAGCAGCGAAGTAAGTGAAGAAAATCAAACTAGAAATATTGGGGCTTTCCTCCAGCCAATCGCAAACAGGCTCTTTTGCGCTGGTCCTGGGTGAAACTGAGGGAAACAGGCGACTGCCGATCATCATTGGCATGTTTGAAGCGCAGGCGATCGCCATAGAGATTGAGAAAATTATCCCCAACCGGCCAATGACGCATGACCTCTTCAAGTCATTTGCCAGCAATTTTCATTTTACAGTAGAGGAGATCGTCATCTCTGACCTGAAGGAAGGCGTGTTTTTTGCTAAGATCGTTTGTTCTGACGGATTGAAGAAAACGGAGATCGATGCACGTCCTTCGGATGCGATCGCGATCGGGCTGCGCTTTGATTCTCCGATTTTTACCTATGAAAATATCCTCGCCGAAGCGGGGATCGTGCTTACCGACGAAGCGGAAGAAGAGCGCACCGAACCGAAGACGGAGGCGCGGGTGAAAACGAAAAGGGAAGCACGCAAAGACGATTTCAAAAACTACTCGGTGGAAAAACTCAATGAACTGCTGAAGGACGCCATCGACAAAGAAGATTATGAACGCGCGGCCAAGATACGCGACGAGCTGAGCAAGCGAAATTAGCGAAGCACAGACCTTGGATTGCCTGCAGGTTGCCTTGCATTAACCATAAAACGGTTTTTACAATGAAAGCATACGGGATCACGATCATTCTGTTCGCGCTTGGCACGCCCTTGTTCGGCCAACAGGAATTTCAAAAGCGATTTCAAAGGCAGTTCATCGAAATACCTGACGACTCGGTAATACAATTGCCCGCCGGACACTTTCATCTCGACGGCAGTCTGTGGTTAGATGGAAAACACAACGTCGTGATCCGCGGGGCCGGCCAGGAGGCAACGATTCTCGATTTTGCCGGACAGATCTCCGGCGCCGAAGGTATAAAGATCACCAACTCCCAAAACATTACGGTTGAAGCGCTTACCGTCCAGAACACACGCGGCGACGGAATCAAAAGCCAGCACGTCGACGGGATCACCTTCCGAAACGTCACGACGATGTGGACCAAAGGACCTGACGAGAAGAACGGTGGCTATGGCCTTTATCCGGTCCAATGTACGAACGTTTTGATCGACCGCTGTACGGCAACTGGTGCGAGTGATGCGGGCATCTACGTCGGACAGTCACGGTATATCATTGTGAGGAACAGCCGGGCCTACGAGAATGTGGCGGGGATAGAAATTGAAAACTCCCTGTATGCCGATGTGTTCGACAACGAAGCCTACAATAACACGGGCGGTATCCTTATTTTCGATCTTCCGGATCTGGTACTGAAAAGAGGAGGATACATACGCGTTTTTCGAAACCAAATACGGGAAAACAACCATCGGAACTTTGCGCCAAAGGGGAATATCGTGGGCAAAGTGCCGCCCGGCACAGGCCTGATGATTCTCGCTTCTTCCCATGTGGAGGCGTTTGACAACCGGATCATCAACAACATCACCGCAGGCACCGCCATCATCAGTTATTACATGACGGAAAACCCGATACACGATTCCACGTATCAACCCTATCCATCCAATGTGTACGTTCATGACAATTACTATGAGCGGCGCCGTGTCCGCGCAAGTGGAAAAGGAAGGATGGGAAAGCTATACCGCTTTAAACTGCGGTTCGGCAAGGACGTACCCGACATCGTTTACGACGGGATCGACGACAAGAAGAATCCGGACCGTTGGATATGCATCACCAATAATGCCAATGCGACGTTCGCGAATCTGGATGCGGACGGCGACTTCAAAAACATTTCGCGCGACGTTTCTCCGCACGACTGTGAGCAACCACCCCTGGACCCTGTTGTTTTACCTGTAAGCCATCAGCCATGATTGCCTGGTTCTTTTGGATGTTGATGACATGGCTGCCCGGAACAGCCTCACCCACGTCTTTTGTGCTGAAGGAAAGACTTTCGGAATATGGTTTCTTTGCAGGAGAACTGGCCGACCTGCAGGCTGCGCCGGAGGTTCACCCCTACAATGTCAATACACCCTTGTTCAGCAACTATGCAGAAAAGTCGCGCTTCTTTAAACTTCCGCCAGGACAAAAAATTCAGTACCGCGATTCGGCAGTCTTTGACTTTCCGGAGGGAACGGTGCTGATCAAGAACTTTTACTTTCCGCGCGATTTCCGGAAACCGGAGAAGGGGAGGACAATTCTCGAAACGCGTTTGCTTGTCAACGAACCAGACGGGTGGCAGGCGTACCCCTACATCTGGAATGAAGAACAAACCGAAGCCTACTATGATCCTGCGGGTGAGACGCGACAGGTAAAGTATGTGAATGGGTCGGGGAAAAGGGTGACCACGCCATACGTGATTCCCAACAAAAATCAATGCAAGGGCTGCCACCTCAACAAAAGCACGATGATCCCTATCGGTCCGTCGGCCCGCCAGCTCAACCGCGTTGACGATTTCGCCAAAATCAATCAGCTGCAGCACTGGCAGCAACAAGACCTCCTCGCCGGAATGCCTTCTATCGAACGCGTTCCCGCGGGCGTCGTCTGGGACGATCCTTCAACGGGGACGCTGAACGCACGGGCGAGAGCGTATCTCGATGCCAATTGCGCGCATTGCCATTCGCGATATGGGCCGGCCAACACTTCGGGGTTGTTCCTCGATGTATATCAACAAGACCTCACGCATCTTGGCGTCAACAAGAGTCCCGTCGCCGCGGGACGAGGTGCGGGCGACCTGCGTTTCGATATTGTGCCCGGCGCTCCCGATCAGTCGATCCTCCTCTTCCGCATGCGCACCAACGATCCCGCCATTGCGATGCCGGAGATCGGACGCGAGCAGGTACATGCGGAAGGAGTGGCACTGATTGAAGAGTGGATCAAAAACAATGCGTTCTCAAATAATCCCCATGACACCGGCGGAAAATAAGGTTTTTCATCACCTCTCCAGGTTCGTTTCCGCGCACAAGAAGGCATTTATCGAAAAAGTGCTGGAACACCGCACCCGATACGTTACCGTGGTGCTTGAGAATATTTATCAGTCGCAGAATGCCAGTGCCGTGGTGCGCACCTGTGAGTGCCTTGGTGTGCAGGATGTGCACATCATCGAGGATACGGCAAAGTACAAGCTAAACATTCGCGTACTGAAGGGCTCCTACAAGTGGATGAACCTGCAGCGTTACCGAAACCGGAAGGAGAACAATACGCGCGCGTGTTTCGCGCATCTTCGTGCCGAAGGGTACAGGATATTCGTGGCGGATCCTGCTGAAGATGGTGTTTCCATTGATGACCTTGATGTCGGGGAGGGCAAGATAGCGCTTGTGTTTGGTAACGAGTTGCGCGGCGCATCGGCCGAGAGCCTGGCGGAGGCTGATGGCAAAGTGCGGATTCCGATGTTCGGATTTACCGAAAGTCTGAACGTTTCGGTGAGCGTGGCTATTTGTCTGAATACCATTTTGGCGAAGTTGCGTGGTGCCGACCTCCCCATCGGCCTTCGTGAGGATGAAAAGGACGCATTGCGGCTCACCTGGTATCGCAAAATTGTGCGCCGTTCCGATATTGTCGAAAGGGAGTTTCTGCGCACAATTGAGTAACTTGCGGATCGTTATGTGTGTTTACAGTTTATGCGTTGGGTGAAGCGAGTTGTCGTCGGGACGTTTCTGTTGTTGCTGGTCACGGTTATTGCCTGCAACATCTGGATCATTAAGAGCACCGAAGACCTCGTCTATTCCGACCTGAAAAAGCTTCCCGAACACCGTATTGCACTTGTGTTGGGCACGAGCTACCGATCTGTCGGCGGTGGTCCTAACCCGTTCTTTCAGAAGCGAATAGAAATGGCGGCAACGCTCTACGCCATGGGAAAGGTTGATCATTTTATCCTCAGTGGCGACAACAGCACCAAATACTACAACGAGCCTTTGGAGATGCAGAAGGCCCTGATCGCCAAAGGGGTTCCGAGATCGGCCATCACCCTTGACCACGCCGGTCTGCGCACGCTGGACTCCGTTGTGCGCAGCAAAAAAATATTTGGACAAAATAAAATCACCATCATCACACAGCCGTTCCATAGCTACCGGGCGCTCTTTATCAGCCGCTACTATAACATGGATGCCGTTGCGATGGTAGCGGATGCGCCTGACCTTGACAGGACGTTTAAAGTGCACCTCCGCGAGTACCTGGCCCGCACCAAAGCGGTCCTCGACCTTTATGTGTTCAAGACAGATCCCGCATTTCTTGGCGAAAAAGAAGAAATAATTGTCAGCGCGCGGTGAAACCCGCAACGGCTGTCTTTGGTTTAACTCATATCTGAAAACAAAAGAACCCGTGCTACCCCGTTTCAGTCCGTTTTTGCGTCTGCCGCTGCCGTGTGCTCTTCTTTTGCTCCTGGCCCCCCTGACCACTGTCGGGCAGACCATCGTGAAAGGTAAGGTAACCGATGCCCGCTCAGGTGACCCGATACCATTTGCTAACATTATTTTCCAGGGAACGACGAACGGAACCACCACCGATTTTGATGGCAACTTTGTCGTGAAGACTTCCGAGCCATCCGACTCAATTGTTGTTTCCTATCTGGGATACACCACCCGCACCCGAAAAATTAAACAAGGTGTCGCGCAGGTGATGAATTTTCAACTCGAGGAAGTGACCACGGCGCTGAAGGAAATTGTTTTCGAGGCTGGGGAAAATCCCGCCTATGAGATCCTCCGCAAGGTTATCAGGAGGAAGAATGAAAATGACAAGCGCAAACTCACGGCCTACGAGTACGATACCTATACCAAGATAGAAGTCGACGTCGACAACATGTCTGAAAAATTTCGCTCCCGCAAGGTGATCAGAAAGATCACGCAGGTGCTCGACAGCGTTGAACGTATCGCCGGTGAAGACGGAAAACCCATCCTTCCCATTTTTATTTCAGAAAGTGTGTCGCGCTTTTACTACCGTACTGATCCGCAACTGCGGCTCGAAAAAATACTGAAATCCAAAATCAACGGTCTGGGCATTCAGGATGGCACCCTGGTCACCCAGTTTGTCGGTGCATCTTTTCAGGAATACAACTTTTACCAAAACTGGCTTAATATCCTGACCAAGGAATTTGTTTCGCCCATTGCCGATGGATGGAGGCTCTACTACAATTACGACCTGACCGACAGCCTTTTTATCGGCAATGATTTTTGCTATCGCCTTGACTTTTTTCCAAAGAGTCCGCAAGACCTCGCCTTTTCCGGGACGCTTTGGATTACACGCGACGACTGGGCGTTGAAGCAAATCGACGCCTCCGTAGGGAGGCAGGCCAACCTGAATTTCGTCGAGAAGATCACCATACAACAGGAACTTACGCGCACTTCCGCCGGCGCATGGATACCACTGAAAAACCGGGTGCTTATCGATGTCAGTGAATTGACATCCACATCGGCAGGTATGCTCGCCAAGTTTTATACGTCTAACAAAAACATCCTGGTTAACGAACCCCGTGCGCCTGCCTTCTATGAACGCGAGATTATGATGGAAGAAGACGCCAGGCAATACGAAGACGAATCCTACTGGGACACCCTCCGGCATGAGCCGCTGTCAGAAACGGAAAAGAACGTTTACCGGATGATTGATACGCTGCAGACTATTCCGGTGGTCAGAACCTACACGGATATTGCGAAGATTGCCGTGAACGGGTACTACACGGTGGGCAAGATAGATGTGGGTCCGTACATTTCGATGCTGGCCGTGAATGACATTGAAGGCCTTCGGCTGCAGCCCGGCTTCAAGACGAATTACGCCTTCAGCAAAAAGTGGGTACTCGGTGGAAGTCTCGGGTATGGATTTTCGGATGAGAAATTGAAATACAATGTATTTGTACGACAGATTCTCTCCCGCGACCGGTGGACAACCATGACGGTACGCGCACGAAGCGACCTCGGTCGAGTGGGAGTGGATGATGAAAACCTTGCCGACAACTATCTTTTTCTGGCAGCGCAACGCTTTGGCACCATTCGGCGGCCGTATTACTTCGACGAGTATCGTTACGACTTTCAGCGAGAGTTGCTGCGGGGACTTTCACAACGGGCCGCGTTCCGCTATAGCACCTTCCGGCCAGCCTTCGACTTTGGCTACGTATTGCCTGGCGGCGAGAATGATACGTTGACCACTTATGAAAACGCCGAGGTGGTCGTTGAGACGCGCTTCGCCCGCGACGAACTGTTCATTATCAACGACAATGAGCGGCTTAGCCTGGGTACCACCAAGTGGCCGGAAGTAACGCTGCGCTACACGCACGGATTCAAAGGCATCGCCGGCAGCGATTTCGACTATGACAAACTCCGGCTATCTGTTCATAAACGCGTCCGCTACGGACCGATGGGCGTTGGCTATGTCACCCTTACCGGCGAGTATGTGTTTAGCAAACTCCCATATCCCTTGCTTGCACTCCACCTGGGGAACCAAACGCCGTTCTTTGCACACGTTACTTATAACCTGATGGACTATGGCGAATTTGTGAGCGACCGCTATGCGGCACTTCACTACAGCCACCATTTTGAAGGTCTGCTGCTCAACCGGATTCCGCTCATGCGGAAACTCAAGTGGCGGCTGGTGGGAACCTCCAACGTTATTCTGGGAGGTATGAGCGACAGGAACAGGGCCCAGCTCGTTCGCAGCGCGGAAGAGGAGGCACCGGTTGGTTTTTTCGACGGCCGTGTTCCTTACATTGAACTCGGCTACGGCGTTGAAAATATCTTCCGCTTCTTTCGCGTGGACTTTATCCACCGGCTCACCTATCTCGACACAGACGTCAATCCCAACGTCCGCAAGTTCGGCGTGCTCGCCAGCTTCCAGTTTACGCTGTAGCCACTTCCAGGTGAGTTTTTTAACTTCCCGGAAGTTTCAGCTTTCCGCTTCTTTCCGCATCTTTGTGCCCTCAATTTTGTTTGAATGCCATGGATGTCAAAATTTCTTTCCCTGATGGAAGTGTTCGTGAATTTCCGCAGGGTGTAACGGGTGCTGAGATTGCGCGAAGTATCAGCGAGGGCCTTGCCCGCAATGCGCTGGCCGTCGAGGTAAACGACGAGGTCGTTGAATTGTCGAGACCCATCACCACCGACGCCACCGTTAGCATCCTCGGATGGAAAGACGCGAAAGGCAAGAATACATTCTGGCATTCGTCCGCTCACCTCATGGCGGAGGCCCTGGAGGCCTTGTATCCGGGTGTCAAGTTCGGGATCGGACCTGCCATCGAAAACGGGTTTTACTACGATGTAGACCTCGGAGACCGCACCTTTGGTGAAAGTGACCTGGCGGCGATCGAGGCGAAGATGAAGGAACTGGCCAGGAAAGAAAGTCCCTATGTTCGCAAACCTGTGAGCAAGGCGGAGGCGCTCGACTATTTCAAACGCAAAGACGACCCTTACAAGATTGAACTCATCAACGACCTGCAGGACGGAACCATCACATTCTATCAGCAGGGCAATTTTGTCGACCTTTGTCGTGGCCCGCATCTTCCCCATACCGGGTTTATCAAGGCGGTCAAGTTGCTTAACGTTGCGGGGGCGTACTGGCGCGGTGACGAAAAGAATAAAATGCTGACCCGTATCTACGGGATCACCTTCCCGAAACAGAAGGAGCTTGATGAATACCTGCGCGTCCTCGAGGAAGCAAAAAAGCGCGATCACCGCAAACTCGGGAAAGAGCTCGAGCTTTTCGCCTTCTCCGAAAAAGTCGGGATGGGCTTGCCGCTCTGGCTGCCGAAGGGAACCATTCTTCGCGAGCGGCTGGAGCAATTCCTGCGCCGGGCGCAGGTGAAGGCGGGATATGATCCCGTGGTGACGCCTCACATCGGGGGCAAATCGCTCTACGTCACTTCCGGCCACTACGAGAAATATGGAAAGGATTCCTTTCAACCCATTCATACGCCGGACGAATCGGAAGAGTTTTTGCTCAAGCCGATGAACTGCCCACATCACTGTGAGATTTACAAGACCAAGCCGCGTTCTTATCGCGATCTGCCGGTCCGGCTCGCTGAATTTGGTACCGTTTACCGCTACGAACAGAGTGGAGAACTTCACGGGCTCACCCGTGTGCGTGGTTTTACGCAGGATGACGCCCACATCTTCTGTCGCCCCGACCAGGTAAAGACCGAGTTTGTGAAAGTGATCGACCTGGTACTTCACGTGTTCAATGCGCTGGGGTTCGAACACTTCACTGCACAGGTGTCGCTCCGCGATCCAGAGAACCGCGAGAAGTACATTGGCAAAGATGAGTTGTGGGAACGCGCTGAAAAGGAAATTCAGGAGGCGGCCGATGAACGGGGGCTGAAGACTGTGGCAGTTAAAGGCGAGGCGGCGTTCTACGGCCCGAAGCTCGACTTCATGGTGCGCGATGCCCTGGGCAGGAGCTGGCAACTGGGCACCATCCAGGTCGACTACAACCTTCCCGAGCGCTTTGAACTTGAGTATGTAGGATCCGACAACCAGAAACACCGGCCGGTGATGATACACCGGGCACCATTTGGATCACTTGAACGTTTTGTCGCTGTGCTCATTGAACACTGTGCCGGAAACTTTCCGCTTTGGCTGGCGCCCGATCAGATCGCGGTGCTGCCGATATCCGAGCGGTTTAACGACTATGCGGCCAGTGTATATCAAAAGCTGAAAGCAGAGGATATTCGGGGTATTTTGGACGACCGGGACGAAAAAATCGGCCGGAAAATCCGGGATGCCGAAACGAAAAAGATTCCCTTCATGCTGATTGTAGGGGAGCGTGAAGCGGGCGAGCAGCTGGTGTCCGTGCGGAAGCACGGCGAGGGTGATCAGGGAAGCGTGTCGCTGGAAGAATTTGTCAGCCGCTTCAAGGTCGAATGCGCAGCTCCGGAATAGGAGGACGACCCGGGCGGCTGTGGTCGACGGAGGCAGCATCACAAAGAGATTCAGGCTGTTGCGACCGGTGTTGTTTTACTAAAAATACCAGCGCCGTTTGTGAAAGACCGAAAGTATATCCATATTTGCACCCTGTTTTTTGTTGAATTTAAATTAACGGCGTATCAATAAGAGTAGCGGCAGACCAAGTTTTAACAGGCCCTTCAGACGCGGGCCTCACCGACCGGAAGAACCATATCGAGTAAACGAGCGCATCACCGCGCAACGTGTACGGGTTGTGGGTGAAAATATTCCAGTAGATATATATCCAATCCAGCAGGCCATTAAACTGGCCCGCGAGCAGGGATTGGACCTTGTGGAAATATCTCCAAACGCGGATCCGCCGGTGTGCAAGGTCGTCGATTACTCGAAGTTCAAGTACGAGCAGAAAAAGAAGCAGAAGGAGATCAAGGCCAAAACCCAGAAAGTGATCATCAAGGAGATCAGGTTTGGGCCGAACACCGAAGAACACGACTTTAATTTCAAGGTAAAACACGCTTCCACCTTTCTGCAGGAAGGTTACAAGGTGAAGGCGACGGTCACGTTTTTCGGACGATCCATTGTCTACAAGGAGCGTGGGGAAATCCTGCTCCTTCGGTTCGCGCAAGCACTGGAGGAGTACGGCAAGGTGGAGGCGATGCCAAGACTGGAAGGCAAGCGTATGAATATTCTGATCATGCCGAAAGCCGCAAAAAAGTAATTGATTTAATAGCGACTATAATGCCCAAACTAAAAACGAAATCCGGTGCGAAGAAGCGATTCAAAATCACTGGCACTGGAAAGATCAAACGCAAGCACGCTTATAAGAACCATATCCTGACGAAAAAGGAGACCAAGCAAAAGCGCAGACTTAGTCACCATGCGCTGGTCAAGAAGTCAGATATGGACAACATCAAGGCAATGCTTGTTCTTTAAAATCTTAATGGTTTAATGTTCAACCCGGTCTCTGGCCCGCAAGTATTCGCCAACAGGTGGATCGCCAACGACCAAAAAATGTAAAGTAATGCCAAGATCAGTAAACAATGTAGCCTCAAGGGCTAAGCGGAAGCGCATCATGAAACAGGCCAAAGGGTTCTTTGGCCGTAAGAAGAACGTCTGGACGGTCGCAAAGAACGCCATCGAAAAGGGGTTGGTATACGCCTACCGCGACCGGAAGCAAAAGAAAAGAGAGTTCAGAGCTATTTGGATACAGCGGATCAACGCCGGCGTCCGTGAATACGGTATGTCGTATTCCGAGTTTGTGGGGAAATTGCGTAAGTCCGGTATCGACCTCAACCGTAAGGTACTGGCCGACCTGGCCATGAATCATCCTGAAGCTTTCAAAGCGATAGTGGAGAAGGTCAAATAGAAGATACCACACCGATGACATCGAAAAAAAGGGGCCGCGCGCCCCTTTTGTTTTTCGCTGATTTTCAATTACTTTGTAAGGTATTTTTTGGCCTGAAGGCAGGGAAAAAAGATTCTTTGACGATTGTGGCAGGCATTCATGATTTTGCTGCCCATTTCGCTATCTTTCATATTCCAAAGAGCCGGCTATGTTAAAGCAACCCCTGGAGATCGGGGAATTAGACACACCTGTACCTGAGACACCTGTCGAGATGAACCTGCAGGGCGGAAACCCTTTTCCGGGGCTGCGGCCGTTCACGCTCGAGGAGTGCCATCTCTTCTTTGGCCGGGAGGGACAAGCCGATGAAATTCTCGTAAAACTTTCTGAACACCGCTTCGTCACCGTCATGGGTTACTCCGGAAGCGGAAAGTCATCATTGATGTATTGCGGCCTGATTCCGGTCCTCTACGGCGGCTTCATGACACATACCGGGCCGAACTGGAACGCAGTCCTTTCCAGGCCGGGGGCATCGCCTATCAACAACCTGGCGGAGTCTATCGTCGACAACCTGATCGAGCAGAACCGCATCACGGAAGAGGACAGGGAAATTCAGAATGCGATCATCAACTCGGTGTTGCGCAGCGGGCCGCGCGGGTTGGTAGAGGTTTCGCGATACCTGCAGAGCGAGTCCGACGAAAACATCTTTTTCCTGATCGATCAGTTCGAAGAACTGCTCAGGTTCCGCGAAAGAGCCGGAGACCCGGGCGCCCGCGATGAGGCGCAGTTGTATGTGAGCCTCGTGCTGAATGCCGTTCAGCAAACGGACGTACCCGTGTACATCGCCCTGACAATGCGGTCGGATTTCATCGGCAACTGCTCGGTATTTCCCCACCTCACGGAATATATTAACAAGAGCAACTACCTGGTCCCCGCAATGACCCGCGAACAGCGGAAAATGGTGATTGAAGGACCGGTTGCCGTGGCCGGAGGCAGGATCTCCCAACGCCTCGTAAAAAAACTTTTGTCGGATGTGGGCAACGATCAGGATCAGTTGCCAATCCTCCAGCATGTACTCATGCGGACCTGGGACTATTGGGTTACGAACCGCGAAGGCGGGGAGCCGATGGACCTGAGGCACTATCATGCTGTTGGAAAGATCCACGAAGCGCTCTCGCAACACGCCAACGAAGCGTATGACGAACTCACCATGCGTGAGAAAGAAATTGCCGAAATCCTCTTCAAGACTATCACGGAGAAGAGCCAGGATAACAAGGGCATGCGCCGCCCTGGCCGACTCGGACTGATCGCCAAGCTTGCCGAAGCGGATGAACAGGATGTAATCCATATCGTCGAACATTTCAGGAAAGCCGGCAGGTCGTTTCTTATGCCGGGCGTTAGCGTACCCTTGAATGGCGATTCGATGATCGAGCTTTCACACGAAAGTTTGATGCGTATATGGAAGCGGTTGAACACCTGGGTAGAGGAGGAATTCGAATCTGCACAGATGTACAAACGGCTTTCGGATGCGGCGGCGATGTATCAGATCGGTAAAACCGGATTATGGCGCCCGCCCGACCTTCAGCTGGCATTGAACTGGCAAAAGAAACAAAAGCCGACCCGTGAATGGGCCCAGCGCTATGATGAGGCTTTCGAACGCGCGATTGTTTTCCTCGACACCAGCCGCATTACGTACGAGGCGGAACTGAAGAACCTGGAGATGATGCAGCGACGCGTACTTCGTAGAACGCGCCTTACCGCTGTCGTGCTCGGCGCCGGTTTTATCGTCGCCATCGTCTTCTTCCTCCTTTCCTATATACAGAAAATCCGGGCCGATGAGCAGACGCTGCTGGCACAGACCGAGCGGGCGAATGCTGAACGCCAACGTCAAATTGCAGAAGACAACCGGATAGAGGCAGTGAAGAATTTCGAGCTCGCCCAGGTCAAGGAAGATTCGCTGGTGGCCACAGCCAAACGTCTGCGCATCGCTTTGCAGGAAGCAGAACTGGCCCGCCTCCGAACGGAGGAGGCCCTGCAGGAAGCGAACTTTCAACGGGAAAATGCCGAGAAACAATCCGCCATTGCCAACGAGGCGATGGAAAACTACCGTATCCAGTATAGCCGCGCCGAAGCGAACTACCACGACGCGCGTCGTCAATATTTCCTCGCTATCGCCCAGTCGCTCGCGGCAAAAGCGGTCCAGGAAAATGACGACAGCAACCTCGCCGGACTGCTCGCCATGCAGGGATATCATTTCCATCGACGGTACGAGGGTAAGGTATATGACCCCTACATCTACGAAGGACTTTACAGCTCACTCACAAAAGTCAGTGGGTTGACTTACAACGCTATCAAGTCACAAGGACCGCCGCACGTGCACATCCGTTCACTGGCGCTCGGACACGACGAAAACGTCTTCTATACCGCTGGCGCGGATGGGCGCATCATGAAGGGAAGTTTTGACAACCTGACCAACGCGCCGACCGGGTTTTCCAATCCGTACCCCACTAAAGTGATCGCGCTCAGCGATGATGACCGCTACATTGTCAATGGAAGTGATTCTTCGTTTGTCCAGATCTATAACCTGGGTGCGTCAACTTCGAAGCCGTCTGCTGTGGCGCGCAACCTCAAGGGCGCGACCAACGACATTGCCTTCCTTCCGGGACAGGACGCGTTTATCGTATCAGGTTCGGGTAAGACACTCCACCGCGTTGATGCGGTTTCAGGTGCCACGACGTTACTTGCGACCCTTCCGTTTGAGTTGAAGGCGATCGACATCAGCCCGGATGGTGCCACACTTGCAGGGGCTTCTTTAGGGGGTACGGTCATCCTCTTCAACTTACAGAACAACACGTATACCACCGTGGCCGATCAGACCGCGTCGCGCTTGTTTGCCGTTCGGTTTACACCGTCAGGATCCGGGATCGCTTATGGGGGAGAGGATGTCGAAACCGGCAGAGGCGTGGTGCGATTATACGATCTGAAGTCCGGCGAAACGCGGCACTTCTCCGGCCATCGATCCAGGGTGAACGACATTGAATTCAGCCCGGACGGTGAGTTGATGGCCAGTGCGGGCAGCGATAAGCGGTTGCTCATGTGGGTGCTGGCGAATCCCGGCGACCTGCCCATCAACATGCAAAACAACGGAGGCTTTGTGTGGGATATCGCCTTTACAAATGACTCCGATTACCTCATCGCAGCTTGCAGTGAGTCGGAAATACGGGTGTGGCCTACCGATCCTTCGATACTTGCGGAAAAAATATGCCCGCTCCTCAACCGCAACATGACAAAAGATGAATGGGAAAAATACGTTGGAGAACTGAATGACATTCCATACGAGCCCACGTGTGTTGGATTGCTGATCAATGATTACTAGTAAGGGAAGATTTTATTTGGTGATTGCCTGTTGCCTTTTCTTGGCGACGCCATACGCTTTGTCACAAACGAGGGATTGTGAGCAGACAATTGCCTATGCCAACGAGGAGTTCAATGCCGGGCACTTCTACAGCATACCGGGAATTCTCAAGGAATGTTTGACGTCGTTTACGCGCGAGCAGAAACAACGCGCGTATCTGTTGCTCACACAAACCTACCTTTTGTTGGATGATCCTATTGGCGCGGAAAGAAGCTACCTTGAAGTGCTTTCGGCCAATCCCGAGTTTGTCCCCGAAGAACAATTGCATCCCATCGATATTGTCTACCT
Source organism: uncultured Roseivirgaceae bacterium (assembly GCA_964393795.1). Taxonomy (GTDB): domain Bacteria; phylum Bacteroidota; class Bacteroidia; order Cytophagales; family Cyclobacteriaceae; genus Chryseosolibacter. The sequence goes on from CAYMWA010000048.1 coordinate 20,146, forward strand.
CAGCAAACGGTTTACGGCAACACCAAAGTTCTCATGGTATTTCAGTGGCGGAGGAAACGTCTCCCCTGTGAGGCTGATCCTGGACAATGATATCGGCATTGATGAACGGGAGAAATATACGTTGCGGGCCGGATATAATTTCGGCGTTGGTGGCGCGTACAATTACAACGACCATCTGCAGGTGCGTGCAGAATTGAACTTCTTTCAAACGAGCTATGAAGCGCAATCGGAAGGGTACTTCAATGCGGACATCAAAACGTTGGTTGACCGACAGAGCGCTGTTAATGTTCCCGTCATGATCGCTTATACCGATAACGCCGGAAAGTACAGGCCCTATGGGTATGTTGGGGCCTCGGTCTCCAGGCTTATTCGCGACAGAGGCTCGATCTCGCTGCTCAAGGTAGAAGGAGAGGGGGACGAAATTGACATATTGCCCGTGCAAAGCCCTGATTTTGATTTCACAAAACGCCGGACCACACTGAACAAGGCGATCATCTTCGGTGGTGGCGTTAAATATAAATTCGGACTCGATTTTCTCTTTGCGGAAGCACGCTATAGCATAGGACTCAACAACGTCGTCGACCCTGACTACCTCTACGGTAATTCGAAACTGGAGCCGACCACAAGCGAATGGGTACTATCGTCAGCGCCTGCCATGGAATACGCACACGTCGACGACTATTTTCGGCTTGACAACCTGGCGATCACCTTTGGATATATCAGACCCCTGTACAAGCCGCGTGAATTGAAGCGGGCACGGACAAAAAGTGTATTACGAAAAATGCGGAAGTCGAAATGAAACCCCTTAACATAGTCGGTCTGTTTACTGCATTCGTTCTGATGACATGCCAGGGGTGTGATACGGCGAGCAGTGTCGAGGACCCCGACATCCAGTACTTTATCAAGTACTACGGCGGTGATGGCAATCAGTCAGGCGTGGATATGCTCGCCCTTGACGACGGCACGTTTCTGTTGCTCGGGAACTATGAGGAAACCGCTTATACCGATATCTATCTCGTTCGCGTCGACGACAAGGGCGATGTGTTGTGGGAGCGGCGTATCCGAGGTGAAGAAGGAACGACAATCTGGGATGCGAAGGACCTTGATCGGTCGGACGATGGCAACTTTGTGTTACTGGCGGATTTCAGGTCCGGTCCGGATGCCCAGTCGGATATCAAACTTTTCAAGATTTCGCCGGAGGGCACTCCCATCGATAGTGTCCAGTTTGGAACCGTTGCCAATGACTTCGCCAAAACCGTTACGCCACTCGCCGATGGTGGTTTTCTTGTATCGGGAACTACTGAATTTACAACGACCTTTAACCTCGTAAATGATCCTGATCCTGACCTCGGCGACAGCTACAACGTGCGGCTGAACGGCGACTTTGAACTGCTGCCTTCCAACGATTGGGGGCCCGTGATCAACGGCTTCGGCTCGAATTTCGATGCGAGTGTCAGGGCGTTCCAACTGCCGGGTCTGGACCAGTTTTACGTTTTTGGGTATACGAACAGCGCCTTTACGGGCCAAAATCCCAACGAACGATTGGGCCTGCTGTACTTCGAACGGGAGGGATCAGGATCGGTGGGCAGGGTCCACTATCCCGGAAATGTGCTGAACGTCAACGACACGGAAATCAATTTTGTTGACACAGCTCCGGCCGAGATGGGTGGCGGGTATGTTATCGTTGGTACGTCGAAGAATAACGTCGGACTGTCCAACGTCTTTTTTGCACGGCTTCGCCCTTCGCTTACCTTTAGTCAGGGCTGGCAAAATGATGCAACCTACTATAACTTGCTGCCTTTCCAGCGAAATATCCGGGGCGTAGCCGCGGCAACTTCCGTCTATGGACCGTTTGGCTACCTGATCCTCGGCAACGAAGTCCGGTCTACGGGGGCGACGAACATCTGGCTCTCAAGAATCGACCAGAACGCCAATATCAAGTGGTCGACTACTTTAGGCTCCGAAACGAAAGATGACTTTGGGGCTGCGGTGACGCAACTACCCGATGGGAGAATATTTGTACTGGGCACGATGGGGTTAGCCGACAACCAACAAAAGATGGCCCTTATCAAGATCAACAGTGAAGGCCAGTTTTTAAAATAAAATTGATTGAATACCTGTATATTGCGGGGTTACCTCGGTCCATAGACGACTGATATACCAAATGGTTGACTGCTAATAAGCCCGAATGAGAAGACTTTACCAGATATTTCCTTACCTGGGTTCGTTTCTTTGCGCCTTTCTACTGGCGACGGGCTTTTCGTATGGGCAGTG